>NZ_MAEY01000028.1:0-86386 GCF_002013745.1 Mycobacterium sp. D16Q16
CGCCGCCAAGGCCGCCAGGGAAGCGGTCAGTGTCTAATCGACTGACATCGTGACCGCATCCGTCGACCTTCCGAAGGCCCGATCCCGCGAACTGCGGATCGGGTCTTTGGTATTGCCGAGCCCCGTCGTGCTCGCTCCGATGGCAGGTGTCACCAACGTGGCGTTCCGGACGCTATGCCGGGAGCTGGAGCTGGCCACTACGGGCACCGTGAGCGGACTGTATGTCTGCGAGATGGTGACCGCGCGGGCCCTCGCCGAACGGCACCCCGTCACGCTGCACATGACCACCTTCTCCCCCGAAGAATCGCCACGGTCGCTACAACTCTATTCGGTCGATCCGGAAACGACCTACCGCGCCGCCAAGATGGTGGTGGACGAGAATCTCGCCGACCACATCGACATGAACTTCGGTTGTCCGGTCCCCAAGGTCACCCGAAATGGCGGGGGCGCAGCGCTTCCCTACAAGCGGCGGCTGTTCGGTCAGATCGTCTCCGCCGCCGTGCGCGCCACCGAAGGCACCGACATACCGGTAACGGTCAAGTTCCGCGTCGGCATCGACGACGACCACCACACGCACCTGGACGCCGGCGCCATCGCCGAGGCCGAGGGGGCCGCCGCGGTCGCGCTACACGCCCGCACTGCCTCGCAGCGCTACTCGGGCGCCGCCGACTGGAACCAGATAGCCGCGCTCAAGAACCACGTGACAACCATTCCCGTCCTCGGAAACGGCGATATCTTCGATGCCGCCGACGCGGTCGTCATGATGGAACAAACGGGCTGCGACGGCGTCGTCATTGGTCGCGGATGTCTTGGCCGCCCCTGGCTCTTCGCGGAGCTGAGTGCCGTTTTCAACGGTCAGACGATTCCAGTGCCACCAAATCTCGGTCAGGTCACGGACATCATGCGGCGTCACGCGGTGTTGCTCGTCGATCATTTCGGGGAGGACAAGGCGTTGCGCGATATGCGCAAGCACATCGCCTGGTATCTGCACGGCTTCCCCGCCGGTGGAGATCTCCGGCGCGCGCTAGCACTCGTCAGCACCCTCGCCGAGCTGGACACCCTGCTCAATCAGCTGGATCCCGCCGCGCCCTTCCCCGAGGGCGGAAACGGCCCCCGGGGCCGCCAGGGGTCACCGGGCAAGGTGTCGCTGCCCGAGGGCTGGCTCAACGACCCCGACGATTGCACGGTTCCCTCGGCGGCCGACGTCATGCACTCTGGCGGGTGACGTGGGGTCACATCTCGGTCACTGGGCATGGTGATCTGCGGCAATGCTCAGTAGCATGTGACGACGACCGCGCCCCGGGCACGGCGTTATGTGCTGCCGGTGTGCCGTGTACTTGCAACTGTCCAGACGTTTTTAAGCGAGGTTGAACATGGGTGATGGCCCCAACGCCACTCCTGCCCAACCGCGCGCGTACGGCGCGGCCCCATGGGAACGCGCCGTCGAACCCGTTGGCAGTCATCCTGACATCGACGTGGCACCGGAACCATCCAACACACCGTGGACGCCACCACCAGCGCTGAATCATTCGCTGCCCGATCCCACCGACGACGAGTGGACCCGGCGGTTGGAGACGGCACACACGGTGCGCGAGCCGCAGCCCGCGGCGCCAGCTCCCCGACCCGCACCGAGGCAGGCCGCACAACCTCCCAGGACCGCTACCAACGGACCCAAGCCCGGCCCGGCACCGGAGGAGCCGCCCGCACCGTCGGCACACGAAACCGGCTCGCACTCACTGTCGGTGGCCGAGCTCCTGGCCCGTGAGGGCGCCGGCGGCGGGCGCCGATCCCGGCGGCACGCGCGATCGGAACCCGAGGACCGCGCCGAGGAGCCCGCTCCCACGGCGTTCGCCGACGAAAGCCATACCGACGTCCTCCCCCAGGTGCGACAGGACGCACCCGACCTCGATCGCTATTCCACCGAGCCGGTCGACGAGCACGCGGACTTTGTCGACTACCCGGATGACGCCCCCCTCTACGACAAGGCCGCCGCGCGCCGCGTACGGGCGTCGAATCTGGACGACAACATCGACACCCGCGCCATCCCCATCCGCGTGGGGAATCCGGAAGCCTTTGTCCAGGAACCCGAATCCAAGCGCTCGCGGCGCCCCATCTACCTCGGGCGCTCCATCGCCGCCGTCGTCGCGGTGTGCTCCCTCACCGTCACCGGCGGCGCCTGGCAGTGGAGCAACGTCAAGAACAACAGACTCAACCGCGTCGAGGCCCTGGACCCCAACTCCCACGACATCCGCGATCCCAACGCTCAGTACGGCGACGAGAACTTCCTCATCATCGGCGTCGACACCCGCGCGGGTGCCAATAGCAACATGGGCGCCGGAGACACCTCCGATGCCGAAGGCACGCGTTCGGACACCATGATGTTGGTCAACATCCCAGCGAACCGTAAGCGGGTCGCGGTCGTGTCCTTCCCCCGTGATCTGGCGATCCAGCCGACGCTCTGCGAAGTGTGGAACGAGGACACCCGGTCCTACGGACCCGATAAGGCCTACACCGAAACCAAACTCAACTCGGCGTTCGCATTTGGCGGTCCCAAGTGTCTGGTCAAGGTCATTCAGAAGATCTCGGGCCTGAACATCAACCGCTTCCTCGGGGTGGACTTCGCCGGGTTCTCCAAGATGGTCGACGCGCTCGGCGGGGTCGAGGTGTGCACGCCCACGCCGATCGAGGACTACGAGCTGGGCACCGTGCTGGAAAACGCTGGGCGCCAAACGATCGACGGACATACGGCCCTGCAGTACGTGCGTGCCCGTCAGGTCACCACCGAATACAACGGTGACTACGGACGCATCAAGCGGCAGCAGTTGTTCCTGTCGTCTCTGCTGCGTTCGATGATCTCGCACAACACCTTCTTCTCGTTGAGCAAGCTCAACAATGTGGTGAACACCTTCATCGACGACTCCTACGTCGACAACATCAGGACGAAAGACCTTGTGGACCTTGGTCAATCACTGCAAGACGTGAAGGCCGGCCGTATCACCTTCCTGACGGTGCCAACCGATGGCACCGACTCCGAGGGCAACGAGACGCCACGCACCACAGATATCCGAAAGATCTTCGACGCCATCATCAATGACGATCCGTTGCCTGGCGAACTGCAGCCCGACGGCACCCGCGTCCCCATGCCCGGCACCACCACCCAGGACACCACCTTGGCGTCCAGTGAGCACGGAGCCGCCACCGAACTCGGCGAAACATCCATGGCCACACCAACTCCCGCCGCTACGCCAAGTGAGCAGATTGATCTGGTCACCACCGAGCCCAGCGAGATCAACGTGCACGTGTCCAACAGCACGGGCCAGTCGGGCCTGGCAGCATCGGCCGCCAGCCAGCTGTCTCAGTACGGATTCGGCATCACCACCACCGACGACTATCCGTCCGCGCTGCCCACCACCACGGTCTTCTTCTCCCCGGGGCACGAGCAGCAGGCCGCGACGGTCGCCGCCTCATTCGGCGGAGCCAAGCTCCAGCGGATCAACGGAGCCCAGAACTCCGTGCGCGTGGTCCTCGGCAGTGACTACGCGTCCACCGCCAACTTGCAGGCTCCGCCCGTCGCCGGATCGAGCGTTCCGCTGCAGCTTTCCTCGGGCGCGATGGCTCCCGCCGAACTCCCCATGGATCTGACGGTCGTCAATGCCGGCGACGCTACCTGCGGATAGTCCGTCTATTTAGACGCTGATCGCAGTTTCTTCGACGGAACCTGTAGTGGCATTCACTCGGCGTTCACGCCAGAGCCATGACTCGACGACGACGGGTCCGTAGGCTTGATCCATGCGTACCGCGTTTCAGGAGCAGCTGTCCTCATTATCGGCACAGCTCGGGGAGATGTGTGGGTTGGCCGGAGCCGCCATGGAGCGGGCCACTCGTGCATTGCTACAGGCCGATCTCGTCCTTGCCGAGCAGGTCATCTCGGACCACGAGCAGATCACCGCGATGAGCGCCGCCGCCGAAGAGAATGCCTTCGCCATCTTGGCCCTGCAGGCTCCGGTGGCCGGCGACCTTCGCGAGGTCGTCAGCAGCATCCAGATTGTCGCGGACGTGGACCGAATGGGCGCCCTGGCCCTGCACGTCGCCAAGATCGCCCGGCGTCGTCATCCGCAGCACGCACTGCCCGAAGAGGTCAACGGATACTTCGCCGAGATGGGCCGAGTCGCAGTCGATTTGGGCAACAGTGCGCAGGAGGTGCTGCTGACCCGCGATCCGGAGAAGGCCGCCCGTATCAATGAAGAAGACGATGCGATGGACGACCTGCACCGGCATCTGTTCACCGTGCTGATGGACCGCGAGTGGAAGCACGGAGTGGCTGCCGCCGTCGACGTGACCCTGCTGGGCCGCTTCTACGAGCGCTTCGCCGATCACGCGGTGGAGGTCGCCCGACGAGTCATCTTCCAGGTGACCGGCAGCCTGCCGCCGGAGGGACAGGGCCACGACCACCTGACGTCGCTCTAAGCGGCTAAGGCACCAGCACGATCTTCCCGCGGGTGTGCTGCTGTTCGAGCAGCTCGTACGCACTGCGCACGTCATCCAGCGGGAACGTATGCGCGACAATCACATCCAGCTTTTTGTCGACAATCAGTGCGGCCAGCTCGGCGAGCACCTGCGCCGAGGCGCCTTCGGCGTTTCCCACACTTTGCACGCCGTATCGCTCGATTGCCGCGAAGTCGATGATGGTGTCGATTCGCCGCAGCTCCACTCCAAGCTCATTGAGCGCCAGCTCCACGTAGCCTCCGCCGAAGAGGTCGAGGAAGGCATCGACCCGCCCGTCGGGCGCTGCTGCCTTGATGCGGTCTGCCAATCCCTCGCCGTAGTTGACCGGGATGACGCCATGCGCGGTGAGCCACTCATCGTTACCCGGCCCCGCGATACCGATCACGGTCGCACCAGCGGCCTTGGCGAGCTGTACGGCAATGGTGCCCACTCCCCCCGCCGCGCCGGAGACGGCGACCACATCACCCGGGGCCAAATCAACCGAGCCGACCGCTGCATACGCGGTGCTACCCGCGACGAAGAGGCTGCCCGCCACCTCCCATGACAGACTCTCGGGCTTGGTGACCAGCTGGCTGGCCGGAACGACGACGAACTCCGCGTGACTGGCCCGATCATCGGTATAGCCGAACACCTCGTCCCCTGGCGCAAAACGCGCCACGCTGTGGCCGACTTCCACTACAACGCCTGCCAGGTCGCTGCCCTGCCCGGAGGGGAAGGTCGCCGGGAACCTGTCGTGCAACACTCCGGTGCGGATCTTCGCCTCGCCGGGGTTGATCCCCGCGGCGCGCACCTGCACGAGGACCTCATCGAGCCCGGGAACCGGGCGCGGCACGTCACGCACCTGCAGGACGTCGATACCGCCGTACTGATCGAACTGCACTGCCTTGGTCATGCCGACTATGACAGTTGCACGACCCGAGGTATTCCTGGATCAGCCGAAGCGGCCGGAGATGTAGTCCTCGGTGGCCTTCTGGCTCGGGTTGGAGAAGATGCGCTCGGTGTCGTCGATCTCCACGAGCATGCCCGGCTTACCGGCGGCCTCCAGGTTGAAGAACGCGGTCTGATCGCTGACGCGCGCGGCTTGCTGCATGTTGTGCGTGACGATAACGATGGTGAACTCCTGCTTGAGCTCGGAGATCAAGTCCTCGATGGCCAGCGTGGAGATGGGGTCCAAGGCTGAGCACGGCTCGTCCATCAACAGCACGTCCGGCTGCACCGCGATGGCCCTGGCGATGCAGAGACGCTGCTGCTGACCGCCGGAGAGCCCGCCACCGGGACGGTCAAGACGATCCTTGACCTCGTTCCACAGGTTGGCACCCTGCAGCGAACGCTCGGCCACCTCGTCAAGGGTCTTCTTGCTGCGCACACCCTGCAACCGCAGTCCGGCTACCACATTGTCACGAATCGACATGGTGGGGAACGGGTTTGGCCGCTGGAACACCATGCCGATGGTCTTACGCACCGATACCGGGTCTATCCCGGCGCCGTAGATGTCGGCACCGTCGAGCAGCACCGAACCCTCGACACGAGCACCGGGTGTCACCTCATGCATCCGGTTGAGGGTGCGCAGCACGGTCGACTTACCGCAACCGGACGGGCCGATGAAGGCCGTCACGCTGCGAGGCGGAACCGACAGCGCGACATCCTGAACGGCGTGGAACTTGCCGTAAAAGATGTTGACGTCCTTGAGATCGAGGCGCTTGGCCATAACTACCTTCCTAGACCTTTTTCGGTGCGAAGAAACGCGAAATGAGCTTGGCGATTATGTTGAGAATCGCCACCAACAAGATGAGGGTGAGAGCGGCGCCCCAGAGGCGTGACTCCGCAAGCCCCACCACGGAACCGCTGCGCTGGTCGAGCATCATGCCCGGCAGCGAGGCCATCTCCCCGCCGAACATGTCGTAGTTGATCAGCTTGCTGTAACCGACGAGTACCAGCAGCGGTGCGGTTTCGCCCATGACACGGGCCAGGGCCAGCATCACACCGGTAACCACACCCGAGAGTGCGGTGGGCAGCACGATGCGCGCGATGGTCTTCCACTTGGGCACACCCAGCGCGAAAGAGGCCTCGCGCAGATCGTTCGGGACGATCTTGAGCATTTCCTCCGAGGAACGCACCACCACCGGAATCATCAACAGCACCAAGGCAAGCGAGACCGCGAGGCCCGACCTCGGCAGTCCGAGCGTGGCCACCCACAGGGCGTAGATGAAGAGCGCGGCCACAATGGACGGCACGCCGGTCAGGATGTCGACCATGAAGGTGGTGAGCTTGGCCAGCCGGGAGTTGGCGCCGTACTCGACGAGGTAGATGGCCACGAAGATGCCGATGGGTACCGAGATGATCGCGCAGAACAGGCCTTGAAACAGTGTGCCGACGATGGCGTGATACGCGCCGCCGCCCTCGATCCGGTTGGTCATCATGTTCTGCGATTTGAACCACCAGTCCGCGCTGGTGATGGCACCGAATCCGCGATCGAACACGGTGTACAGCACCCAAACCAGCGGAATCAGAGCGATCAGCACGGCGGCCGAGACAAGCACCGTGGCAAGGGCGTTGGTGGCCTTGCGCCTAGCCGAGAGCGGATGGAAGGCAGGCTCCTTCACGGGCCTGTCAAGTGTCGCGGTCATGCCCGGCCCCTTCCGCCGACGACGGCACGGGCCGCCGAGTTCACCAGGAATGTCAGCACGAACAGCACCAGTCCGGCCGCGATGTACGCCCCGGCCTCCAATTCGTTGTTGAATTCCGACGCGTTGGAAGCGATATGGGTCGCGAAGGTGCTTCCACTGTCGAAGAGCGACCAGCCGAATGCCACCGAGGTACCCGACAAGATCAACATCAGCGCAATGGTCTCGCCCAGTGCGCGACCGAGCCCCAGCATGGAACCACTGATATATCCGGAGGTGCCGAACGGAATGATGGTGGTACGCACCACTTCCCATTTGGTGGCGCCCAAGGCGAGCGCTGCCTCGATCTGGCCCTTTGGGGTCTGAATGAAGACCTCTCGAGTGACGGCCGCGATGATCGGCAGGATCATCACCGCCAGCACAATGCCGCCGGTGAACAGATTGCCGCCGCCTCCGATGTTCACGGGGCTGTCAGCAAAAAGCGGTATGAAGCCGAGGTTTCTGTTGAGCCACAGCGCAACCGGCGCGATCGCCGGCGCCAGCACATAGATGCCCCACAAGCCGTAGACGATGGACGGCACCGCGGCCAGCAGGTCGATGACATAGGACAGCGGCCCACGAACCCGCGCCGGCGCGTACTCGGTGAGATAGATCGCGATACCAAGGGCCACCGGCATGGCGAGCAAGAGCGCGAAGACCGAGACGAAGACGGTGACCTGGAACAGATCGAGGACACCGAATTGCATGTGTGCCGTGTCGTCGGTGCGCCACGGACCGTTGTAGAGGAAGAAGTTCGCGTCGTCGTTGTTCAGCGCCGGAACAGCGCGCAGGATCAGGAATACGGCCACCAGACCGATGAGCGCGACAACGAACACACCCGACCCAGTAGCGAGTCCGGAGAAGATGCGGTCGCCTGGACGGCTGACCGTGTTGGTGGACTTAGCGGGTGGCTGATGGTCGCCCTCGTCGCTCATGGGTTGTGACTTCTCCTCGAAGACCGATCCGTCAAGATCCGCCGGACGGGCTACCCCCACGGGATCGATCCCGCTGGTCTGGCTGCTCATTGAACTCGCTGTCTGTGTCGTTGATGGTACGTCCCCACCCGGGTCGCCTGAGCTCACCGGGTGGGGACGAATCAGCTGCTAGGAGAGCGCCTTGATGGCCGTCTCCAGACGGGACTTGAACTGCGTGGGCAGCGGGGCGTAGCCCACATCGGCCAGACCCTTCTGTCCCTGGTTCACCGCAACCGTCAGGAACGACTTCACCGCGGCGGCGACTTCGGGGTCCTTGTAACCCTTGGAGCAGACGATCTCGTACGTGGCCAGCACGATCGGGTAAGCGCCGGCGGTCTTGGTGCCGTAGATCGAGGCCAGGTCCAGCTTGAGGTCATTACCCTCGCCCGCGAACTTGGCGGTCTCCACTGAGGCGGCGGCGGTCTCGGGGGTCAGCGCGACCGCGCCGGCACCGCTGTCGATCTGGGCATACGGCATCTTGAGGTCGTCGGCGTAGCCCTTCTCCACATAGGTGATGGCACCGGGCAGAGCCTTGACCTTCTCGGCTACACCCGAGGACTTCTCGGCGCTCTCACCGGCGCCGCCTTCCCAGCTGCCGCTGCTGCCCTTGGTCCAGCTCTCCGCGGCGGCGGTGGTCAGGTACTTGCCGAAGTTCTCGCTGGTGCCGGACTTGTCCTTGCGGTACACCGGGGTGACCTTGGTGTCCGGCAGTGTCGCGCCCGGGTTGAGCGCGGCGATCGCCGGGTCGTTCCAGGCGGTGATGGCACCGGTGAAGATCTTGGCCGCGGTGTCCGCGTTCAGGACCAGCTTGTCAACGCCGGGGATGTTGTACGCCAAGGCAATTGGGCCGAAGACGACGGGCAGGTTCCATGCCTCGTTGCCTGCGCAGCGCTCCTTTGCCTTGCCCGCCTCTTCCTCGGACAGCGCCGAGTCGGAGCCGCCGATGTCGACCTGTCCGGCGATGAAGTTGTCGCGTCCCTTGCCCGAGCCCGTGGGGTTGTAGTTGATCGACTTTCCGGAGCACGCGGTCGAGTACTCGTTGGCGAAGATGTCGAAGGCGTTCTTCTGGGCCGACGAGCCCTCGGCACTCAGCTTGGCCTTGCCCGCACAGTCGCCCGAGCCGGAAGCAGCGCCGGAGGCACTGGACGAGGAACCTCCGGTGGTGTTGTCGCTACCGCAGGCGGCGAGGCCGGCGGTCAGAGCGACTGCGGCGGCCGCCGCGAAGATCGTGGTGCCAGTGCTTTTAAGATTCACGGCCTTGAGGTTCACGGCTCTCGCTTTCTCGCATGAGTGATCGGAAGTCAGGTGATGGGGATGGATCTTCTACGCGCACCCCGGAAACTAAAGGCAGTCAATGGACGGGCACCCGACCGCAGGTGAACGGAAAGTGAACTCACAGACTTGACAGTCCGGTCGTTATCGCAGGTAAACGCCTATCAGGCCCGACCGTAGGCGGCATCGGTCAGGGAAACCTCGAATCCCAGCCGCTCATAGGTCCGCAGGGCGGCGCTGTTATCAGACTCGACGTACAGCAACACGGTGCTCAATCCGGTGTCAGCCAGATGCTGGAGCCCCACCAACGTCAGCAGGTGACCCAATCCCCGGCCCTGCGCGGCGGGGTCGACCCCCACGACATACACCTCACCCACCCCTGGCTTGTCCAAATGCTTTTTGGTCCAGTGGAACCCGAGAAGATCGCCGGTCTGCGCGTCATGCGCGAGGAACACTCCACTCGGATCAAACCAGGGTTCGGCGAACCGGCCGGACAGATCGTCCTGCGTCCAGCCTCCTTGTTCCGGATGCCACGAGAACGCGGCGTTGTTGACGCGAAGTAGATCCGAATCATCTTGCGGCCCAGCATAATGCCGGATCACAACACTGGGGTCGGCCGAGACGGTGGGCAGATCTGACAGGGGGCGACGCATCTGGTGGAGTCGCCGCACCGCGACCAGCCCCAGCTTGGCGGCCAACGCCTTGGCCTCGGGCAGGTCGCCGTGTGCCCAAACGCGGGTGCCCTCGCCACCCTCCCGGAGGGCTTCCCGGATCATCGCCGAACCGATTCCGCGGCGACGCAGCGCCGGCGCGACCACCAATTCGGCCATCGCCGTGGCATTCTCACGAGCATCCGCGTCGCCAGTGCTGTCGTCCGGCAACACCAAGTTGAGGTACGCCGCCACGTCGTCGCCGTCCTCGGCGACCAGGTGCTTGGCTGCGGTTCCACGCAGCTCTCGCAGCACCTGTTCTCCCACCGGGGCGACACCATCGGCGCGGGTGGCCCCGACAATCAACTCGCGTATCTGTAGTTGACGCTGATCATCGAGAAGCGGGACCCATTCGGTCATACCGTCACGCTAGTCGTGATTCAGCCGGCGTTGCGTGCCCCTGGTTCGGCGACGATGTCGTCGTCGCCGATCTCGTCGTCCACATCGTCATCAACGTCGGTGACCGCGACACCGGCACTCTCGGATGCGCCGGAGTCGCCCTTCGCACGCGGCGGCCGGACCGCCTTGTAACCGACGTTGCGCACGGTGCCGATGAGCGATTCGTACTCGCCGCCCAGCTTCGCGCGTAGACGCCGCACGTGGACATCCACGGTGCGGGTGCCGCCGAAGAAGTCGTATCCCCACACCTCTTGAAGCAGCTGCGCCCTGGTGAACACCCGGCCGGCGTGCTGCGCCAAATACTTGAGCAGCTCGAACTCTTTGTAGGTGAGGTCCAGCGGGCGGCCACGCAATCGCGCGGTGTAGGTGCCCTCGTCGATGACCAGTTCGCCGAGCACGACCTTGCTGGCGTTCTCCACGTTGACCGCACCCGCCCGGCGCCCGACCAGCAGGCGTAGCCGTGCGTCGATCTCGGCGGGGCCGGTGCCGGGCAGCAGGATGTCGTCCAGGCCCCAATCGACGTTGACCGCCACCAGGCTGCCCTCGTTGACCACGGCGACCACCGGAACCGACGATCCGGCAGCTCCCAGCAGTCTGCACAGTCCGCGCGCGGAAGCCAGATCGGTGCGCGCGTCAACGATCGCGATGTCGGCAGAGCCCGCCTCCAGCAGCGAGGACACCTCGCTGGGCACCGGTCGCACGGTATGGGCGAGCAGCGACAGAGACGGCAGCACCGCATCGGGATTTGGGTCAGCGGTCAGCAGCAACAGGTCCAACGAGCCCTCCAACACCCGGGTGCTTCGGTCTCCAGGTGTTCCATAATGTACCCCGCCACCTGCTGGTAAGCCCGGCCGAGAACCTCGGACGCGCGGCGGTACGCCAGAATATGCAGATGCGCAAACCCCTGATCGCCACTATCGCGGCGGTATGTGCACTGGCAATCGCGGCCACCAGCACCGATTTCGGATGTGCGATCTACGCCGAATACCGGCTGTCCCGGACCCTGCGTGCCGAAGCGAACCTGAGCTCCGATCCGTCCGTGGCGATCCTGGTTTTCCCGTTCATTCCCCAGGCTCTGGCGCACCGATACAAGGAAGTGGAGATCAAGGCGCACGGCGTCGACCACGCCGAAACGGGCAAGGCAACGCTGGAAGGCACCTTGCACGGCATCGACATCTCCCAGGCGTCCTGGCTGATCCGTCCGGACTCTCCGTTGCGGGTGGACCGGGTGGAGAGCCGAATCATCATCGACTCCAACCACCTCGGCCGATTCATGGGAATCAACGATCTTGCCGTCGAACCCCCGCCGAAGGAACAGAACGACGCCACCGGAGGCACCACCGAATCCGGCATCTCCACGGGAACCGGCCTGCTGTTCACCGGAACGCCGAAGACGGGAGAATTTCAGCACAAGGTGACCGTGTCGGTTGACGTCTCGGTCGGCGGACCGGCCAAGACAGATCTGCAATTTGTCGCCACATCGATAGTGACGGGCCCCGGGACGGCCGACCGCGATGTGCCCGAGGACCAGCAGGCGGGCGTGTTCGCCGCGTTCACCAAGGTCGTCCCGCGGCAGAAGCTCCCCTTCGCTATCGAACCAACAACGGTCGGCGCACGTGGATCAGATGTGATCATCGAAGGTATCGCCAAGGGAGTAACGATCTCCCTGGACGCGTTCAAACAGTCATGACGTCAGGTTTGTCCGCTCTTCAGGAGAGCGGCTCATCGCCCTTTGTGACCGCGGTCATCGTGATCGCGGTCGCGCTGCTGGCGTCGAGCCTCATCGCAGTCGCCATCAAGAGCAAGGCCGGCAAGCTCCGCGAAGGCCCCGGTGGAGCCGAGGAGGTCCAGGCCCCACCCGGCATCGAACTCTCCGCGACCGGACCGACGATCGTGCACTTCAGCGCGGTGTGGTGTGGGCCGTGCGCATCGGTCCGCCGAGTCGTCGACCAGGTCTCGGCTGACCGGCCCGAGGTGGCACATATAGAGGTCGACATCGATGCCAATCCCGACGCCGCACGGGCCCTCTCGGTGCTGTCGCTGCCGACAACCTTCATCTTCGATGCCACCGGACGGCAGGCTTATCGAGTCTCCGGAGTGCCCAAGGCCGCCGACCTGCGCACTGCGCTGCAGGGCATGACGCAGCCGGGGTAAACTCGTCGCCGTGCAAGCCCGCCTTGAGCCGATGCTCACCAAACGACGCGCCGTCGATCTGTGCCGCGTCGCGGGCTGCTGCTGTTGTTGCTGCTAATAGCGGCCACCTTCGAGTGTGCCGTACCTGGTGTAGCCATATCCGCCACCCTTAGGAGCACAACAACCCATGACCACTGCCAACACACCGCCCGTAATCAGTCAGGTTGACGTTCGCGGTCCCCGCTTCGTCGCCTGGGTCACCACCACAGTTCTCATCATCACCCTGGCGGTGTCTGCCGTATCGCCGGTAGCGGCCGCCGTGATCCTGGGACTTCAAGCGGTGGTGTTCGCAATCGGCGCGCTGCTGGGGCCGCACCGCGCCCCCTACGGAACGATCTTCCGGACTCTGATCCAGCCCAGGCTGAGCCCGGTCACCGAACGCGAGCCCATCCCGCCGCTGCAGTTCGCCCAGCTGCTGGGCTTCACCTTCGCCGCGGTCGGAACCATCGGGTTCGCCACCGGCGTCACATTGCTCGGCCAGATCGCGACGGCCTTCGCTCTTGGCGCCGCCTTCCTCAACGCGGCCTTCGGCATCTGCCTGGGCTGCCAGCTGTACCCCCTCGTTACCCGTTTTCGCCGCACACAACCGTCGGCTCAGTAACCCGACAAAACCACCGGAAGGAACCGCTGCATGGCACGCTCTGACGTACTGGTCTCCGCCCAATGGGCGCAAGACAACCTTTCCGCCCCCAACACGGTGTTCGTGGAGGTGGACGAGGACACCAGCGCGTACGACGTCGGCCACATCGAGGGCGCCGTCAGGCTGGACTGGAAGACCGATCTCCAGGATGCGGTCAAGCGCGACTTCGTTGACCAGCAGCAGTTCTCGAAGCTGCTGTCCGACAAGGGCATCGGTAATGACGACACCGTCGTCCTCTACGGCGGTAACAACAACTGGTTCGCTGCGTACGCCTACTGGTACTTCAAGCTGTATGGACACCAGGACGTGAAGCTGCTCGACGGCGGCCGCAAGAAGTGGGAGCTGGACGGCCGCGCGCTGTCCACCGACACCGTCTCTCGTCCCGCGACGTCCTACCAGGCCGCCGCTCCGGATAACTCGATCCGTGCCTTCCGCGACGAGGTGATCGCCGCCATCGGTGCCAAGAACCTGGTCGACGTGCGTTCGCCCGACGAGTTCTCGGGCAAGATTCTGGCTCCCGCGCACCTGCCGCAGGAGCAGAGCCAGCGCCCCGGACACGTCCCCGGCGCCATCAACGTCCCGTGGAGCAAGGCGGCCAACGAAGACGGCACCTTCAAGTCGGATGAAGAGCTCGCCAAGCTCTACGCCGACGCGGGGCTGGACGGTGAAAAGGAAACCATCGCGTACTGCCGCATCGGTGAGCGTTCCTCGCACACCTGGTTCGTGTTGCAGGAGCTCCTGGGACACCAGAACGTGACGAACTACGACGGCAGTTGGACCGAATACGGCTCTCTGGTGGGAGCCCCGATCGAGTTGGGAAGCTAGTTATGTGCAGTGCACCGAAGCAGGGCCTGGCCATTCCGGCGGGCGTTGACGTGGAGAAGGAAACCGTGATCACCGGCCGCGTGGTCGATGGCAACGGTCAGACGGTGGGCGGTGCCTTTGTGCGCCTGCTGGATTCCTCCGATGAGTTCACCGCCGAGGTGGTGGCGTCTGCGACCGGCGACTTCCGGTTCTTCGCCGCACCGGGCGACTGGACGCTGCGGGCGTTGTCCTCCGCCGGGAACGGCACGGCCACGGTGAGCCCCACCGGTGCCGGCATCCACGAGGTCGACATCAAGATCGAGGCCTAGCCTCTTCTTTCGCTGCGAAGGCACTCAGGTACGTATTCAGCCCGAATCACGTACCTGAGTGCCTTTTCGCGTCGCTAGGCGCCGTGGCAGTTCAGTTCGCCGTATCCGGTGCGGCGACGGGGCTGCGCACTGGCTGCCTGGCCTCCAGCCCGGGCATGGGCTGCTCGGGTCCACTCCCAGCGGGGGACGGATCCTCCAGCCCAGTCGATTGCCCGGTGGCAGGGTTTTGCCGGCCGATCGCGGACGTCGCACCCGGCATCACACCGCCGGCCGCATCGGGCACCGCGGTCTCCTGCATGGGCGAAGCGGTCCGCACACCGAAGACCTGCCCGCGCGGACCAGCCTCTTGTGGCTTCACGACGACATGCTTCAACTGGACGCCGAGACGATCGTCGGGCAGGCCGATATGGGACGACTCCGGGTCCGCGTTGGTCATGGCCCCGACACCACCCGCATCCAGGACCCGGGGCGGCGGGGTCAGAGAGAAGACGGTCTGAAACCCGTACGCGCCGGGGAAGTAGCCGATGTAGCCCGGCGGGCTGTAGATCTGCCCTGTCGGGTCACCCGGCACCGAGGGGTCCGCCGCTGCGCTCGGCGGCCCAAGAAGAGCCGTAGGTAGCACCGCGACGATCACGGCCGCTCGTGTGAGGTGTGCTCTCATGTTGTGGATCCTCTGTGTGTGGATGCGGCGCGTCACTTCGACAAGGTGGGACCCGTATCGGGGCCGCTGTTCACGGAGCTCGGCCCGACGGTCCCGTTGGCATTCGGCTGCAGGGATTCACCGCCGAGGGGCAGCCGTCTCGGGGTGCCGGCATAGGGATCTTCGAGGCCACCACCGGGACTGCCCACCGGCATCGTGTAGCCGGGTGTGACGCCACCGGCGGGGTCGGGTGCGCCGGTCGCCTCCATCTGCGACTCGGGCCGCACTCCGAAGGCGTTGCCCACCATCGAACGCCGTTGCGGTTCGACACCGAGTTGCGAGCCGGGAAGCCCGAACTCGGCCGATTGGGAGTCGGTGTTGCTCATCGCTGCTACGCCGGCCGTGTCCAGGACGCGCCGGGGCCGCATCCAGAAGCCCAGGATCCAGGTGTACGCACCGGGTTGATGGCCGATCCGGCCGGGCATGTTGTGGTACGGAAGGCCGTCATAGCCAGGAGGCGGGCCCGGCGGGACGGGGTCCGCGGATGCGTTCGGCGCCAGGAAGATGCCTGCGCCGCAGAGAATCGCGAGTCCTCCCGCGATCATGCGTGATGCCATGGCGTATCTCCTTGCTCAGATCTTGGTGGGTTCGCCGTAGATGGCGTAGGAGGAATGTGCCCCCGTCGTCGAGATCCGCAAGTACGCGTACGACCGGATGGTGACATCGCCCCCGCAGGCGTCCGCCTTGACGTGCAGATTGGTGACGTCGAGTGTTGCGCGCCCCGACTTATCGAGCCCCATGTTCGACATCGGGAGATCGACGATCACGCCGGGTTCGAGGACCGTCTGCGCGTATCCGGTAAGACCGCCACCCACTGATCCACCGACGGAGCTGCTCGATCCGAGGCTTCCGGTTCCGCTCACACCGCCGGACGCCGCGCCGCCGAACTGAAGGCCGCTGGACACGTCGGATTGACATCCGAGCTGATAGCCCATGATGAACAGGCTGTCCATGATCGCCCCCTGCCCGCCCTCGGCCCTGGCCGAGGCATACAGGGACACGAAGGCCTCGCGCGAGTTCGACGCGTTGGCGAGGTTGGGTATCGAGTTGACTACCTCGTTGTAGCTGTTCAGATGGATGTGCCAGCCGTCCGGTGTCACCTGATCCAGGTCCTCTGGCAGCATGGTTACCGGTTCCGCGAATGCCGCGGGCGCTTCTGTCACTGCCATACCGCAGAGCACCGCCACAATGCAGGCGGTACGGGCGAATCGATCAAACATTCCTGCCATGTGAGCCTTTCGAATGGTCCTTGAATATCGCCGTTCTGTCTTACGGAAAGGTGCCGCTTGCCTTTCACGGGCATTTATCGACCGATATCGACAACATCACCCCTGAACAGGAAATAACGCTAAATTTCTGCGAATTGCGTGGCACCGCAACAATTTCTCCAGCCGTCACTTCTGCCCGATACAGCCCTTCGCAACTGAACGGAGCTCATCTAGCTAGAGAGCCGTTAACGCCGCCTCGAATCGTGGTTAACGGGGACTAAACGCGGAATTTGGTATGGCTGCCCGCCATGAGGCAGGTGTGGTTTCCCCCCATGCGAACAGAATTTCGGGCGGAATTACCCGAGAATTACCTGTGGGTGAGGGACGACGGCGGCCTCATCAGAGGATCGGAATGGAAACGTCCAGAGACGTGCCGCGCCCTACGGGGCTGGAAACGGTCAATGTGCCGCCCAGCGCCTCGACTCTGTCGGTCAACCCCACGAGTCCCGAACCCTTGCGGGGATTGGCCCCACCCACGCCGTCATCGCGGATAGCCATGCAGAGGTGCGGCCCGCTACATCGCACCGACACCTGCACCTGACTCGCCGCGGAGTGCTTGGCGGCGTTGGCGAGTGCCTCCGCCAACACGTAGTACGCGGCCATCTCGACCGACTCGGCGATGGCGCCGTCGACGTTCACCTCGATGGCGACCGGCACGGCCGAGCGCCGTGCCAGCGTGCACAACGCGGGCCGCAAGCCGCTGGACAGAATCGCCGGGTGAACACCGCGCGAGAATTCCTGAAGGTCCTCGGTGACACCGATCAACCCGGTACTCAGCTCCGCGAGCTGGTTGGCCAGATCCGGGAAACCGGATGGCAACTCCGCGGTCACCATGCCGAGGCGCAGACGCAGCGACGCTAGGCGCTGCTGTACGCCGTCGTGCAGATCGCGCTCCAGACGTCGACGTGCCTCGTCGGCAGCTGTCACGATCCGCGCGCGGGAGGCCGTGAGCTCTTCTCGCGTATGGGCGTTCGCGATCGCGGTGGCGGCCAGGTCGGCGAAATCGTTGACGGGTGCGGCCGCAAGGCTTTCCCCCCGCAGAACGGCCGCTCCCCACATGCTCCCACCGACACGGATCGGGCTGCACACGCTGACACCGAATCCCATCGCCTCTCCGGGCGGCACGCCGTCGTCCAACACGAACTGGGTTCCCGGGGTGTGGCCCATTCCCACCTCACCGGATGCTGCGACGATGGCGACGGTGTTGCCTGCCTCGTACCGCACCAGAATCGCGGTGTCGGCGTGTAGGCAATGGACCATCTCGTCGACCAACGCCGTGAACACGTCCGACGGCGGCACCGCACGCGCGACCAGAGTCGCTATCCGGCGTAGTCCAGCCTGTTGCTCGGCGATCGCGGCCGCCTCCCGACGGCGCGCCTCGACCTCGTTGGTGCGGGCACGGGCCAGGCTCGCCAGCCCGTTGGCGACCAGCGCGGCAACCAGGAAAATCACGTGCACCACGCCGTTCTGCAGCTCGACCGACAGCACATGACCGTTCGGCCAATCGCGTACGTAGTCGAATGTGATGGCGCTGGCGATGGAGGTGAGCACCGCGAGCCGAAGCCCCCAGATCGCCGATACGACCAAAATGCCGAGAAGATAAATGGTGCCCATGCGCTCGGTCGGCGCGATCTGCCGCAGTAGCAGCGCCGCAACGGTTTCGGAAACGAGAAAGGCCGCCGCGACCAGGATTCCCAGTGTGGCCGACGGTGGTGTGCCCGGCCGGAAGGGCAACGTCAGCCATCCCCACAATCTGGGTGACGATGCGCCGCGTCCGTTGTTGACCGACTCGCCGGCCATCGTCGACGGCCCCAGCGGCAGCGTTGAGATAGTGGGGGTCACGTCTGGAAACTTCCTTACCTCCGGGACCCAGATGCGTCCCGCCTCTTCGAATATAGCCACGCAGGCTGCGCGGCTACTCTGGCGCTGTGGCCGCCCTGCGCGTGGTAATCGCCGACGACGACGTACTCCTTCGTGAAGGGATCGCCAGCCTTCTCGATCGTTCGAATTTCGAGGTTGTCGGCCAGGCGGGCGACGCCGTCGACCTGATGGGTTTGGTCAGGAGCCAACGGCCTGACCTCGTCGTCACGGATATCCGGATGCCGCCGACGCACGCCACGGAAGGACTTGAGGCTGCCCGGGCAATACACAAGGAGTTCCCCGAAATCGGAGTGCTGGTCCTTTCCGCACATGTGGAAGTGGAGTACGCGATCGAGCTCGTGTCCACCGGGGGCGGACGGGGCTACCTCCTCAAGAGCCGTATCGGCGATGTCGCGGAGTTCCTCGATGCGCTGAACCGGATCGCCGGAGGGGCCGCGGTACTGGACCCGGCCCTTGTCAGAGAGCTGGTGGTGACGCGCCGCAACGACCATCCGATGGACGCCCTGAGTCAGCGGGAACGCGAGGTGCTGGGGGTGATGGCCGAGGGTTTGTCGAATGCCGGCATCGCCCGCAGGCTGTGGATCACCGAGAGCACGGTCGAAAAGCACGTCCACAATGTGATGACGAAGTTGAATCTCACCGAAACCGATGAGTACCACCGCCGGGTGCTCGCGGTGATCACCTTCCTGGCGGGTACCTGACCCGAGCTCGACGCGCGTTACGACTACGACGCCGTGTTCCCGCAGACGACGCCGGGATTCTCACATTCGGGCCCGGTGGTGTCGGGCAACTGCACCCATTCGGGTTGACCGCGCTGACTTTGAACCTGGTCGGGGTACCAGATTCCCGTACGGCAGATCACGCCCCTATCCATGCACTGCGGCCCGGTGCCATCGGGATGGTCAACCCAGCCACCGGCGCTGTCGCGCGGCTGCTGCGCCTCCGTGGGCGCCATGCCGCCGTCCAGCCATTCACCGTCGTGGTTCGGCGACGGCACCGGAGTGGGCTTGTCGGGTGCCGCAGACGCCATACCCGGTGTCGCCACCACGAGCGCGAGGCCGACAAGCCCCACACCGATTCCCCGGAGTACTGACTTTGATTGCCACACAGTTAATTTCCTATCCACGACGCCTCACTCGGCAATCGTCCCGTGTGCGCCAACCACTGGCATCCAGACGGACACCCAAAGTTCATGGGGGCCTCCCCCCAAAAGATCGGAAGCTCGCGCTAGTAGGACCAGCTGCCGGAGGGCTGCACGACGAACCCGTGCTCGCCGTAGTGCCGGTCCGGTGGATCCGGGGTGTCCTTGGCCCAGGAGTCGGGCTTCTTGGCCCGGCAGGCCAGCGCCTCCTCGGTGAGGACCGCACAGACCACGCCATTGCCGGGCGCGATCTTGGACCCGGTAGGCAAGAGCGGATACGGGTGATCGTCGGGTGTCTGTGCGTACTGCGCGATCAGCCCTGGCTTTGTCAGGGACACCGTCACCGAGTTCATCTGCTGGCCGGCACCCACGATTCGTCCGGTGCATGACACACCGAGATCGGCGATCATGTTGCTCTGGCATCTGAGGCCGCCGGGCGTGCTGAACACCCAGCCCGACATGCTCGGATGCGCACCGATCACCCGATATTCATCGAGGTCGACCGCCGGATAGGAGTCAACGTCCGGAAACTTCGGCGGTTGCGCATTCGCTGTAGGCGTCGCGACAAGCCCGACAGATGCCACGAAAGGTGCTAAAAACGCAGATAACAATCGTCTTCGCAAGATCGTCACACCCTTCCATCGCGGTAGCTGAACCCGACGTTACCCGGCGAGTTGTGGGTCACACCGTTATCCCAGGTAAGCTCCCATTCCGTGGTGCTCTTCTTCGAGATCATGTTGGTGGCCGCGGTGCTCGTCATCACCTGGTTCGCGCTGTACGCGCTGTACCGGCTGATCACCGACGAGTCGTGACGGAACCAGATCCGACCGCCGCCGAGCAGCGGCCATCGGTGGGCCGGAACCTTCCCACCTTTCAAGACCTCCCCATCCCTGCCGATACCGCGAACCTGCGCGAAGGCGCGGACCTGCATGAGGCGATGCTCGCGCTGCTGCCCCTGGTAGGAGTGTGGCGCGGCGAGGGCGAAGGCCGGGATGCCGACGGCGACTACCGCTTCGGACAGCAGATCATCGTCGCGCATGACGGCAGCGACTACCTCACGTGGGATTCGCGATCGTGGCGGCTGGACGCCGACGGGCAGTTCGAGCGGCTGACCTTGCGCGAGAGCGGGTTTTGGCGGTTCGCTCCTGATCCGGACGATCCAGACGAAGAGCAGGCCATCGAGCTGGTGCTGGCCCACGCCGCGGGGTTTGTCGAGCTGTTCTACGGCCATCCCCGCAACGCCTCATCCTGGGAGTTGGTCACCGATGCGCTGGCCCGGAGCAAGTCCGGCGCGCTGATCGGCGGAGCCAAACGTCTGTATGGGATCGTCGACGGCGGTGACCTGGCCTACGTCGAGGAGCGGGTGGGGGCCGACGGCGGCCTGACACCGCATCTATCGGCGCGGCTGTCACGATTCGCGGGCTAGACCTCCCGCGCCTGTCGCCCCTAGCCGGGCATGTCGGTGAGACTTTCCGGCCGTCCCCAAAAAAAAGGGGGCGGCCCCCGAACCATTCGGCTCGATCGGACTCATCGAGGGTTCGGGGGCCGGGTGGCTGCCGTGGATTTGCCCACTGCAGCGCATGGCTGCAACTAGCGGGCAGCCACCTCACATGTCCAATACGTAATCAATGTTCGGACCACCTCCTTCCTTGTGTACCGACGACGGTACGACGCAAGAGAGTGCGCGACAACCGATTTATTCTCCGCCGAGCAGAACTAGAGCGCGATGGCCTTGTCGACCAACTCGGGCAACCGCACCGCCAGCGGCCCCGCCGGACGGTTGGCACCGTCGAGCGTGCGCACCCGGGCCGCGAGAGTGATACTGGCCAACATCCAAACATCCTGGGCAACAACGAGATCAGCGGGTCTCACGGCCTCGTACCGGCACGGGATGCCCTCGGCCGCGGCCACCTCGAAGAGCGCCCGCTGCGTGGTTCCGTGCAGAATCCCATGCTCCGGGAACGGGGTGATCAGTGCGTCGCCGGTGTCCACGATGACCGTCGATCGGGGCCCCTCAAGCACGAACCCATCCGAACTGACGAAGATGACGTCTTGAGCCCCTTGAGTTTCGGCATATCGCAGGGCGGACATGTTGATCGCGTAGGACAGCGTCTTTGCCCCCGATAGCAGCCAGGGCAGCGGTTCGGCGGGCCGCGCGGGCAGTCCGCGATCCAGGGTGATCACCGAGACGCCGTCACGCCGCGCCACCAACGATCGTTCCGGAACCGGCGCGATGGTCAGATATGCCGTTGCGCCCCCGCCGCTTTCGCGTCCACGGGTGAAGACGAGCCGCAGCATCGCATCGTCGGTCGATATCGAGTTCCATTGCCGCACACCGACCTCGACGGCCGCACGCCAGGCAGGCCGGTCGGGCTCGGCCAGATCCATTGACGCGGCAGATGCGGCCATCCGATCCAGGTGCGCGTCCAGCTTGCAGACCGTTCCGCCGCGCACCAGCAGCGTCTCGAACGCGCCATCTCCGCGAACAGCGGCAAGCTCGTCGGCATACAACAGCGGCACCGAGGGGTCATGCACTTCACCGTCGAGTGTGACCAGCACCGCTACCGCCATGGGCAATGAGATTAGCGGCCGTAGAGTTGGAAACATCATGACGGCCATCTACGTACCTGAAGGTAACCCCGACGCCGGCGCGGTGTGGCACTACGGCGACCCCCTCGGCGAGCAGCGCGCGGCCCTGACCGGTGCCGTCCTCATCGATCGGTCAACACGCCCCGTCATCGCCCTGTCCGGCACCGAGCGGCTGAGCTGGCTGCACACCATCTCGAGCCAGCACGTCACCGGCCTACGGGACGGCGAAACGCGAGAAAACCTCAGCCTCGACGGGCAGGGACGTGTCGAAGACCACTGGGTACAAACCGATCTGGACGGCATTACCTACCTGGACACCGAGCCATGGCGGGGCCAGGCCCTTAAGGACTTCCTCGCCAAGATGGTGTTCTGGGCGAAGGTGGAGGTCTCGTCGTCCGATCTGAAGGTCTTGACCCTGCTGGGACCGGACAGCGTCAACCTCGCCGGAAAGCTGGGGATCGCAACGCTCCCTGAACTCGACCGCGCGGTCGCCCTGCCCGGCGGCGGCCTCATCAGGCGTATGCCGTGGCCGCTCCCCGATGCGACGTTCGACCTCCTGGTTCCCCCGGGACACGACCTGGCAGACCGGCTGGGGGTACGCCCCGCCGGTCTCTGGGCGTTCGAGGCACTCCGGATCGCGGCCGCGCGCCCACGGCTGACCCTGGATACCGACGAGCGGACCATCCCGCATGAGGTGGCATGGATCGCGGTCGACGACGATCCCCGGGCGGTGCACCTGGAAAAGGGCTGCTACCGCGGACAGGAGACGGTGGCCCGGGTACACAATCTGGGCAAGCCACCGCGGGTGCTGGTGTTGCTACATCTCGATGGCTCTGCCGATCGGCCGTCCACGGGCGACGAGGTGGCGGCGGGCGGCCGTTCCGTCGGCCGGGTGGGCTCGGTGGTCGACCATGTTGACCTGGGCCCGATAGCCCTGGCCCTACTCAAACGCTCGGTCGTCGACGCCCTCGCACACGGCGATACGACGCCCCTCACAGCAGGGCCGTCACCAGCCGCTATCGACCTCGATCTACTGCCCGACCTGCAGGGTGAGCAGCGAGGACGCGAGGCGATCAACCGTCTGCGACAAGGGCCCGGTCAACCGGGTGGTTAGGGCGTGCAGCAGTTGGTGGATCGGCACGCTAAACTATCGTCAGGATCGATAAAAACACTCCACCGGAGCCGCCCTGAAATTGGGCCGCTCCGCTATTGCGCGAGGGGGTTCCCCCATGGGCCGCGGCCGGGCAAAGGCAAAGCAGACCAAGGTTGCTCGCGAGCTGAAATACAGCTCTCCTAACACGGATCTCGAGCAGCTCCGCCGTGAACTCTCCGGCGCTCCGTCATCTCAGCCGGATGACGACCGCACCAGCGACCGCTGGACCGAAGACGAGGACGCCTGGCGCCGCTGACAGCGACCAGGCACGGCACCTCTCCCTAGAATCTTGGGTGCTGGCCCACCAGCACGGCATTCTCGCTGCCCGAATCCTTGGCTGACTTCTTGATGGCGCCAAGGGTCCAGCAGTCGATGTGCCGTGCGGTCAGGACCGCGAGCGCCCTGTCGACATCTTCGGGTGCGACGACGGCGACCATGCCGACTCCCATGTTGAAGGTCTTTTCCATCTCGGCACGCTCGATGCGGCCGCGCTGGGCGATCATCGCGAAGATCGGGCCGGGGGTCCAACTACCGCGGTCCAGCTCGGCGACCAATCCATCGGGGATCACGCGGGCGAGGTTGCCTGCGAGGCCTCCACCGGTGACGTGGCAGAAGGTCCGCACCTCGGTCTCGGCGGCCAGCGCCAGACAGTCCTTGGCGTAGATGCGCGTGGGCTCGAGGAGCTCCTCACCAAGAGTGCGACCGAACTCCTCGACCTGTCCGAACAGGTCCATCCGGTCGATTTCCAGCAGCACATGCCGCGCCAGCGAGTATCCGTTGGAATGCAGCCCCGAGGACCTCATCGCGATCACGACATCGCCCGGGCGCACCCGGTCCGGTCCTAGTACCCGATCTGCTTCCACGATGCCGACACCCGTGGCGGACAGGTCGAAGTCATCGGGAGCCATCAGACCCGGATGTTCTGCGGTCTCGCCGCCGAGCAGCGCGCAGCCCGCGATGGCACAACCCTCGGCGATGCCGGCGACCAGCTCACTGACGCGCTCGGGCACCACCTTGCCGACGGCAATGTAGTCCTGCAGGAAGAGCGGCTCGGCGCCGCACACGACCAGGTCGTCGACGACCATGGCCACCAGATCGAGGCCCACGGTGTCGCGTTTGTCCATGGCCTGCGCCACGGCGATCTTGGTGCCCACGCCGTCGGTGGAGGCCGCGAGCACCGGCTCGCGGTATCCGCCCTTGAGGGCGAACAGCCCGGCGAAGCCGCCGATACCGCCCAACACCTCGGGGCGATGCGTCTTGGCGACGGATTTCTTGAACAGCTCGACCGCCCGGTCGCCGGCTTCGATATCCACCCCGGCCGCGGCGTACGAGTTACTGGGTTTGTCGGCTCGCTCGCTCATAACGGGCCTTAGGCTACCCGTCCCGGCTGGCAGCGGTGTCCGCACAGCCCTACTTGAACCGCCCCGCGAATCCGCGCAGTGGCAGGTCGGCCGAGGTGAGGATGCCCGGCGGGGCATCGATGACGCTCCGGATGGCATTGAGCGCGGGCAGACCCGTGACGGTCATCCCGACGGACGCGAAGGCGGCGGGGTCGGAGAAGTCGGTGCCGGGCCTGGGAATGACCATGTGCTTGCTGTAGACACAGGGATCGCCCTGGATTTTCGTGATGTAGCAGCCCTTGACGTTCCAGTGCGGCTGAGTCTTCGGGGTCATCTGCCATTCAACATGCACCTCCACCTTGGGTACCCCATCTACGATCCCTTGGTACTTCAGATAGTTGGCGCCCAGGGAGCCCTTGGGCAACCGGTACCACCCGAGGTCGATGTCCTCGGTACAGGCCCCCAGCTCATAGGAGAACGTGACGTCGTCGAGTTCCAGGCCGAAGCAGTCGGCCATCAGATACACCCCGTCGGCGAAGACACGGGTGCCCTTCTCCAGGAGCGCCGGGATCTCCGGGTCCGCTACGGGGCGCCCGTATCCGACCATCTCCCAGGAGTCCACCGAATGGTGGCAGGACACATCCACCGATTCGATGACGGTCACGTTCTCGATCTCGGCGACGTCGCAGGAGTGGACGACGCCCAGGATCTGCGTCAGACCCGGATTCATCCCGGTGCCGTAAAAGGTGGATCCACCCCGTTCACACGCGGCCTGCAAGACCTCAGTGGTGGGTCGGCCCGAGGGATGCGGGTGGTTCTGGTTGCGATGGTGCCCCGTGATCCAGTCGGCGGTGGTCACGATGTCGATGCCCGCCTCGAGCACCTTCACGTAGAGATCTTCGTCGGGGAACACACCGTGGAAGGTCAGCACATCAGGCCTGGCGGCGATGATCTCCTCGACAGTGCCGGTGGCGATAACTCCGTTGGGTTCCAGCCCCACGAGCTCGCCGGCGTCCCGGCCGATCTTTTCTCTTGAGTAGCAATGTAATCCGGCCAACTCCAGATCGGGATGCTGGGCGATACGCTTGATCATCTCGGTGCCGACATTTCCGGTCGCCACCTGAAAAACCCTGATTCCACTCATGCTCGGACTTCCTCCGGATAGAACTGGGTCGCCCATTTCCGTAGGGCGATAAAGCCTTCGTATTCGGCCCGCACCAGGGCGGGCGGGTCTGAGTACCGCTGGTGCGACCAGATGTGGATGTCGGCGAGGAACTGGTCGATAATGGCCTGCGCGAAGGTCTTTGCGGTCTGGGATGGCTCATTGGTCTCGCCAGGGCCGTCCCCCGGTGGTCGTCCGATGAAGACGGTGAATCGGACATCGCAGGTCTGGTCGTCGACCGGGGTCACCGCGGACACGGTGCGGTTGTCGATCATCCCCCAGCTCTTGGTGACGGCAACTCCTAAGCCGCCGTTGATGGCCTGCACTCCGCTCCTCATATCCTCAGCCGACATGCCCGGTATCTCGTCGAAGGCAATGGTGAAATCGACATAGGAGATGGGCTCCTCGAACTCCTGCCGGGTGAACGTCGGGATGAACGGCGTTTTATGCACGTACTTGAAATGCGCGAAATCGACCCCATTTTCGAGCACATACTGCGGATGCAGTTGCAGCCGTTCCCGATACAGGGTGCTGTACGGATATCCCGGGTAGTAATCCTGGGCGCTGCTGCCATCTGCGAATCCGGTAAAGACGTCCGGGACATCGAAGTACGGCTCGCGGCCATCGACGTCATGCCAGATGTAGACCGCCTCGTTGCGTTCCACTACCGGATAACTTCGAATACGCCGCAATGGATTTGGACGCTTCTCGTAGGGGATGCACACGTTCTTGCCCTCACGGTTCCATTCCCAGCCATGGAAGGGGCAGACGATGCGATCGCCCTCAACGTGCCCGCCGTGCCCGAGGTGCGCACCGAGATGCTCGCAGTAGGCATCCATGACGGCGAGCTCACCCGACTGCGCGCGCCAGGCCACCATCTCACACCCGAAGTAGGTCATCCGATGCACAGCGCCGACCGCGATCTCCGCGGACCAGGCAACCTGGAACCACCCCGTGGGCTTCATCGACAACGGCGGCTTCGGCATCGGAACCTCCTTACGCGGTGACAGTAATCCAATCCATCGACTTTTCACAGATACTTCTATGACAAATCTTGGACCGCTAACATCACTGAAATGAGCGAAGTGGTGGCCACCGGACGACGAGCTAATCGTCGCGGCCTGGCGACCCGCGAGAGCATGCTCGACGCTGCGCTGCGCGTGCTTGCCTCGGGCGATCCGGCGGCGGTGTCGGCGAATAAAATCGCCAAGGAATGCGGCGCTACCTGGGGAGCGGTCAAGTACCAGTTCGGTGATATCGACGGACTGTGGGCCGCGGTCCTGCAGCGCACCGCCGAGCGCCGGGGCGAGCAGCCCTGGCGGTCCGATCCGGAGGGCCCACTGGATCGCCGGGTCAGCGCAATCGTCGAGACCCTCTATCGGGGTTTGACCGCACCGGACTCCCGCGCCATCGAGAACCTGCGCCGCGCACTGCCCCACGAATCCGCCGAGCTGGAACGGCTATACCCCCACACCGCCGCCGAGCTGGCGTCATGGAAGCATCGTTGGGCGCGAGCGTGCCAGCAGGCGTTCGAAGGCCTGGATGTGGATCCAGTCCGGGTGCGCGAGGTGGCGGCCTTCATTCCGGGTGCCATGCGTGGGCTTGTGTCGGAAAAGCAGCTGGGAACCTATTCGGATCTGGAGGAGGCCCGTCGAGGGCTCACCAACGCGATCGTCGCCTATCTAGGAGGAATTAAGTGACGCGCACGCACGTCGTTTCGGCATTCACCGAGGACGCTCTCGGCGACCTGGATGCCACCGGGGTGGCCGAGCGCATTGCCTCCGGCGAGGTCACCGCGGCCGAATGCGCCGAGGCCGCTATCGTCCGCTTGGAACGGGTCAATCCGGCGCTCAATGCGGTGGAGTTCAAGGACTTTCCGCGGGCGCGGGAGCGGGCAGAGGCAGCCGAGGCCGGTGCCGGGACGTTCATTGCCTTTCGGGGCGTACCCACCGCGACAAAGTGCAATATCCACGTGGCGGGAATGCCGCTGACAGAAGGCTCAGCGGCGATCGCACCGACGCTGCAGACTGTCGACGGGCCATTCACCCAACAGTTTCTCAGCACCGGTGTCGTGCCCATCGCCTCGACGACCATGCCGGAATACGGCTGGTCCGCCAGCACGGAACGTTCGGGGGGCTCGGTCACCCGCAATCCGTGGCACACGGACTTCTCCGCCGGTGGGTCCTCAGGTGGCTCGGCGGCCCTGGTGGCGGCCGGCGTGGTGCCCATCGCACACGGTAACGACGGCGGCGGCTCCATCCGGATTCCGGCAGCGGTCTGCGGACTAGTTGGCCTCAAGCCCAGTCGCGGAAGACTTTTGGGCGATCCATCAAGCAGCTCGGCGCCCGTGAAGATCGTCGCCGACGGGGTGCTGGTGCGCAGCGTGCGGGACTGCGCGCGGTTCTTCGAAGCGGCCGAACTGCATTACCGCAATCCGAAGCTGCCGCCGATCGGCCGCGTGGACCGCCCGGTGCAGCGCCGGCTGCGCATCGGTCTGTGTATGGATTCCCCTTTCACTCCGGCCACGGATACCGCGACCCGGCAAGCGGTGAATTCCGCCGCGGAAATGCTTGAATCCCTTGGCCACACCGTCGAGCCATATACGCCCGCCGTGCTGCCCTCGTTCAAGACCGACTTCGAGGACTACTGGTCCTTCTTGGCGTTCGCCGTCGCGAAGGGCGGCTCCCGGCTGTTCGACGGATTCGACGGCTCCCGGCTGGACCCGCTGACGCTCGGACTCAGCCGCAGGTTCGTTAGGCGGTCGTATCGCACGCCGCTGTTCCTGGCCCGGCTGGCCGCCTCCGCCCGGGTATACGAACGCGGATTCAACTCCGGTATCGATGCCGTGCTCACTCCGGTGCTCACCCACACCACCCCGCGCATCGGGTACCTCACCCCGGATCAGGATCCCGAGGTGCTGCTGGACAAACTCGGCTCATATGTGGGGTTCACGCCGATGCACAACGCTTCCGGCGCACCGGCGATATCGCTTCCACTCGGCCAGGATCCGGACGGCCTACCCATTGGGGTGATGTTCAGTGGCCGCCGGGGCAGCGAGCGAACATTGCTTGAGCTGGCACTGGAAGTCGAGGAGGCGCGACCCTTCTCGATTCTGGGCTAATCGCCCACCCGGCCACATCCAACCCCCCAGCCGTGACACCAGTCACAAATTGTCAGTGTTGCAACAGAATTGGGACGCTCGACATGCGAGCTACCGGCTGAGCACCTACCGTTTGATTCATGCCGACGGCATCGCACCGAGCGAGCGGTATCTTCCGGAATCCCCTTTCACAACACCCACGCGCAGATGGGCTGCGGGTCCTGCTGGCCACGGCCCTCGTCGCATCATTGGTTCTCACGGACGGGGCGCCCGCCGCCCTCCACGCGACCCCGGCCATTGCGTTGTCCGCTCCGATGACGCTGACGGTGGAGTCCGGGTTCATTTCCCTGGCCTCCAGCTCGACACCACTCGGCCCGGAGCGTGGCGCCTCCGATTCCTCACCTACCTTGACCATCACCAGGCGGGCCACCGTCTCGCTGAATCCGGGCGCGAACGGCCAAGGACTCGACGCGGTGATCACGTCCCAATCACTGACTCCCCCTTCCGCCGCCGACACCCCCACGCCGGGGAGCATCCCGGTGGTCCTGGTACATGGGACCGCCGAGAATCAGCAGTATTGGGATGCGATGAAGACGAGCCTCCACGACGCCGGGATGCAGGCGTTCACCTTCGAGTACGGCCAGACTGGATTCCAGGGCCTCGTCGGGTCGATCGGACAGAAGATCGGGCTGCGCGGCTTCGGTGATGTCGAGGTGTCCACACAGCAGCTCGCCGACGAAGTCGCGACAGTCTTGGACCACACCGGCGCCGGCAAGGTCGACCTCGTGGGCCATTCCCAGGGCGGCCTGCTGATCAAGAATTTCGTGGCGCAGGACAAATCCGACAGAGTGGCCAATGTCGTTCAGCTTGCTCCGTCAACCCACGGCACCACTTTCAGTGGCCTGGCGGACTTCGTTGGCCCTGTGGGCAATTCGATCGACATCAACGGCTGGAAACCGGTCAGGGACGCGATCTACGGGGCCGCCAGCACACTGGCCTGGCCGTCCCTGTCGCAACAAACCGTGGGCAGCCGCTTCCTGGAGAAGCTCGACAAGCTGCCGGACACCAAACCTGGCGTCGACTACCTGGTGGTGAGCACCAAGGACGATGTGGTGGCCACGCCCTACAAGTCTCAATTCATCACCGCGGCACCGGGTTCCACCGCAGTCAATATCGAAGCACACTCCCTGCCCGGCGTGCCGCGGGACGGTGTGGTCGACCACGGCCTGAACACCGAGAACGTCATCTCGGCGGTGACCAACTACCTCAAGTCCAGCCAGTCGGCGCCGCGCTCCGCCGACCAGGTCAAGGCCAATCCCGGCACCACTCTGACCAGGGACGGCGACATGACAACCGTGTCCGAGGGCGGCAAGCTCGTCGCGACTATCGACGACCGGCCCGATGCAAAGCAGGACACCGCCAAGCAATCTCGCGAATCAAGCGGCAAGGCCGCTACCGGCACCACGGTCACCACGCCTTCGGGGGCCACCCTTGAGGTTGCGGGGCGCGATGTCACGCTGAAGCGCAACGGCCAATCGGTCTCCATCAGCGAAACTCACGGTGTGACGGTTGCCAATGGCCCGGCCGAACAGTCATCGGGTACCAAGAGCTCCCCGGAGCCGGATCACCGCGCCAAGGCCAACCGGGGCACCACCGCCACATCCGCCCCGGCGGGGGGTGAGACGAAAGTCAGCGAGTCGCCGGGCACGCCGGATGGCGACAAGAAGCCGTCAGCACATGAGTCCATGAGCGTCACGCCGAAAATCGGTATCGGCGCCAATGGGCTGGCAGGCCGTGGTGGGACAACGGCGGGAGGCAGACCCGCCGACCACCCGACCAGCAGCCCGGCAACCGATTCGGACTCGACGAAGTCGGCACAGTCAGCGAAGCCACCGACGGCGACCGAGAAGAACGGCACGGCCTCCACGAGCGCCGGGGCCGGAACGCACACCTCCGACGGTTCCCCGGCACGCCCCGGAGCGTCGAATACCGTTGGTGGACAACATCCTTCCGCATCCAAGGGCAGCGCCGGTGGATCCGGCCCGACAGCCTCACGATCGGGGGCCGGGACGGGTGACAGCAAGCCCGGACATTCGGACACCAGTTCCAGCTCGGGTACCGGTGACCACAAGAAGGCCACCACCGGAACGTCACACGAGCACGCCGCGGGCGACTCCTAGCGGCTGCGCTGCCGCGCGCGTTGCCGCTCTCGCTGTTCTACGGGATCCGGTACGGGCACGGCCGCGACCAAGGTGCGGGTGTACTCGGTCGATGGGTTGTGCAGAATCTCGCCACGCGGCCCCAGCTCCTCCAGGACGCCATGCCGTAGCACCGCGACCTCGTCGGCCAGTCGATCCACCACCGCGAGATCGTGACTGATGAACAGGCAGGCGAACTGCCACTGACGCTGCAGTTCCTCGAACAGGTCCAGAACCGCTGCCTGCACAGACACGTCCAGTGCACTGGTGGGCTCGTCCGCGACCAGGAGGTCGGGCCCCAAAGCGAGTGCCCGGGCCAGGTTGGCGCGCTGCCGTTGACCGCCCGAAAGCTCATGTGGATAGCGGTTTTCGGTGCCTGCCGGAAGTTGCACCGCATCGATCAGCTCCGCGACGCGGCCCAGAATCTTGCGCTGGTCGCCGTATCGGTGCACCCGCATGGGTTCGGCGATGCAGTCGCCCACGCGCATTTTCGGATTGAGCGAGGTCGCCGGATCCTGGAACACGAAACCGAACTTGGCGCGCAGCGGGCGCAGCTTGCGTTGGCTCATGCCGACGAGCTCCTGCCCGAGCATCCGCACCGATCCCGAGGCGGGCTGCTGCAGCGCGGCCACGCATCGGCCGATGGTCGACTTCCCGGATCCGGACTCCCCCACCAGCCCCAGGGTCTTCCCTCGCCCGATGCTGAAGCTCACATCGTCTACCGCACGGAAGGACGAACGGCCGAGTAGGCCAGGGAATTCCACGACGAGGTTGGACACCTTCAGCACGGGTTCGGCCGATTCCGGACTCTGCGCGGGCGCATGCTCGGGATCTCCTTGCCCCAGGTGCGGGACCGCCGCCAACAACGCGCGGGTGTACGGCTCGGCGGGCTCAGCGAAAAGCCGTTCCACCGGGGCTATTTCGACGACCTTTCCCTGCTTCATGACAACCACTCGGTCTGCGATATCGGCCACCACCCCCATGTTGTGGGTGATGAGCACAATGGCACTGCCAATCCTGTCGCGCAGATCCCGCAGGAGCTCCAGGATTTCGGCTTGTACCGTCACGTCCAGGGCGGTGGTCGGCTCATCGGCGATGATGACCGTGGGGTCGCAGGCGATGGCGATCGCGATGACCACGCGTTGTTTCTGGCCACCCGAGAGCTGATGCGGATAGCAGTCGTAGCGGCGCTCCGGATCGGGCAGCCGCACGAGTGTGAGTAGTTCGATGACACGCGCGCGGGCCTGCGCACGGCTCATATCCGAATGCGCGCGAACGGCCTCATTCACTTGGTATCCGATGGTGAACAGTGGATCCAGTGCCGCTCCGGGCTCCTGGAAAACCATCGCGATGTCCTTGCCACGCATGGCCGTCAGCTCGCGGCCCGACAGTTTGGTGACGTCGCGGCCGTCGAGCAGGACCGAACCGGTAATGCGCGCGGTGTCGGGGAGCAGCCGGATAGCGGTACGCGAGGACACCGACTTGCCCGAACCCGACTCTCCGACGACGGCAAGTACCTCCCCCGGTTTGACGTCAAACGACACATCTTCGACCGCGGACACCGGACCGCTGTCGGTGCTGAACGTCACCGACAGCGACTGGAACGACAGCGCAGCCAACGCTTCCTTCTCGCTCATGCGTCCCCCCGCCGCGTCCGCAGCAGCGGATTGATGACCTCGTTGAGACTCTCGCCCACCAGCGTCATCCCGAGAACCACCAGCACGATGGCGGTACCGGGAAAGACTCCCGTCCACCAAATACCGTTCGCCACATCGGAGAGCGCCTTGTTGAGGTCATACCCCCATTCGGCGGCCTGGGTGGGTTCGATGCCGAAGCCGAGGAAGCCGAGGCCGGCCAGGGTGAGGATGGCCTCCGCACCGTTGAGGGTGATGATCACCGGCAATGACGAGGTGACATTGGACAGGATGTGCCGAAACAGGATTCGCGGGGTGCTGGCCCCGGTGACCCGTGCGGCGTCGACGAACGGCTCCTGTTTGATACCGACAGTGGCGTTGCGTACGACTCGAAAGTATTGCGGGACGAACACAGCCATGATGGCGATGGCCGCGGCGAAAATGCCTCCGCCGGTGCTGGATTGCCCTCCGGTGACCGCGATCGACACCACGATGGCCAGCAGCAGCGAGGGCATGGCGTACAGCGCGTCGGTGACCAGCACCAGCGCACGGTCCAGCCAACCGCCCAGGTATCCGGAGGTCAGGCCCAGGGCCACACCCACCGGCAGGGAAACCACCAGCGAGGTCACGATGACCAGCAGCGCGGTACGGGCTCCGAACAGCACGCGCGAAAGCACGTCTTCACCCCGCACCGAAGTACCGAACCAGTGCTGCCAGGACGGGGCCTGCTGCCGCACGAAATCGATACTGTCCACGCTGGTTTGGGCGAACCCGTACGGCGCCAGCAGGGGCGCCAGTATCGCGACGAGAATAAATCCTGAGACGAGAACCAGGCCCGCCACCAGCGTGAACCGCTGCAGGCCATGCGTGGAACGCAATAGACCCACACCCGGCAGGCTACGGAGCCGGCCCCTGAGGGGTTCCCTGACCGATGCCGTCATCAGAACCTCACCCTCGGGTCGATGAAGGCGACCACCACGTCGATGACGAAGCTCATCACCGCGACGATGATCGCGATCACGGTGACGATGCCCTGCACCGCTACGAAGTCGCGCGCCGAAAGATAATGCGCTAGCTGTGAACCCAACCCATTCCACTCAAAGGCCGTCTCGGTGAGCACGGCACCGGCGAGCAGCATCGCGATCTGCATGCCCATCACCGTGACCACCGGCACTAGCGAGTTCCGGAAGGCGTGCCGCCCCACGACGACTCGCTCGGAAAGTCCGCGGGCGCGGGCAGCGTCCACATACCCCGCACGCAGCGTCTGCAAGAGATTGACGCGCACCAATCGCAGGAACACCCCAGCGGTCAACAGCCCGAGCGCCAGCACCGGTAGCACCAGATGTTTCAGCGCATCCACGAAATACCCACTGTTGCCATACAACACGGTGTCCACCAGCAACAGGTGGGTGCGGTGCGGCATAGCATCCAGCGCGATCTCGGTCCCCACGGTGCTGCGCCCGGATGCGGGCAACCACCCCAGTTTCACCGAGAAGAAAAGCTTGAGCAGGATCGCGACGAAGAACACCGGGGCGGCGTAGAAGAACACCGCCGCCAGCCGCAACAACACGTCGGTGGTCTTGTCGCGGTGCGTTGCGGCCAAACGGCCCAAGGGGATGCCCACCAGCAGCGCCAAGATGATCGCACCGACCGCAAGTTCCAGGGTGGCGGCGCCGTTGACCACGATGATGTCGGTGATCGAGCGCTTGTCGGTCAACGTGCGCCCGAAGTCCCCGCGCAACACGCCACTGAGGTACTCCCAATATTGAGTCCAGATGGGCCGGTCGAATCCCGCGTCAGCCTTGCGCTTGGCGATCTCCGCCGGAGTGAGTCGGCCGCCGGCCTGCGCGGTGATCGGGTCGCCGATACCGCGCATGAGCACGAACACCAGCGTCATCAGAATCCACGCCGTCGGGACGATGAGCGCCAGGCGCACTCCGAGGTAGCGCAGCAGGGTGGTGCTCATGCGGCGCCGCCGGTCTTCGTCAGCGGAGTGAACTGGAATTTGAACGAGGGGCCGAGCTTGATCCCCTCGACATTCTTCACCGATACCGCGATCTGCTTCCCGGTGAGCAGCGGCAGCGTCGAGATGTAGTCGCGCGCCATCAGATCCTGGATCTGCCCGATGATGCTCAGGCGCTTGGCCCGGTCCGGCTCGGTGGCCTCGGCGGTGATGAGCCGCGTAATGGTGTCATTCTCGAAGTGGTTCACCAACATGTTGTCCGGCATGAAAAACGGCGTCAGATAGTTGTCGGGATCGGGGAAATCGGGGAACCAGCCGAACTGATACACGGGGTAGGAGTCCGATGACCGGCGCTCTTGGTAGGCGACCCACTCGGTGGACTGCAAATCCACCTGGAAGAGACCGGATGATTCGAGTTGTCCCTTGACCGCCGCGTACTCCTCGGATGAATTGCTTCCATAGTGATCCGGGTTGTACTGCAGGTTGATCAGCACCGGAACTGGAATTTTGGCATCGGACAAAAACTTTCGGGCCAGTTCTACATTGGGTTTGGCCCCGTAGAGCGTCTTGAACGATTCCACGGCACCCGACATCGAGTCGGGTACCACCGAATAGACCGGAGTGTAGATGCCCTTGTACACGTTGCGGGACAACGCTTCGCGATCGACCAGCGAGGAGACGGCCCTGCGGACGGCCAACTTCTGCGCATCCGTGCCGCCCGGCATGGTCTTGAGATTGAAAACGATGTATCTGAGCTCTCCGCCGGGGCCCTCGTGTACCGCGAGACGCGGATTGACTCGCAACGTCTCGATGTCGTTCGGGGACAAGCTCCGGTACGCGACGTCGATGGCTCGATTCTCGATGTCGATCTTGAGGTTCTCACCACCGGTGTAGTACTTGATACCGATCAGCTCCCATTGCGGCTTACCTAGCCCGCCAACATATGTGGGATTGGCCCGCAGGCCTATCAGCTGGTTCTTGCTATGCGAGGTGATGGTGTACGGCCCCGCAAAGGGTTCGGCGCGCGCAATGGCGTCGTCATCGAGCAGCCGGTCGGGCGGAAAGACTTCCTCATCGATGATGGGCCCGGCGTTGGTGGCAAGCACCTGAGGAAAGGTCTGGTCGTTGGGAAGTTTGAGCCGGAAGTCGACCGTCAGCTCGTCAGGCGTCTCGACGCGATCAAGGTTGGCAAGCAGCGACTGCGGCCCATTGGGATCGTCGATCACGCGCTCACGGTCATACGAGTACTTCACGTCCGATGAGGTCAGCTTGTGCCCGTTGGCGAACACCGTATTCGGCTTGAGCGTGCAGCTGTACAGCGTGGGGTTCTTGAAACCGCAGGACGCCGCCAAATCGGGCTTGAGGTCATCGGTGCCCGGGGTGAAGTTCAACAAGAACGGGTAGACCTGGTTCTCGACCTGGAACGAGCCGTTGTCGTAGGCCCCCGCGGGATCGAGTGTGGACACGCGGTCCGTGGTGCCGACCGTGAGGTACTCGCCATCGACGGCTCCTGGTGGCCGACCCACTCCACATCCGGCAACGAGCAGCACGGATGCGGCCACGGCCAGTTTGCGCATCCGAAGAGTATGGCAACACTTGCCCCAACCTGCTGGGGTGCGGTGCAATACATGTCACAAGACCGACCAAGCGAGCGTTAGGTAGGTTGGTTGCGATCCCGCCGAGCGCGCCAGCGCCCGGCGGTCATGACACCCGAGCCACACAAGGGACAAAGAATGAAGACTGCCGTCACCGGAGCCGCCGGCTTCATTGGTACCAACCTAGTCAATCTCCTGGTGGAGCACGGGCATGAAGTGGTCGCCATCGACCGCGCGGTACCCAGCGCACCGGAGACTCGCGAGGCCGTGACCTGGGTGTCCGGCGATGTTCTCGACCTGGGCTCGATGACGAAGGCCCTCGAAGGCGTCGAGGTCGTCTACCACCTGGTGGCCGTCATCACCCTCAAGCACGAAGACGAGCTGTGCTGGCGCATCAACACCGAGGGCGCGCGCACCGTCGCGCAGGCGGCTCTCGCCGTCGGCGCCCGCCGCATGGTGCATTGCAGCTCTATCGACTCCTACTCCAACAGCGTGGCCACTCTGGACGAGAACTCGCCACGCTCGACGAGTGCCGACCTACCCGTTTACCAGCGCTCCAAGTGGGGTGGCGAGGTAGCGGTGCGCGAGGTCATCGAGTCCGGGCTGGACGCCGTCATCGGCAATCCCACCGGCGTCTACGGCCCGGTGGACCTGCCCAACCTGTCTCGCATCAACCAGCTGTTGTTCGACAGTGCGCGTGGGCGCCTACCCGCCATGGTGAACAGCAAGTACGACCTGGTCGACGCGCGCGACGTCGCGGCCGGGCTGTACCTGGCCGGCGAGAAGGGGCGCACGGGCGAGAACTACCTACTCGGTGGACACATGGGCAGCCTGTTACAGGTGTGCCGTCTGGCCGCACGGCATGTAGGCAAGCGCGGCCCGCTGTTCACGCTGCCGATGGGTCTGCTCAACGCTGCGGTTCCGGTCATCGAACCCATCGGGAAGCTGCTGAAGAACGACGCACTGAGCCGCGCCGCATTCAACAAACTGACCGTATCGCCCACCGCGGACATCACCAAGGCACGCACCGAGTTGGGCTACGAGCCACGCCCGATCGAGACGACGGTCACCGAACTTGTCGACTTCTTCGTCAGATCAGGCCGACTTTAACCCCACCATCACGGCGTTGCCAGGTTCACGCCGAGCGTTCTCTGCGAATTCCCTGGCCCCGCCCGGCGAGGCGAGGCCGAGCAGCAACACTTCGGCACCGGGAAGGTCCGATCTCCCGTCAGGGAACAGACCGAGCTGCTACGCCTACTGACTAAGGTGGCAGAGGCCCTGCGCGCGCATGGAATTGACGTGCCGTAGTACCGGGGTAGTTGAAACTGGCAACAATCTATACCAAGATCACCTCTTGGATCTTGATTCAGGAGGTGACGTGGAGCAGCTGTCTATCCCGCCGCGATGGGGCACTCTGGTGGCGGAATTGGCACAGCAGCAGGGCATGGACGCGGCCAAAATGCTGATGGATGTGCAGGTTTCACCTCGCTTCCTCGCCGGTGAGCCCGCGGTGCTCAGCCCCGAACAGCTTCGCGCCATGGCACGCGAAATCCTCGCCCGCACGGGGGACTTGTCCTTTGGCATTAGCCCGGAACCGATCCCGACCGAGACGCTGCAGATCCTGATGTTCAGCCTCGCGACATCGCAGACAGCCGGTGCCGCTTTTGCCCGCTGGGCAGTGTTCCGCGAGGCCATGCCGCTGATACCGAATATGACGGTGGCCAGATCTGGCGATCTCACGACCGTGGCGGTAGACGCATCGACGCTCAGATTGCACGACGCCACGGTCACGGAATGGGCCCTATCGCTCATCGTCCAAATCTGGAGCTGGTTGATCATGCGGCCCATCTGTGTGGAACGCATTCTTCTCCCCCAGGCACACCCGGCGGGACGATCCGATCGCAGCAACCTCCTCAAGGCTCCGGTCGAATTCGGTAGTGGTTCGGCCGCAATAATTCTGGGCTCCGAACTCCTCGATGTTCCAATTCTGCGTACCGAGGAAGAGATCACGTCTCTCCTCGAGCACCCGGAGCAGCTCTGGTTCAACGTCCGCGATTACCACCAGCAGCTACCCGAGCGTGTCGAGCGAATCGTCGCATCGAGTATCGGGCAGGGGATTCCCAGCGTCGGCGACATCGCGGCGGCGCTGAACATGACGCCCTCTGCGCTCCAGCGTTCACTCCGAAGCGAGTTCGGCACCTCGGTGCGAGAGATCAGAGATACCGCGCTGCGCATTGAGGCCATCAGAAGCCTGGAGGGCGGAACGGAATCTCTGAGCGATCTGTCGATCCGCCTTGGCTTTTCGGAGTTGAGCGCCTTTACTCGCGCCTTCCGGCGCTGGACGGGCGCTTCCCCGGCCCAGTACCGAAACGGCGCACGTTCGGTCAAGTAATTCGCCCAATTCGGTCATCGCACGCTTCCGCTCCATCACATAACCTCGGGCCAGGGAAATCCGAGGGGGGAAGTTTGCTATCGGTTGAACGGCGTTTCGAGTTCTCTCGGAGCCTTGAGGAAATTTCTTCGGTCGCCAGCTTCGAACTGCCATCGGCCAACGACATCGAACCCGGCAATCACGCACCCCTGGCCTTCGCCGATCAGGCTCGTCGGCTCAGTGACTTCGCCGTCGGAGACGAATTCACCACGCAGGCCGGAATCGCCGGTCTCATGACGCCCATTGAATGGGTAATCGTCGAAATCACCCACACGGCACAACTTCTCGCTGCCCGCAGGGGCCGCTACCAGATAACGTCGAAGGGGCTACAGGGCGCGACCGCCACCGTCGTGCTCAACGTCTACGAGCAGACACCGTCGGTCAGGGCAGAGCTGTTCGTGCTGATCGACGAAGTGATCTTGACCGGAGACCTTCAACATTCCTTCATGACGGCACTCGACGGCATGATCGACACCCAAGTCGAGCTCATCAAGAGGAGCTCCGAGATACTTCGGGACGTCACCGTCGTCGAGGAATACCCGCCGCGGGGACGCGAGACTTAACGCGCCTGAACGGAATCCGCACTGTCGCTTGATGTCTCCCGCACGGTCGCCGCGAGCATGTTCTCGACCACGTTCTTGCCGAGCGCCATTTCCTTGGGCAGCTCGATCGGGTAATTGCCGTCGAAGCACGCGCAGCACAACCGCGAACGGGGCTCCGTGGTGGCCGCGACCATTCCTTCGGCCGAGATGTAACCGAGGCTATCGGCACCAATAGCGGTACGGACGCCATCGAGCATCTCGTCGTCCGATTCCACCGCGTTGGCGATAAGCTCTGCCGGAGAAGCGAAATCGATGCCGTAGAAGCATGGCCAGCGCACCGGCGGGGAGGCAATGCGCACATGCACCTCGGCCGCCCCGGCCTCGCGCAGCATCCGCACCAAGGCCCGTTGCGTATTGCCGCGGACAATCGAATCATCCACTACCACAAGCCGCTTGCCGCGGATGACCTCACGAAGCGGGTTGAGCTTCAAGCGGATACCGAGCTGACGGATGGTCTGCGACGGCTGAATGAAGGTGCGGCCCACGTAGGCGTTCTTCATCAGTCCCTGTCCGTACGGGATGCCCGAGCCTTGTGCGTATCCGACGGCCGCCGGGATACCGGACTCGGGCACACCGATCACCAGGTCGGCGTCCACCGAGTGTTCGGCAGCCAGCCGGCGCCCGATATCGACGCGGGTCGAGTGCACAGAGCGGCCGTCGAGCATGCTGTCGGGCCGGGCCAGATACACGTACTCGAAGACACAAGTCTTGGGCGTCGCGTTGGCGAACCGGCTGGAGCGCACCCCGTCGGCGTCGATGGCGAGCAGCTCGCCCGGCTCGATATCCCGGACGAATGAGGCGCCCACGATGTCCAGGGCCGCGGTTTCGGAGGCGACCACCCAGCCGGTGTCGAGGCGGCCCAGGCACAGCGGCCTGACCCCGTACGGATCGCGTGCCGCGTACAGCGTGTTCTCGTCCATGAAGACCAGGCAGAACGCGCCGCGAACAGTGGGCAACAGCGACATGGCCGCTTGCTCAATGGTGGCGTCCGCAGCCCCGTGGGCCAGCAGCGCGCCCATGATGTCCGAATCGGTGGTGGCCAAACCCGGGGTCTTCGAGTTGATTAGGCCCGCATCGCGCGCACGCGTGGTGAGCTCGGCGGTGTTGACCAGGTTCCCGTTATGTCCCAACGCGATTCCAGTACCCGCGGCGGTGGTGCGGAACACCGGTTGAGCGTTCTCCCAGGTCACCGAACCGGTGGTGGAATAACGGCAGTGCCCGACCGCCACATGTCCTCGCATGGCGGCGAGGGTCTGCTCGTCGAATACCTGGCTGACCAGGCCGAGGTCCTTGAACACCACCACCTGCGAGCCGTCCGCGACGGCGATACCGGCGGCCTCCTGGCCGCGGTGCTGCAGCGCGTACAGGCCGTAGTAAGTGAGTTTTGCCACCTCTTCGCCGGGGGCCCAGACCCCGAATACGCCGCATTCTTCGCGAGGGTCGTTTTCCAGCTCGATCGGCTGTGCGGTCACGGTGCGGCTCCCTGGCTGAGTCCTGCGTGGGGTGGTGACTAGTCCAGTTTACGGGGAAGGTTGCTGAACGCAGAATCGGCTGGCCGATCCCCGTAAAACGGCCCGTCGGTGCCGCCATGAAAGTGACCGAGGCCACTGCAGCGTCGGCATCGTGAGGCCCGCCTTGCGCTAGCCCAGCGGTACCAACGGCAGCCAGTCGGCGATCTCGGCAGCACGTGATCCGGACGCGGTGGCGGACCGATCGGCGGTGGCCCGATCCAGCGTCAACAGCCCCGTCGCCAGCAGCAGCCAGGTCCGTGGGGTCGTCTCCACAACGTTGGGTGGGGTTCCCCGGGTGTGGCGGGGACCCGAGATGCATTGCACCGCAACGAACGGCGGAACCCGCACCTCTACCGAGGCACCCGGAGCATCCGCGGCCAGTGTGCGGGCAGTGAACCGAACCGCGTCAGCGAGGACCGCACGCGCCGGTTCGGGCACCTGCGGGTCGCGCAGCCAGTCGGCCACCGCGAGTACGGCCGCCCTGGTCGAGGCAGCATCCGGTGCACGCGCTGGCATGGCCTCCAGCCTATCCGGGGCAGGCCGGGGCCCGGCCCAGGAACCTACGCCCCGTTGCAGATTCCCGAGTCTCGGATGGTGTTGCCGTAGACGGTGGCGGTGGCGATGTTGGCGTTGATGACGCCGGACGGCAGCTGCTGCTTCATCTTGTCGCTGATCTGGGTGAACTGGAACCACAGGTGATAGAAGGAGTCGCCGTTGTAGAGCGGCGAGTACTGGCTCTGATCCGGGTAATTGGTGATGTAGAGGGTGTGCACCCGCGGATCCAGGAATCCGGCCGACTGATCCAGGTTCGCGGTTACCACATTGCCAACGGTGTCCGATCCCGAGGCGGCCCAGACGTCGCGGTGATCGCGCAGATAGTTCTGGAATCCGTATACCGACGCCATCAAGGTGTCGTACTGGGCGTTGAACCATTGGCAGGATTCGCGCAGGGCGGTGAACTGCTCGTCGGTCGCCCGGTTCTGCCACATGTTGAACGGGAAGACCGAGGTGTCCGGCGACCAGTCCGAGGGGTACGGAACAAACACCGGCAGCGAGGCGCCCTGCCCGGGGTCTGCGCCGGCGGGTGCCGCCAGTGCGAGTCCGGCGGCGATCGTCATACCTGCCAGCGCTGCACCAGCCCTGCTTCTCCAGTTCGAGGCCATCCGCCGATTATCTACAGCCGATACCCAGGAGTCCGGACTTCGGGGAAAAACCGCACTACATCCACGGTCACAGTGGCCCGCGTTTCGTCCGTTGCACGGCCAGTGCGGCCAGCGCGCCGACCTCATTGAGGGCCAGATGGGCCAGTATTGGCGCCGCCGCACTGCCTGACCGCTCGCGCAACCAGCCCAACAGCCAGCCGAACAAGCCAGTGACCAGCACCGTCGCCGGGACGGGATCTCCCGCGGCGCGAGCGGGCCGGATATGCGCGAGCCCGAACGCCGCGGCCTGCAACACGCCGCCCAGCCTCGTGCCGCATGCCTCGACCGCGAGCGGCTGCAGCACCCCGCGGAACGCGAGCTCCTCCGACCACACCGTGCCCACCGGAATGTGCAACCCCAGCCAGGCCGCCGGATGAAGGTCGATATCGCGCTCCCGCATCGACGTGCGCACCGGCTTCAGCGCCGGTGAGGCACCGACCGCCGCGGCGACGGCCGATGCGGCGACTCCGCCCAGACGCAGACCGGCCCCCAGCTGTGGCTGCCGCAGCCCGAGCGGTGCCCCCGTGACGGCAGCAAGGGCGGTGCTCATGCCCGCCCCGATCAGTGGGCGCCAATGCTGTGGGAACCGTTCCAACAGCGACGGCCAGGCGACGAGAGCAACAGCCAGAACCCAGGCTCGGGCGCGAACGATCACGTGTCGGGGCCGTCGAGCGACGCGGTGTCGACGAGAGCCTTCCGGATGCGTTCGGTGTCCTGCGGGGTCCAGCCCTCCGGCGGAGCGATGGCCGCCCAGCCGTTGACCGACGAGATGCCGTAGTTGTGGCCATGCCCGTCGGGCACTCCGACGGCGTTGGCCAGGTCGGCCGCCACCTGCCAGAAGGTGACGATGGGGTACCAGCGCATGGCGGCGGAGCGGTCGCCCACCGGCGCCTCCTTGAGCCAATCCGGTTCACTGAACAGCAGATCCGTGGACCACCACGTCACCGGATCAGACGGATGTTGCACGAAGAGCACCCGTGGGTTCTGCCACGGTGGTCTGGCGAGCTTGTCGATATCGGGACCTATCGCGAAACGCGCCGTGAATCCACTGTCGTATACGGGAAGGGCTTCCAGGGTGCCGCGGTCCCGTTTGGACACCAGTTCATTCCAGATCTGGCTGAAGTTCGGCGGACCGGTCCACAACACGCCGTCGACGCCCGCCGTACGGATATCACCAAGACCATCGAATGCCCCTTGTCCCGCAAACGATCCCAAGCTTTCGCCATAGATGAGCAGCTTGGGACGGTGCCCTTGGGGCTGCTGCGCCCAGCGCTTCTGAACCGTGTCGACCAACAGCCTGCCCGAGGCCAGCGCCTTCTTCTTGTCGGCCAGGAACGAGATCCAGCTGGGCAGGAACGAGTACTGGGTGGCGACGATCGCGGTGTCGCCGTTGTACATGAGCTCGATACCGCGCGCGGCAGCGGGCGTCACCCAGCCGGTGCCGGTGGTCGGGACGATGATCAACGCCTTGCGCTCGAAGGCCTTGGTGCGCTCCATTTCCCGCACCAGGATGTCGGCCCGCTCCTCCGCGGTGTCGGCGGTCTCGAGTCCGGCATACACCCGAATGGGTTCCTTGGCCCGGCGACCGTTCACCTTGGTCAGCTCGTCGGCATGCAAACCACCGGAGACAAAGTTTCGTCCCTCGAAGCCGAGAGTTTCCCAGGCGGCCAGTGACGCCGGGCTTCCGGAACGCTCCGGCTGTATGGGCTGTTTCACCCCGGCCCGAGTGGTGTCGTTATGCGGACCGAAAGAGGCGTTGGCGGCGGAAAAGAAGCCGCGCACCAGCACGCCGTTGAACAGCATGATGGTCAACACCGCCACGATGGCGGTACCGATGAGCAGCGACACTTCGCGGCTGAGATGCAAGCGGCGAATAAAGAATCGCGCCAGCAGCCGAACCAGATCTCGCAACACTCGGGCCACCGATATCAGCAGTGCCCCAAAAGCAATCGAAACAAGGAAGGACTTGGAGTACTCGAGGGTGGATGGTCCCTGCGTCTCCATGAGGGTCGCGATCTGTCGTTGCCAGCGGGCAGCTGGGACGATCATCGCCAGCGAGCACACCGCCGACAGCAGCACCACTCCGAGCTTGGTGGTCACCATCACCCGGTCGCGCAAGGGCCACCATGTCTGGTGGCGGAGCCAGAAGCGCAGTACCAGCTTGGAAACAGCGACACCAATGCCGTAGCCAATCGTCGCGGTGGCACCACCGATCAGGCCCTGGAACAGCCAGGTACGCGGCATCAATGACGGCGTCAGCGACAAGCAGAAAAACAAGGCGCCGAACGCTATTCCACAGAAATCCAGCCGCAGCAGATTCCACGCCCAGGCCACCAGGGGGTGCCGGTGCTCTAGATGTTCCTCAAGCTCCTGGAACGCCAGCCAGCTGCGGCCAATCCAGTCATCGGGATCGACGGTGCTTGTCGTGACGGGGACTCCAGGAGTCTCGCTCATCCGAACAATCCGGGCAGCACACCTTCGTGAATCTCGCGCAGCTCGGCCAAGGTGATCGAGAATTGTCCCTGTACTTCAACGGAATCCGAGCCCTGATCGACAACGCCGATGCGGACGGCGGGCAGCTGTCGCGCCTCACACATCGCCACGAATCTGCTCTCCTCGGTGCGCGGTACGGCGACCAGCACCCGCCCGGCGGACTCGGAGAACAACGCCGCAAAGGGGTCGGCTCCCTCGGGAAGCAGGATGCGGCAACCAGTTTCACCGGCCAGTGCCGACTCGATGACGGCCTGGATGAGCCCGCCCTCGGACAAGTCGTGTGCGGCGGACACCAGCCCGTCCCGCGACGCGGCGGTGAGAACCTGGGCAATCAGCTGCTCGCGGGCGAGGTCGACCTTCGGCGGAGTGCCGCCCAGGTGATCGTGTGCCACCTGCGCCCAGATGGAACCGTCGAATTCATCGGCGGTGTCACCCAGCAGGATCAGTGTTTCGCCGGGCTCGGTGCCGAATCCCGTCGGGATACGCCGGTTCACATCGTCGATAACACCCAGCACGCCAACCACCGGAGTGGGCAGGATGGGGGTGGTGCCGGTCTGGTTGTAGAAGCTGACGTTGCCTCCCGTGACCGGAATGCCCAGCTCCACACAGCCATCGGCGAGGCCGCGGACCGCTTCGGAGAACTGCCACATGACACCCGGGTCCTCCGGGGAGCCAAAGTTCAGGCAGTTGGTTACCGCGACAGGGGTGGCGCCGGAGGCCGCCACATTGCGGTACGCCTCGGCAAGTGCCAACCGGGCGCCGTTGTAGGGATCGAGCACGGTGTAGCGGCCGGAAGCATCGGTGGCCAAGGCGATTCCGCGTCCGGTTTCCTCGTCCACCCGAATCACGCCGGAGTCGGCGTGTTCGGCGAGCACGGTGTTGCCACGGACGTACCTGTCGTACTGCTCGGTGATGAAGGCACGGCTGCACAGGTGCGGGCTGCCGATCATGTCCAGCAGCGTCAGCCGTAGCTCGTCACCGGTGGCCGGGCGCGCCAAACCTGCTGTGCTGTCAGCGATCAACGCATCCTGCGTGTCTGGCCGGGCCACCGGGCGCTGATAGACGGGGCCCTCGTGTGCGACGGTGCGCGGCGGCACATCCACGACGGTGTCGCCATGCCAAGTGATCCGCAGCCGGTCGCCATCGGTGACCTCGCCGATGACGGTGGCCAGCACATCCCATTTCCGGCACACCGCCATGAAGGCGTCCACGTTCTCCGGGGTCACCACGGCGCACATGCGCTCCTGGGACTCACTGGAGAGCACCTCTGCCGGAGTCATTCCGGTCGCGCGCAGCGGCACCTTGTCCAGGTCGATGTGCATGCCGCCGTCCCCGGCCGAGGCCAGTTCCGATGTGGCACAGGACAAACCGGCACCGCCGAGGTCCTGGATGCCCACCACCAGATGCGCGGCGTACAGCTCAAGGCAGCACTCGATGAGCACCTTCTCGGTGAACGGGTCGCCCACCTGCACGCTGGGAAGCTTCTTGCGTGAGGCGCCCTCGGCCTCGTCGCCGCCGAATGTCTCGGAAGCCAGCACCGACACACCGCCGATGCCGTCCAGCCCCGTGCGGGCACCGAACAGGATGATCTTGTTGCCGGCGCCGGAGGCGAAGGCCAGATGTAAGTCTTCCTTGCGCAGCACCCCCGCACACAGCGCGTTCACCAAAGGATTCCCGGCGTAGGAGGCATCGAACACCGTCTCCCCGCCGATGTTCGGCAGCCCCAGCGAGTTGCCGTAGCCGCCGATACCGCGCACCACGCCGTCGAAGACACGACGGGTGTCTGGGGCATCGGCAGCGCCGAAACGCAGTTGATCCATCACGGCGATCGGCCGAGCGCCCATGGCCATGATGTCGCGAACAATGCCGCCCACACCTGTCGCGGCACCCTGATAGGGCTCGACGTACGACGGGTGGTTATGCGACTCGACCTTGAAGGTGACCGCCCACCCGTCGCCGATGTCCACCACTCCGGCGTTCTCACCGATTCCGGCGAGCATCGCCGAGCGCATCTCCTCGGTGGTGGTCTGCCCGAAGTAACGCAGGTGCACCTTGGACGACTTGTACGAGCAGTGCTCGCTCCACATCACCGAGTACATCGCCAGCTCAGCATCGGTGGGACGGCGACCGAGGATCTCGCGGATGCGCGCGTACTCGTCGTCCTTGAGCCCTAATTCAGCGAAGGGCTGCGGGTGATCGGGGGTGGCTGTTGCGTTGTCGACCGTATCAACCCGTGAAGTCACGAACAGATTCTAACGTCGAACCCGCCTCGCCCTCGCTACGCGCCATATTGGCCGTACAGGACGGCTATATCGGTCGGCGGGATCATCCCGGTCGGATTCGCGATCATGCTCGCGCTCGCTGGACCACATGTGCCGACCAGGCCCGTCATACTCGGAAGATGCTCCGTGCAATTTTGCTGGTCGCGGTGGGGATCCTGACGGGTTCATCCCTGCTGGCCGCGAGCGGATGCGCGGCAGGCCACACCGACCCGTCCCGTCCGATCGCCCAAGCGATCAACGGCCTGCCCGGTGTGGAGAGCACCACTCACAGCTTCTCAATCGGCTGGTATGACACGTTCACGGTGCATCTGGACGCCAACGTCCGGCCGGAGATCACGCCAGAACAGCTCACGGCAATCTGGGAGGTCTTCACTCATCGAGTAGAGGAAGCCGGGGCCGGCCACGCACATGTCAACGTCCGGCTGACCATCAATGACTGCCCGCCCCCCGTCGCTCGGCCGGGCAGCTACTGCGGTGAGATCTCCGAGACCACCGACATGGAAAGTGCCGAACCCGTGCCCAACTGGCAAGAGTGGCGGGCGCTCGTCCGGGGGCACTACGCAAACGCCATCCGCGTGAAGACCAGTCATGTGAACGGCCAGTCTCACAAACAGATCACGGTGACGTTGCCGCCATCGGCCGATGACACGCCGAGAGAAGCCCGCGCACAAGACTTCTCGTCCCTCTTCCGCCGTATCGCCACTGACTTCCCGGGCCTGCGCGAGGCAGCATGGACCGCCACGGGCGGACAGACACCGGCAAACGTGAGCAATCTGGAACTCGGTACCTCGCGGGGATTACCCACCGACGCCGAGTTAGGTCTCTGGGAAGCACTTTCTGCCATTGCTCCGGTCAAGATGAACCTCGTGAGGGACTCCGGCACCAGCGACGAGAAGTCATTGGTTACCGTCACGCTCCCGGGTGCCGGTGAGGCCAATTGGCGACGCGCAGCACTGAGCCAGCTGATGCTGCTCAGGGCGTATCAGCATCGGGTCAAGTATGAGGCGACATACGGCAAGGACACGCTGACAGTCGTTGTCGGCGGCTGCTCACCCGAGTTCGATACCGGGTCCGCGTTGCAGAACGAGCTTCGCCGGTGGTTCGAGACCTGCTCCTAGCGATCTGACCCGATCAGCACCTCCAGCAGTTCACGCCGGCGCAGGATCATCGCAGCCCAGATCAGCAGTCCGAAGCCGACCGCGAAGACCACCGCGAACCACACCTCCTCGTGCATATCGATCGTGACCGCGCCGCCCAGGTAGGCCGTCAACCCCACGGCACCGAGCACCGAGGTACGGGGAATGGCCCACACGATGGTGCACGCCAACAGCACCCAGCCGATGAGGGCGGTCTGATACGGCGGGAAACCCAGCTGCTCAGTGGCCTTCTGGGCGAACTCCGCGCCGAAGATCTTGGGTATGGCGTCTCCCAGGAGGAACAACAGGATGATGCCGCTCAGTGCGATACCGATCTTCTCCGGCGTCGTTTTCTCACTGAATGTGGATGTGACGGACATGAGATTCCTTTCTCGAAATCCCCGATGAAACAACTCTAGAGAGACCGACCGACACAATCGATGAAATTCATCGCTCAGGCCTCCACCGGCTCTCGTAGGCTCGTGGCCATGACCGTCACGATCGTCGCCAAAGATCCCGTCGTCGCCGCTCTGGGTGCCGAGTGGGCCGCGCTGGACGAGCTGGGCGCTGCTCTCACCGATGAGCAATGGGCCGCGTCGTCCGTACTGCCGGGGTGGACCGTCAAGGACGTCATCGCGCACGTGGTGAGTACCGAACGTCTGCTGTCGGGCGATCCGATCCCCAGTACCGATGAAGCCGTCGCCGCTCTTCCGCACGTGCATAATCCCGTCGGCGTCCTCAACGAACGGTGGTTGACTTACTACCGCAAGCTGCCACCCGGGGCGGTGCTGAACGACTTGCGCACCGTGACCAGCGCGCGCCTGGCAGTCCTTGAGGGTCTGTCCCAGGACCAGTTCAACGCCGAGACGGTGACCCCGGTGGGACCGGAAAGCCATGGCCGGTTCATGCAGATCCGTGATTTCGATTGCTGGATGCACGAATTGGACGTGCGCGACAGCCTCGGGTTGCCCGCACCGGCAGACCCGGTGGCGGCGACGCCCGCGCTCACCGAGCTGATCAATGCGCTGCCGTTCCTCATCGGGAAGCGGGCAGGCGCACCTCAGGGCAGCCGGGTGCGCTTCGTACTCACCGGGATTGGCGCACAGAAGGTGGACATCGAAATACCCGACCGGGCGCGCATTGTGTCGGCGCTCTCGGGCACCCCACATGTGACGCTTACCGCCGACACCAGCGAATTCGCCCGGCATCTGGGCGGCCGGGCCAGCGCGAACCGCAATGGCTTCACGCTCGACGGCGATCCCGACCTGGGTTGGAAGATCATCCCCAACCTGCGCTTCACGATGTAGCGGGTAGCTCCAGAAACGCTTGCAGCGCATCGGAATACATCGGCACATCACGCGCGCCCATCAGCTCACGCACCGAATGCATGGCCAGCGTCGCGGCTCCCACGTCGACGGTGACGATGCCGGTGTGTGATGCCGCGAACGGACCGATGGTCGAGCCGCACTGCATATCCGCGCGATGCTCGTACCGCTGGACCGGAACCCCGGCCCGCTCACAGGCCAGGGCGAAGGACGCCGCACCCCGACCATCGGTGGCGTAGCGGACATTCGGGTGAATCTTGATCACCGGTCCGGCGTTGACGGCAATCTGGTGGCCCGGTTCATGCCGATCCGGATAGTTGGGGTGCGTGGCATGCGCCATATCGGCCGAGACCATCAGCGAGGCGGCCGCACGCCGCAGGAAATCCTCCCGGGTGCCGTTGCTGGACAGCACGATGCGCTCCAGAACCGTCGACAACAGGTCCGAGTGGGCGCCGTGATCAGAGACAGAACCGATCTCCTCGTGATCGAAGAGCGCCAGTACCAGCGTCGAGCTGGACTCGGCGGCCAGGAATGCTTCCAATCCGGCGTAGCAGCTGGCCTGGTTGTCCAAACGCGGTGCGCTGACCAGGCTCTCGTCGGGGCCGATGAGAGCGGCCGCGGTCAGATCATGTGCCATCAGATCGCGCCCCAAAATATCGGCCGCGGCGACCCCCAGCTGTTCTGCGATGAATTCGTCGAAGCTGTGCTCACCGCTCCACACGGAGTTCACATGCCATTGCGGGTCGATCACCCACTTCTTGCGTTCCTCGGCGCTGACCATGTGGATCGCCAGGTTTGGCACCCGCAGGATTGGCTGCTGAATGCGAATCAGCGTTGACCGCACCGTATCCCCATCGCGCACCAGCACCCGTCCGGATAGCCCCAGATCGCGGTCCAGCCAGGTCTGCACCCACGCTCCGCCATAGGGCTCCAGAGCGACCATGGGCCAACCCGCTTGCACGCGATCGGCATTGGCCTTCACCCGCAGGTTCGGGCTGTCGGTGTGAGCGCCGATCACCCGGAAGGAGGAGTTATCGTCTGCCATGTCCACGCCGCGCCAGGCCACGATCGATCCCGAGCGCACCGTGAAGTAGTCACCCGAGTGCCCCGGCCAGCGCTGCGCCTCGAACAGCTCGGTGAAGCCTTCCTGACGGAGGCGCTGCGCCACCGTGTCCACGGCGTGAAACGGCGACGGCGAGGCGTCGATGAATTGGCACAGTCCTGCTGCGGTCGCGGTCACGCTTCCCATGATGGCTGACTGGATTGGGTCTAGGGTCGAGGCGTGACCGATCCCGTGCCACAGCCTGTTCTGGAACCGCTGTCCTCGTCGGCCATTTTCTTGGTGGTGACCATCGACGACGGTGCCGAACAGGCAGTTCACGATGCGTTGCCCGATGTGTCCGGCCTGGCCAAAGCCATCGGATTCCGCGATCCGGCACGGCGATTATCGCTGGTCACCGCGATCGGATCGGATGCCTGGGACCGGCTCTTTTCCGGTCCGCGCCCCCACCGGCTGCGGCCGTTCCAGGAGGTGCGTGGTGAGCGGCACACTGCCCCGTCCACACCCGGTGACCTGCTGTTCCATATCCGCGCGAGCACCATGGACCGCTGCTTCGCATTGGCCGCGCGTATCACCACCGCCCTGGCGGGCGCCATCACCGTGGTGGACGAGACACACGGTTTTCAGTACTTCGACAACCGGGACCTGCTGGGTTTTGTGGACGGCACCGAGAATCCCGATGGCGACGAAGCCGCCTCGGCCGCCCTCGTCGGCGCCGAGGATGCCGATTTCGCCGCCGGCAGCTACGTGCACATCCAGAAGTACCTGCACGATATGGCCGCCTGGAGCGCGCTGCCCGTCGACGAGCAGGAGAAGGTGATCGGCCGCACCAAACTCGATGACATCGAATTCGACGATGCCGTGAAACCGTCGAATTCGCATGTGGCCCTGAACGTCATCGAGGACGACGAAGGCAACGAACTGCAGATCCTGCGTCGCAACATGCCCTTCGGCGAACTCGGGAAGGCCGAGTTCGGGACGTACTACATCGCCTACTCACGCACCCCGGATGTCACGGAACGCATGCTGCACAACATGTTTGTCGGGGATCCGCCGGGGAACACCGACCGCATCCTGGACTTCTCGACTGCGGTCACCGGCGGGCTCTTCTTCGCGCCGTCCGCCGACTTCCTCGACACTCCCCCGCCGCTGCCCACCCAGGTAGCCGCGAAATCCACTGAATACCAAGGATCCCTATCCATCGGCAGCCTGAAAGGAACGTCGGCATGAACAACCTGTATCGCGAACTCGCACCCATCACGGACGAGGCGTGGGCGGAGATCGAAACCGAGGCCAGCCGTACCTTCAAGCGCCATATCGCCGGACGCCGGGTGGTTGACGTCAGCGAGCCGGGCGGTCCCTCGAGCGCGGCCGTGAGCACCGGACACCTACTCGATGTGGCGGCACCCGCCGACGGCGTGCAAGCCCACCTGCGGGAAAGTAAGCCGCTTGTGCGGCTGCGCGTCCCCTTCACCATCAGTCGGTCCGCCATCGACGATGTGGAGCGCGGCTCTCAGGACTCCGACTGGGACCCAGTCAAGGAGGCTGCCAAAAAGCTGGCGTTCGCCGAGGACCGCGCGATCTTCGAGGGGTATCCCGCCGCCTCGATCGTCGGTATCCGCGAATCCAGCTCCAATCCCGAACTCAAGCTGCCCGACGATGTCCGCCAGTACCCCGACGTCGTCGCGCAGGCGCTCTCGGAACTGCGGCTGGCGGGTGTGGACGGCCCGTACTCGGTGCTGTTGTCGGCTGAGGAGTACACCAAGGTGAGCGAGGCCTCCGATCGCGGGTACCCCATCCGCGAGCACCTTCGCCGGTTGGTCACCGGGGAGATCCTCTGGGCGCCGGCGATCGACGGCGCACTCGTGCTGAGCTGCCGCGGCGGGGACTTCGATCTGCAGCTGGGCACCGATGTCACCATCGGGTACCTGTCCCATGACGCCGAGAGCGTGCAGCTCTACCTGCAGGAGACCCTGACGTTCCTGAGCTACACCGCCGAGGCGTCGGTCGCGCTGCTGCCCTAGGCAAGCCCGGGCTCTCCACACACTCATGTGTGCCCATCTTTGAGCGACAAAGCAATTCGCTGTCTTGCTGGTCACTCAAAGGTGGGCAACAGGAAGATCAAACGGCCTGGAGTTTCCCGATCGCCGAGTGCACCACCTGGTCGAGCCTCGCCTGCCCCTCACCCGCATCCCACGCGAACGATCGCACGACAACGAGCAGCCCACGAACCCGGACCCACGTCACCAGCTGCCCTGGGATCTCCTGGTCCATGTCGGCCGGCCGCATCAGCACTGTGACCGACGGATACGGCGCGGTGTTCGGGCCGGGCGCGGACGAAACCTGCACCGACGCGGTGCCCGTCTCCAGGGTGTTGAACCCCTGCGCGGGCGCGATGGACTTGGCCCAGGCGATCATGTCGGCCCCGGGGTTCTCTTTGCCGTAAAGAACATCGACAAATTCCGTACAGCGCGACAACGCTTGCAAACGAACCAGAAAGTTGACCTTGGCGCCATTCGCGTCGCCAGCCTGGTGACACAACTGGTCACCACTACTGGTTGCGCCGGCGAGATCGTCCTTCTCCACCTTCCAGTCTGCGGGGATGGCGTCGTCGGGAAGCAGCAACATCAATTGTGAGCTCGGCTTGTCCGCCAGGCTGCCGTCTGCCCTGGCCGGGCTCGCGAACCCGATGACCGCAATCACCATCGACATGGCCGCCGCCATACCGCGCCTTTTACGCCTCACTGACCACCCCATGAACATGCTCCTCCCTAAGTTGGTGGGAGCATAGCTGGAAGATCGCCAAACTGCATAACAGCCCAGACCTAGACGCACACCGCAGCGGAATTCGACTTTGCTTTCCGCTATCGAACAGTCGGCCAGAATGGCTGTCGGCGGTGATACCCCGCCGACGAATAGGGCTAGCGCACTCGGCAGATATGCCGAATCGCCAGCAAATTCCTACTGGAGACTGGGATCTACGCGGTGAGCACGGCGTCGAGCGCCGAGTAGAAAATGCCAAGTCCATCGTCGCTGGGTCCGGTCAGCGGCTCGGTCGCGTGCTCCGGGTGCGGCATGAGCCCGACCACCCGGCCGTTGGCCGAGGAAATCCCGGCGATATCGCGCATCGACCCGTTGGGGTTCTCGCGGTAGCGGAAAACCACCCGGCCCTCGCCTTCGAGCTCGTCGAGCACATCGTCGGAGGCCACATAGCGGCCTTCACCGGACTTGAGCGGCACCAGGATGTCGGCCCCCTGCTCATATCGGGAGGACCATGCGGTGTTGTTGGCGTCGACACCCAGCCAGACATCGCGGCATACAAAGTGCAGACCGGCGTTGCGGGTCAATGCTCCGGGCAGCAGCCCGGCTTCGCACAGCACCTGGAAGCCATTGCAAATTCCCAGAATTGGCAGACCTTGTGTGGCCGCGTCGACCACCGAGCGCATCACGGGCGCAAAGCGCGCGATGGCCCCGGCGCGCAGATAGTCACCGTAGGAGAAACCGCCGGGCACGATCACCGCGTCAACGGACTTCAGATCGGCATCGTCGTGCCACAGCGAGACGGCCTCGGCCCCGGAGAGCCGGGCCGCCCGAGCGGCGTCGACATCATCGAGGGTGCCGGGGAAAGTGATGACACCGATGCGTGGGGTCACTCGGACTCCCGCACGATTTCCCAGTCCTCGATGACGGTGTTGGCGAGCAACGCCTCGGCGATCGACTCGAGATCGGAGTCGCCGATCTCTCCCTCGAACTCCAACTCAAAGCGCTTGCCCTGGCGCACGTCTGCCACGCCGGCATAGCCAAGGCGCGCGAGCGCGCCCACAATGGCTTGTCCCTGCGGGTCCAGGATCACGGGTTTCGGCATGACGTTTACGACGACTCGGGCCACGGACTGACTTTACCGTGTGGGCCGGGACACATCCCGCCTAGACTCCCCCTCATGCAGCTGACCCACTTCGGGCATTCGTGCCTGCTGGCCGATTTTGGCGGCACCACTCTGCTGTTCGATCCGGGCAATTTCTCGCACGGATTCGAGGGGATCACCGGCCTGTCGGCCATCCTGATCACCCACCAGCATCCCGACCACGTGGATCTGGAGCGGCTGCCCGCGCTGGTCGACGCCAACCCGGGGGCGGCGCTCTACGCCGATCCGATGACCGCGGCACAGCTGGGCGAGCCGTGGCAGGCGGTGCATGCCGGCGATCGCTTCACCGTCGCGGAACTGAGTGTGCGCGGGGTAGGTGGCCAGCACGCGGTCATCCATCCGGAGATCCCGCTCATCGACAACACCTCGTATCTGATCGGCGACGGCGACCATCCCGCGCGGCTCATGCATCCCGGCGATGCGCTCTTCACACCCGGCGAGGAGGTCGACGTGCTGGCACTACCGGCCGCGGCGCCGTGGATGAAGGTCTCCGAGGCGATCGAGTATCTGCGCGCGGTGAACCCGGCGCGGGCGGTACCCATTCACCAGGGCATCCTGCAAGAGGCCGCATATCCGTTCTTTTACACGCGATTTCGCGAGATGTCTGACGCCGACTTCCAGGTGCTGCCGCACGAGGACGCGGTGTTGTTCTAGGCCCTCCGGCGCCGACACGCCGCGTTTCGTTCTGTTTCGCGAGTAACTTTCGCAGAATGCGGAGTGTCGACGGACAACAGGATGCGAGTCAGCCGATGTCCTCCGCGGCGCCCCGGCCCGCGGCACGTCCACTGAAGATGCAGCCACCCAGGAACGTGCCCTCCAACGCGCGGTATCCGTGCACACCACCGCCCCCGAATCCGGCAACCTCACCGGCCGCGTAAAGGCCGTCAAAGCAGCTTCCATCGGCGCGCAGAACCCGCGATTCAAGGTCGGTCTCCAAACCGCCCAACGTCTTTCGCGTCAAGATGTGCAACTTCACCGCGATCAGCGGGCCGGCCTTCGGATCGGTGAGCCGGTGCGGGGCCACCACCCGGGTAAACCGATCCGCGAGGTAGGCACGTGCGGCACGGATGGCGGCGATCTGCGGATCCTTGCCAAACGGGTTGGCCACCTCACGATCGCGTGCCGTGACCTGCTGGGCGATGGTTGCGTAGTCCAGCGGTGTGACGTCCGGCAGCGCGTTCATCTTGGCGACCAGGTCGGGCAGGTTCGAGGCACTGACAAAGTCGATGCCCTTGTCGATGAAGGCCTGCACCGGCGCCGGTGCACCTGCCTTACCGCGCCGCAATACCCCGCGCACATCTTTGCCCGTGAGATCGGGGTTCTGTTCCTGCCCCGACAGTGCGAACTCCTTGGCGATGATCCGCGCATTCAGGATGAACCACGAGTAGTCGTGTCCGCTGCGACAGATGTGTTCCAATGTGCCCAGGGTGTCGAATCCCGGAAACAGTGGCGCTGGTATTCGAGATCCGTTGGCGTCCAGCCAGAGTGATGACGGTCCCGGAAGGATGCGGATCCCGTGGCCCGGCCAGACCGGGTTGTAGTTGGTGATGCCCTCGGTGTAGTGCCACATGCGGTCGCGGTTGATCAGGTGGGCGCCGGCATCGACCGAAATCCCGAGCATGCGGCCGTCGACGTGAGCGGGCACCCCGGTCAACAGCTGGGACGGAACGCGCCCCATGCGTTCGGGCCAGTTCTCCCGGACCAGATCGTGGTTACCTCCGATACCACCGCTGGTCACGATGACGGCCTGCGCACGGAATTCAAACTCTCCCACAGCTATTCGCGAAGAAGCTATACCTCGCGCGGCGGTCGAGGGCTCCAGCACGGTGCCGCGCACACCCACGGCGGCACCCTGTTCGACGATCAGTTCGTCGACCTGGTGCCGGTATGCGATGCGCACCTGACCACGGTCGGCGGCGGCGAGCACGCGCCGCGCGAAGATCTCCACCAGACCTGGTCCAGTACCCCAGGTGATGTGAAATCGCGGTACCGAGTTACCGGGCCCGAGCGCGTCCTTGCCGCCGCGCTCAGCCCACGCCACCACGGGAAATATCTGCAACCCCCTGGCGCGCAACCAGCTTCGCTTCTCACCCGCCGCAAAGTCCACATACGCGTGCGCCCATTGACGAGGCCAATGGTCCTCCGGGCGGTCGAACCCGGCAGTACCGAGCCAGTCCTGCAGAGCCAGCTCGTGGGAGTCTTTGATCCCCAGGCGGCGCTGTTCGGGACTGTTGACGAAAAGCAGGCCACCGAAGGACCAATAGGCCTGCCCGCCCAGATTGGCGGCATTCTCCTGCTCGACGACGACGACATTCTTGCCGCGGTCTACCAATTCACAGGTCGCCACCAATCCTGCAAGACCTGCGCCCACGACGATGACATCGGTACTCGCGTCACTCACCGGTTCACCGTAGCGGGGACGATTGACGATTAAAAGGTCCAACTTCCTTGCGGTGAAAGCACAAAGCCATGGTCGTATTGGCCACCAGTGGTCCCGATGTGGAGACGACATGCGGTCAGACCCGCATCGCCGACGGCGCAGGACACATTGTCTCCCTCGAACGCCAGCACGGTAATCGTCGACTTTGGCGGTAGCGGCCGAAACTCGCGGTCTTCGGGCTCTGACTCCTCGCGCAGGAACTGCCCGACGTCGCGACTGGTGGCACTCACGGTCCGAGCCCACGCTGGTGCACCTGGCATGCTTCCCCAACAACGCGCGAATCCGGGCGGTCCACCCTTACCGCTGTTCCAAGCAGCGAAACGGCAACGCAACCCGTCGGGTGTGCTGAAGCCACCGGCGTAGGCCTTGACCTGACCCTCGCGATAACCATTGGTGTCATACCTCATCCCAACCTCGTGGTACCCGGTCAGATCCACATAGCGAGGCGGCGCGGACGACGAAGCAGACGAAACTTCAGTTGAACGTGAGGTGGTCTGCGACGAAGGCGAGGGATCATTCCCACACGACAGCAGGGTCAGCGAACCTGCAATCACACAGACCCATGCACGAAGCATGGAGCAAACCGTACCAACTAGGCCACGCTGTGCAGTACCTGCTTAGGCAACCACTCGTAGACACTCGGCGCCGAACCGTGCAGCAGTGACAGATCGATGGCGTCGATCATCGCCTGCCGCGGACCGGGCTTCCGGAGATGCTTGGCCGAGATCGCGACCCGCACCACCCCGTCACGGCGGGCAGTGCGCGCCGCCGACAACACCAACATCCGGCACCACCAGGGCTCGGAAAGGAATCCCTCACCGATACCCAGCACCCGAGCACGCACCGAGGTGCCGTGGACCAAGTCAGTAATCTCAGAGAGTCCGATGTTCATACGGAAACCATTGCGCGGCAACATCTCTATTGCTCCGGCAGAAGCCATCCAACCCGGTGCCGCAAAGAGACGTGTACGCAACCCGGTCTGTTCCATCACGCGGTCAGCGGCCATCAGACGCAGGTTGGCCTCATGCGCGGGCAACGCGGCGAACTCGTCGCGGCGCTTCTTCGTCGCGGCCTGGTCGTACCCATGCAGCACGATGGCGTCACCCCGCGACCGGCGGGCAGCCAGCCAGTCAACCGTCGGCTGGTCCTCCACCAGGCGGTACTTGCCCTTCAAACGAGGAGACACGAGGAACGACAGCGGAATCGACCGCTTATCCATTTCCTCAGTGAATACAGCGATCTCGTCGAGAGTGCGATCGCAGATTCCCGATACCGATACCAGCAGCTGTCCTGCCATGCCGCCAGTGTGGCAACGTCAGATGTACACAAGGTGTCAGACACCCCGCATCGAAACGAACGCTCAAGCAGCACGCTTAAGCGCCCGCCTCGGAGCGACTACCCCAGCTCCTTCTCGATGGCCGCGATCACCTCGGGAGCATCCGGCACCGTCGTCGGCCGAAACCGGTTGACCGCCCGGAGGGATCCCGAACCATCCCGTGCGATCAAGAATTTCTCGAAGTTCCACTGCACGTCCCCAGCGGCACCTTCGGAATCCACCGTCTTTGTGAGCTCGGCGTACAGCGGATGCCGGTTCTCACCGTTGACATCGATCTTCTCCAACAGTGGGAAGGTCACTCCGTATGTGGTGGAACAGAACGTCTGGATCTCCTCCGCCGTCCCGGGTTCCTGGCCCATGAACTGGTTGCAGGGCACCCCGAGCACCGTCAGGCCGCGGTCGGCGTAGTCGGTGGCCAACTTCTCCAGAGCCGCGTATTGCGGGGTCAGACCACATTTGGAGGCGACGTTGACCACCAGCACGGCGTTGTCGCCGAAATCGGCGAGTGACAGCGCGGAGCCGTCGAGTCCGGTCAACGGGATGGAGGCGAGATCGGTCATGCTCACTACGTTACCGGTGTTGCGATGGTTGACTGTTCGCACATTACGCAACGTTGCGGGAGGTTATATGAGCGAGGAGAACGAATTCTCCTCAGGTCGCAGTGCGCTGCGAATCGCGTCGGTGGCGGCGTTGGGAGGACTGCTCTTCGGGTACGACAGCGCCGTCATCAACGGTGCCGTACAGGCCATCCAGGACGAGTTCGCCATCCGGGACGCCGAGCTGGGATTCGCGGTCGCCGCCGCGCTCCTCGGGGCCGCGCTCGGTGCTATGACGGCCGGACGCGTCGCCGACAGGATCGGGCGGGTGGCGGTCATGAAGATCGCGGCCGCCCTCTTCCTCCTGAGCGCGGTCGGGGCCGGACTCTCGACGAACATCGAGCTGCTTGTCATCTTTCGCGTAATCGGCGGGGTAGGGGTGGGCGTCGCTTCGCTGATAGCACCGGCGTACATCGCAGAAACGTCTCCGTCGAACATCCGCGGCCGGTTGGGCTCTCTGCAGCAGTTGGCGATTGTCAGCGGAATCTTCTTGTCCCTCACCATCGATTGGCTGTTGGCACATCTGGCCGGCGGCGCGCGCAGTGAACTGTGGTTGGGTCTGCCGGCGTGGCGGTGGATGTTCCTCGCGATGGCACTACCGGCGCTCATCTACGGCGCACTGGCGTTCACCATCCCCGAGTCGCCACGTTATCTCGTTGCCACCCACCGAATTCCCGAGGCACGCACGGTGTTGACGAGGTTGCTCGGAGAGAAGAACCTGGACATCACGATCACCCGGATACAAGAGACACTCGATCAGAGCATCGCGCCCTCGTGGCGTGATCTGCGCAGGCCCACCGGCGGTTTGTACGCCATCGTGTGGGTGGGCGTGGCGCTGGCGGTGTTTCAGCAGTTGGTCGGCATCAACGTAATCTTCTACTACTCGAATGTGCTGTGGCAGGCCGTCGGGTTCGGCGAGACTTCGTCGTTCACGATCACCGTCATCACCTCGATCACGAATATCGCCACCACGCTGGTGGCCATTGCCCTGATCGACCGGGTGGGCCGCAAACCCCTGTTGCTCATTGGTTCGGCCGGAATGGCCCTGACACTCAGCACCATGTCGATCGTCTTCAGTACGGCCTCCATCGTGGACGGGAAACCGCACCTGGGCCCCGTCGCAGGACCCGTTGCCCTGGTCGCCGCGAATCTGTTTGTCGTGGCATTCGGAATGTCCTGGGGCCCGGTGGTCTGGGTGCTGCTCGGGGAGATCTTCCCCAACAGGATCCGGGCCGCGGCCATGGGAGTGGCGACGGCGGGGAACTGGGCCGCCAACTGGCTGGTCACCGTCACCTTCCCCGCGCTACGTGACGCGCTGGGAATCGCCTACGGGTTCTACGCGATCTGCGCGGTGCTGTCCTTCCTGTTCGTGGCGCGCTGGGTGAAGGAGACCAAGGGCCGAACGCTGGAGGATATGGATTCGGTGATCAGCTGAACAGCTGACCGGAACGCACCGCGGCGATGACTCCCCCGTCGACCAACAGATCGGTCCCGGTGATGTACGACGACTCGGGCCCGAGCAGGAATGCCGTAGCCGCGGCGATATCGTCGGACGCGCCGATCCGGCCGCTCGCCGACCCGTCGATCATGGCCTTCGTGATGGCGCCGGTCTCCGAGGCGAGCTCCTGATGTCCCATCTTGGTGGACACCACCCCAGGGCTGATCGAGTTGATGCGAGCCCCGCGTGCACCCCACTGCCTGGCTACGGATCGAACGCGAATGTGGTTGGCGCGCTTGGATAACTGGTACGCCACTGCGGGATACTCAACGCTCTGGACGTACGGTAACGCGAGGAGATCCTCGGCGCCGGTAGTCGCGAGCTCCCGCTCCTGTTCGGCGGAGAGCTCCATGGGCATGTGACCGGCCATGCTGGCGATCACCACGCCCGCACCACCCGAGGAAACGATCTTGCCGAATTCCTCCAGAATCAGGGCCACTCCGACCAGATCGACGGCGAGGATGGACCGTGCCGGAGCCTGCGCCGGCGAGAGACCCGCGGTGTGCGCAAGCTGGGTGACTCGCCCCAGCGCCGCGGCGGCCGCGGCGAGCCCAGAGACCGACTCGCGCGAGGAGACATCGACGCGGTGGCCAATGACGTTGTGCCCATCGGCCTTCAGTTCGTCGACGACGGCCTGCAGCGCGTCCTCGTTGTAGTCGGCGATCAGCAGGGTCTTTCCGATGCCCTGACGGCGGGCGATGACCTTGCCCATCCCACCGGCACCAGTGACGACGACAACCTCGTCAGACATCCGACGTCTCCTCCGTGACCCCAAGAACATCGAGCAGCCAGGCCAGCTGGAATGCGGTTTCCTTCCAGCGCTCATAACGCCCGCTGATGCCGCCGTGCCCGGCCGTCATCTCGGTACGCATCAGGATGGGGCGATCACCGGTAGTCGTATGTCGCAGCTCGGCAACCCATTTGGCGGGTTCCACATACAGCACTCGAGAATCATGCAGAGAGGTCATCGCGAGAATGGTTGGGTACGCAGTGGCACGGATGTTCTCGTAGGGCGAGTACGACTTGATGTAGTCGTAGACGTCCTTGTCTTCCAGGGGATTTCCCCATTCATCCCACTCTGTGACGGTAAGCGGCAGCGACGGATCGCAGATGGTGGTGACGGGGTCCACAAAGGGCACCTGTGCCAGCACCCCGGCGAACAAGTCCGGCGCCAGGTTCACCGCGGCACCCACCAACAGGCCACCCGCGCTACCTCCCCAGGCCGCGAGCCTATCGGGCAACGCAATCCCGGCGTCAACGAGATGCCTTGCCGCCGCGATGAAGTCGGTGAAGCTGTGTTTCTTGTACAACATCTTGCCGTCCTCGTACCAGAGGCGGCCCATCTCGCCGCCGCCGCGCACATGGGCGATGACGAACACCACTCCCCTGTCCAGTAGCGAGAGTCGTCCGATGCTGAACTGCGGGTCTTCGCACATCTCATATGCGCCATACCCGTAGAGGAGGGTCGCCGCCGGTTCGGAGGTGTCCTTGCGGTGGACCACCGACAGCGGTATCCGGGTGCCGTCCTCGGCGAGCGCCCATTCGCGGCGTTCCACATAGTCGTCCCGGCGGTAGCCGCCGAGGACGGGTTGTTCCTTGAGCAGGGTGCGTTCCCCGGTGTGAACGTCGAGGTCGTAGACCCGAGTCGGTGTGATGAAGGACGTACAACCGACACGCAGCAGCGGCGAGTTCCATTCGGGATTGTCGCCCAACCCGGACAGCATGAGCTCCGAGTCGAACTCGACCTCCTGCGGTGCGCTGTATCCGGCGGCACTGATAGGCCATACCTGGATGCGCGGCAACGCCTCTCGTCGATAGCCGACCACAAACCGCTCGGCGAAGGCTTCCACACCGTCCAGCCGCACATCCTCGCGATGGGCGATCAGGGTGCGTGCCAGCGCCGGATCAACCGGGCCGTCGGCAACGGCGGCGAACGGCAGGTCCGCGAGAGCGAAGTTCACGGCGCCGTCGTTGTGCAGGATCAAGAGCCGATCCTCACCGTCGACCACGATGTGATCGACGGTGTATTCGACACCGGTGCGACGCAGCCAGATTGGCGAGAAGGTCGCGGCCGGATCGTGGGCGTCACCGATCAAGATCTCGGAGGTTACCGACGAGTGCACACTGATGGCAACGAAGCGATCGCTGCGGGTGCGACCCACCCCGATCCAGAAACGCTCGTCCGGCTCGGAGAAGACTTCGACAGGTTCTGCACCACTGCCCAGCGTGTACCGGCGAATGGCATAGGGCCGGAACGCTTCATCGATCACGGGGTAGTACAAGGTGCGGCTGTCCATCGCCCAGGTGGCGCCCGCACCGATGTCGGTGATTTCGTCCGGGTACATCTCGCCGGTCCGCAGATCTTTGAACCGCAGGGTGTACATCTCGTGGCCGACAACGTCGACCGAGTAGGCCAGAGTGTTCCCGTCCGGGCTGACGGTCGCGGCGCCGAGGGAGAAGAAGTCGTGACCCTCCGCTTCCACATTCCCGTCGAGCAGGATCTGTTCTCCCGGAACATCGTGATCTAGTACCGGCGGTACCCAGCTTTCAATCCCGGAGGATTCGCCTATCGGACAACGGCAATGCGTGCCGTACTGCTTGCCTTCGAAGCTACGGGCGTAATACCACCACTGCCCCATCCGCGTGGGAATCGAGAGATCGGTCTCCTTGGTCCGGGACTTGATCTCACCGAAGATGCTGTTGCGCAGCGCTTCCAAGTGTCCGAGCTGGTCATCGACGTAGGCGTTCTCGGCCTCCAGGTGCGCGACGACGGCGGGACTTTCCTTCTCACGCAGCCATTCGTAGGGGTCGACGAAGGTATCCCCGTGGTACTCACGGAGAGTGTCGATCCGATTCGCGGTGGGCGGGCGTACGGGCCCGCTCACGCCGACTTGCCGATCCAATCAGCGAAGCTCAGCCCCGAAATGCGTTCATACGCCTCGATATACCGCTCACGCGTGGCCACGGCCACCGCCTCCGGCAGGGGCGGCGGCGGGGTATCCGACGCGCGATCCCATCCCGATTCGGGCCCGGTGAGCCAGTTGCGCACGAATTGCTTGTCGAAGCTGTCCTGCACCGCACCGGCCCGATAATTGGCGGCATCCCAGTACCGGGACGAGTCCGGAGTGAACACCTCGTCGGCCAGCACCAGGGTGCCTTCGACATCAACGCCGAATTCGAACTTGGTGTCGGCAAGAATGATTCCCTTGTGCAGGGCGTGCGCCGCCGCCCGGGTGTAGATCTTGATGGTCTCATCGCGCAGTTGGTTGGCGCGCACCCCGCCGACAAGGTCCACCACCGCGGCGAAGTCGACATTCATATCGTGCTCGCCGATGTCGGCCTTCGTCGCCGGAGTGAACAACGGCGGATCCAGCCGACTGGCTTCACCTAGACCCTGCGGCAGCACGTGGCCGCACACCGCGCCGGTGCGCTGATAATCCAGCAGCCCGGATCCGGTCAGGTATCCGCGCGCCACACACTCCACGGGAAGCATGTCGAGCCGTCGCACCAGCAGTGCCCGGCCCAGCACCTCCTCGGGGATGCGCGGATCGTCGGGCGGGCCGGCCAAATGATTCGGCACGGTCAGCAGCCCGAAGAAGAACACGCTCATCGCCGTGAGGATGCGCCCCTTGTCGGGTATCGGCGTATCCAGGATGAAATCGAATGCGGAAATACGGTCGGTGGCGACGAACAGCAGGTGCTCGTCGTCGACTCGGTACAGCTCACGGACCTTTCCGCTGGCCACATGCTGGTAATCGGACAGCGGAGGACGCATCGTGCCATCCTACGATTCATGCGATTCCTGCCCTACTCGACCCGACCGGGACGGTTGCTCGGCCAGCTATTCAGCGATGTAGCGGTCGCGATCTGGACCACGATCTGGGTGTTCGTCGGGCTTGCTGTGCACGCCGCGGTGGCGACGATCGCCGAGGTAGGCCGGCAGGTGAAGGACGGCGCCGACGGCATTTCCGACAACCTGAACTCCGCTGGCGACAGTGCACACAGAATTCCGTTGGTGGGCGACAAGGTAGGTGGACCGCTGCGCGCGGCCAGCGAGGCGGCCGCCGATCTGGCGGGGGCGGGCCACAACCTGGACACCACGGCGACCTGGTTGGCGGTCGTTTTGGCGATCGCCGTCGCCGCGCCGCCCATCCTCGCCTTCGCGGGGCCGTGGATCTTTTTGCGGATCAGGTTCTTTCGCCGCAAGCTGGTGGCCGTACAACTCGCGGGCACCCCGGCCGGTGAACAACTGCTGGCCCTGCGGGCCCTGGCCAACCGGCCGCTGAAGAAGCTGGCGGTGGTCACCGCTGATCCCGTGGCCGCGTGGCGCGCCCAGGACACCGCGTCGATACGCGGCCTGGCCGCCATCGAATTGAAGGCCGCGGGCATCAGCACCCCCAAGGAATGGCGCGCCTCCTAAGCGCCCCCTCCTTGCCGACACGCCGTGTTTTGTGACGGCACGCCGCTGTTCGCAACAGAACGCGGCGTGTCGGCGCCTTAGGAGGCCGTGACGATCAGATGGCGGATGCCGGTGTGCCGGTTACTGCGTGTCCATTCGACCGGCTCGGTCAGCCGCAACGACGCGAAACGCGGCAGCAGCTCCTCGAACACCACCCGCAGCTCCAAACGCGCCAGATGTGCCCCCAGACAGAAATGCACACCCTGTCCGAAACCCAAGTGGGGATTGGGTTTGCGTGTGATGTCGAAGGCATCCGGCCGGTCGAACACCAGCGCATCCCGATTCGCCGAACCCTCCCAGACCACCACCTTCTGGCCCGCGGCGATCTCCTGTCCGCTCAGCGTGGCATCGGCGGTCGCCGTCCTACGCTTGGACGGCGACGGCGAGGTCCAGCGCAGCATCTCCTCGATCGCCGTCGGCAGCAGGCCAAGATCCTCACGCAGGGAGCGGAACTCATCGGGGTGGTCCAGCAGCGCCAACAGACCACCGGCGATGGCATTGCGCGTTGTCTCGGCACCGGCGCTGAACAGCAGGTAGAAGAACAGGTACAGCTCGGCATCCGACAGCGACGGCGCCTCCGGATCGTCGACCGTCGCATTGACCACAACCGACAACATGTCATCGGCGGGTGCCGCGCGCTTCAACGCGACCAGCTCCGAACCGTATTGGTACATACCGGAGCTCGGATCACCCAACGAGCTGGTGACCTGTGAGCGCCGCGACTTACCGAAGTCGAAACTGGGCTCCACGGCCTCGAACAGCCAATGCCGATCAGACTCCGGCACTCCCAGCAGGATGCAGATCATCTGCATGGGCAACTCTGCGGCGATATCGACAAGGAAGTCGATGGGCGTGGACGGCTCGACCGCGTCCAACAACGTCCGGCACCGTACCCGCAGGTCGTCCTCGACTCGCTGAATCATGCGGGGGGTCAGACCGGAGCTCACCAACTTGCGGATCTGGCGGTGTCGCGGATCGTCCATCATGTTGAGCACCTGCCCGGCGATCGGCAGGTCCTGTATCAGGGTGCCTCCGTACGGGCGATCGCCCCCGGTCACCGACGAGTACACCACCGGATCACGCAGCACCTCAAAGGTTTCCGCGTACGTGGCCACCGACCAGAAACCCTCGTTATCAGGGGTGTTCTCGGTGGGTTCATGCCAGTACACCGGCGCCTCGCGCCGATGCCTCGCGAACAGGGCGTGCGGGAATCCACCGGCGAAGTTGTCCAGGTCGGTCAGGTCCACCCCATCGAGAGCCGCGCCGCCCATGAGCTACAGGATGGCGCCCGGGTTGTAGGCAGCGGCCTCGGGGTGGGTGTCGACAAGTGCCGCGACCGTGGCCGCCACTCGATCGACCTGATCGGCGGCGGCACCGGTGAACGACGCCCGGTCCGCCAGCGCGGCCTCAAGCACCGAAGCGTCCAGCGGTAGCCGGGGATCTGCGGCGAGCAAGCCCAAAAGGTCTGGCTCGGCGCCCTTTTCGCGCATGGCGAGTGCCGTCGCGACGGCATGCTCCTTGATGACCTCGTGGGCTTCCTCGCGGCCGACCCCAGCACGCACCGCAGCCATCAACACCTTGGTTGTCGCCAGGAACGGCAGGTAGCGACGCAGCTCCCGGTCGATCACCGCCGGATACGCACCAAACTCGTCGAGCACCGTCAGGAAGGTCTCGATCATCCCGTCGATGGCGAAGAACGCATCGGGCAGCGCGACACGTCGCACCACCGAACAGAACACGTCACCTTCATTCCATTGCGCCCCAGCCAGTTCCGCGACCATGGAGCCATACCCGCGCAAAATCACCTGCAGGCCGTTGACGCGCTCGCAGCTGCGGGTGTTCATCTTGTGGGGCATCGCCGAACTGCCCACCTGCCCAGGTGCGAAACCTTCGGTGACCAGCTCGTGCCCCGCCATCAGGCGAATCGTGTGCGCCAGCGAGGATGGGCCGGCGCCGAGCTGAACGAGCGCGGACACCACATCGTGGTCCAGCGAGCGCGGATACACCTGACCAACACTGGTCAGGGTGCTGGAGAAGCCCAGGAATCCTGCGACACGGTCCTCCAGCTCGGCCAGCTTGACCACATCTCCGTCGAACAGGTCGAGCATGTCCTGCCCGGTGCCCATCGGACCCTTGATCCCGCGCAGCGGGTACCGGTCCAAAAGCTCCCGCAACCGAGTCAGCGCGATCAGCGTCTCGTCGGCCGCCGACGCGAACCGCTTACCCAAGGTGGTTGCCTGTGCAGCCACATTGTGACTGCGCCCGGCCATCACCACGTCCCGGTACTCCACGGCGTGACGCGCGAGCCGCGCCACCACAGCGACGCCATGCGCGTGGACGTACTCCAGCGACCGGCGGATCTGCAGCTGCTCCACATTTTCGGTGAGGTCGCGGCTCGTCATGCCCTTGTGGATGTGCTCATGCCCGGCGAGCGCGTTGAACTCCTCGATACGCGCCTTCACATCGTGGCGGGTGACACGTTCGCGCGCGGCGATCGAATCCAGGTCGACGTTCTCGACCACCCGCTCGTAATCCTCGATGACGCCGTCGGGGACATCGATGCCGAGATCGCGTTGTGCGCGCAGCACAGCGATCCACAACTGGCGCTCCAGCACCACCTTTGACTGCGGCGACCAGAGCGCAACCATGGCGTCGCTCGCGTACCGGGATGCCAGAACGTTAGGGATTTGCACAACTAGAGTCTATGGGGGGTAGGAAATCGACTCGGCCAGCTGTTCGGCTTCCAGGGGAGCAAGCACGTCGATGACGTCCACCAGCATCGCCGTCGCCGTCGCCTGCGGACTGCTGGCGGCCTCGGTGAGCGCACCCACCATCGCCCCGTCGACTGTTGAAATCAGCACCGCGACACGGTCGTTGTCGATGGAACGACCGGACCGGCGGACAACCTGGGCCACCGCGTCGTCGCGTTGCCCACGCAACCTCTGCTGCACCTCGCGCAGTTCAGGATGGCGACTGCATGCCAGCTCACGCTCGTACCGGGACACGAGCTGTTCCCCGCTGCCATAGCCCGGCGTGCCGAACAACAGTTCCACCACCGCCTCGGCGGTGGCGGACGCTCCACGGCGCCGGTACTGAACCAACGACAGCCTTTCCTGGATCTGTTCCAGCTCGTGGGCTCCCGCATGCTCGACGGCCCGCGCGATGAGGTCCTCCAGTGAGGAGAAGTAGTACGTGGTCGACGCCAGTGGCAGGCCCGCGCGCTGTGCCACGGCACGGTGCCGCACCGCATCGATACCATTGTCTCGCAATAGATCAGCTGCAGCAGTGATCAGGGCACGCCGCCTCCGCTCCCCCTTGGGGGTGGCTTGCGGACGGTGCACGGCATTCCCGTCGGGGAACACCTCCACCTGCTGCCTGAGTGTCACGTCATGTCATGCTGCCAGCAGCGACGCATCCTCACGGGCGTTTTGCGCTATCTCATGCAAGCAGTCGGCATCAGCCCCGACCAAGCCGCGCCAACGCCTCCTCGATCGCATCTGGGCTTCCCGCGAAGCTCAGGCGGATGGTGTGGCGACCGTGCACGGTGTCGAAGTCGATGCCGGGCGCGACGGCTACCCCCGTGCGCGCCAACAGGTCCGCACACCATTGTTCGGCGTTACCGGTCAAGTGCTCGATATCGGCATATGCATAGAACGCGCCGTCGGGGGGCGCGATCTTGGAGATTCCCGCTGCGGCGAGACCGTCGATGAGCAGGGTCCGGTTGGCCGCGTACCGGCACACATGCCCGTCGAGCTCGACACGCGCCTCGGGGCTGAACGCCGCCAACGCTCCGTACTGAGATACGGCCGGCGGACAGATGGTGAAGTTGGAGGACAGCCGATCGACGGCCCGCAGGAACCGGCGCGGCACCAGCATCCAGCCCAGCCGCCAGCCCGTCATTGAGAAGTACTTCGACACCGAGCCCATCACCACCGCTTCGCGGCTGAACTCCCATGCACTGGAGGTCTTTTGGTCGCCGTAAGACAGTCCGTGATAGATCTCATCGGATATCAGTAGGGTGCCATTGGCCTCACACCACAGCGCGAGCGCCTCCAGCTCGGTTGCGTCGATGATGGTGCCGGTGGGGTTGGCGGGGCTGGCGACGATGAGACCTGCCGGCGGCCGTCCTTCCTCCTGTAAGACGGCCTCCAACATCGCGACCGTGGGCTGGTATCGCGTCTGCGGACCGCAGTCGATCTCGACAACCCGGCAGCCCAGTGCGGCAAGGCAATTACGGTACGCGGGGTATCCGGGCCGCGTCATCACGACGGTATCGCCGACGTCGAAGGCCGCGAGGAACAGCAGCGTGAATCCGCCCGAGGATCCCGTGGTGACGACGACATCGTCCGCCTGGACCTCGACGCCCGAACGCTCACGGTGGTACTCGGCGATCGCGTCACGCAGCTCCGGCAGTCCGAGTGTCTCGGTGTATCCGAGGACGTGCGTGCCGAGTGCCTGGCGCACCGCGTCGAGAACCACCGCGGGAGCACCCGTCGACGGCTGCCCGGCGGCCAGGGAGATCACGTCCCCGTGCGTACGCTGGCGCGCAGCGGCCGCCGTCAGCACGTCCATGACGTAGAACGGCGGAACATCAGAGCGCTGCGAGAGAGCTACCACGGCTGCGACGCTATCGAATCTCTCGGATCTGGACGGAACCGGCATGATGGTCGACATGCGCGATCTGTCCCGACGCTCCCTACTCAAGCTTGGCGCGGCAACCGGTGCCGGCGCCGCACTCGCCACTCTCCCCGGTATGGGAGCATTCCCCGCCCATGCCGACGGCGCCATCACCGCGGGCTCGTTTGTCTCCGCGGCGCGCGGAGGCGTCCGCACCGAATGGCGTATCGCACGGCCACCCGGCGTCACCGGACCTATCCGGCCCATCATCGCGCTGCACGGCAAGGGCCAGACAGCCGCCGGAGTCATGGAAGGCGGCGTAGAGAACATGCTGGCGCAGGCCGTGTCCGCGGGCGCCAAGCCGTTTGCCCTGGTGAGCGTCGACGGTGGCGGCGGCTACTGGCACAAGCGGGCCTCGGGCGAGGATTCCGGCGCCATGGTGCTCAGCGAATTCATTCCTCTGCTTGCCGAGCAGGGACTGGACACCTCGCGCGTCGCGTTCCTGGGCTGGTCCATGGGCGGGTACGGCGCCATGCTGCTGGGCTCACGCCTGGGCGCCGGACGCACCGCCGCCATCACCGCGGTCAGTCCGGCGCTGTGGACATCCTCGGGTGCGGCGGCGCCGGGTGCCTTCGATAGCGCCGACGACTACGCCGCCAACTCGGTATGGGGGCTGGCCGCGCTGAACTCCATCCCGCTGCGCATCGACTGCGGTGACAGCGATCCGTTCTACAGCGCCACCAAGCAATTCATCGCCCAGCTGCCGACTCCTCCCGCGGGCGGGTTTAGTCCCGGCGGCCACGACGGCTCCTTCTGGAGCTCGCAAATCGGCGCGGAACTGGCCTGGATGTCGCCCCTGCTCACCGCGTAGGACGACTGCCGGATCAACTGGTTGGACCTCGACGGGTTTGCCATCCGCTGGCATTATGGCGCCGTGACCGAAATCAGCCGACGTCGCCTGTTGCAGATGGGTGCCACGCTCGGGGCTGGTGCTGCGCTTCTTCCGACGCTGGCGGCACCCGCACGGGCTGCCGCCGACGTCACCAGCGGGTCCTTCGTCTCCGAGGCCCGTGGAGGCATTCCCACCGGGTGGAAGGTAGCCAGGCCGCCCGGAGTCGACTGGCCCGTGCGCCCGGTCATCATGTTGCACGGCCGCGACGAGAACGCTGAGCGGACCATCTACTGGGGTTACGAGCGGATGCTCGGGGATTTGGTCGCGGCAGGGGCCCCGCCCTTCGCGGTCGCCGCGATCGACGGGGGCAACAGCTACTGGCATCCGCACCAGAACGGCGACGATCCCGGCGCGATGATCATCGACGAGTTTCTGCCGTTGCTCGCCGACCAGGAGGGGCTCGACATCTCCCGCGTCGCCTTCATGGGATGGTCCGCGGGTGGCTACGGCGCGCTGCTCAACGGCGCTCGCCTGGGCGGGCCCCGGACTGCCGCCGTCGCCGCGGTGAGCCCGTCGATTTGGCTGTCCTATCCCGAAGCCACCGCAGACGCCTTCGACAACGAGGAAAACTGGGAAGAGAACTCGGTTTTCGGGCGACCCCAGCTCAACGGGATGCCGCTGTGGGTGTCGTCCGGCTATGACGACAGGTTCTACACCGCCAGTAAGGTTTTCGCCGAGCAGCTGGCGGCACCGCCAGCCGGCGAGTTCGGTCCGGGCGCGCATGAGGGCGGGTATTGGTTATCTCAGGTCCCGCAGGCACTGGGCTGGATCGCGCCGATCCTGGCCGCCTAGAGTCCCGGATTCGGGGGGATCTCGAAGGTCATCGAGGGTTCCTTGGGCGCTTGCACACAACGGACCGTCCACCAGTTGGCAATCGAACCCGACCGCCGGTCTTCGCACTGACGCACTTGTTCCTGCCTGATGCCATCAAACTCACGGGCCGTTTCACAGGAACGCGCCGCCGCTTGATGCGCGAATTCGTAACGGAGGACCAGCGCGTCGATCACGAGCAGGCCGTCACGCCGAGCCAGCTTGCTGGCGAGCACAACATCGTCCTGCGCCATTCCACGGATGTCCGCCTCCAGCGTCATTCCATGGTCGGCATGATCATCTGGCATCAACACCCGCAGTGATTCCGCCTCACGCCGCAAGGCTTGGCTGAGCGCCGAGGCGGCAGGTCCGATCCGCGTGTCCTGCCACGACCACGTGCGACCCTTTGTCAGTTTCGCGAAGTCGTCGAATTCGGGTGCGGCACGCTCACTGACGGCGAGAAAGGCAGTACACAAAGACAGTTCATGGACATCAGGCGCCGGCACGGCTTGGGACGTGTTCGACTTCCAGCTCACCGCCAGCAGCACGACGGCGACAACCACCACGATCGTTCCCGTGATCACCCACCGGTGTCGCATCTGCCCGCCCCTAGACGCTGATGCGCCCCTCGGCGGCGGCCAATCCGATATCGCTACGGAAGTGGCTGCCCGGCAGGCGAACTGCCTCGATCCTCGCGTAGGCGTCGGCCCGCGCGGCCCGCAGGTCGGTACCGGTACCCACGACGGACAGCACGCGGCCACCCGAGGACACGACGGCGCCATCCTCCCGACGGGTTGTCCCGGCGTGCAGCACACCCTCGGCCTCGGAGCCGGTGATCACGTCGCCGGTGCGCGGACGCAACGGATAGTTCTCGGCGGCCAGCACCACTGTGACGGCACTGCCCTTCTGCCAGCGCAGTGGCCCGAAGTCCTCGAGGACGCCGGTCGCGGCGGCATTCAGCAGTTGCCCCAATGGCGATTCCAGCAGCGCCAGCACCGCCTGCGTCTCGGGATCGCCAAAGCGGCAATTGAATTCGACGACAGACGGGCCGGTCGAGGTGATCGCCAGCCCCGCATACAGAACTCCCGTAAACGTGCTGCCGCGTTTAACAAGCTCAGCGGCAACAGGTTTGACGATGGTGTCGACAATCTCGGCGACGGTCTCGTCGGGCAGCCAAGGCAGCGGGCTGTACGCGCCCATGCCGCCGGTGTTCGGACCGGTATCGCCGTCACCGACTCGCTTGTGGTCCTGGGCCGGCAGCAGCGGCACCACCGTCTCGCCATCGACAATGCACAGCAGCGAGACCTCGGGCCCGTCCAGGAAGGACTCCAGCAGCACCGGATGGCCGTCGTCGAGCAGGCTCGCGGCGTGAGCACGAGCCGCGGCGCGATCGTCGGTGACCACCACACCCTTGCCCGCTGCCAGCCCGTCGTCCTTGACCACCCAGGCCGGCTCGCTCGCGAACCGGTCCAGCGCGGCATCCAGATGCGCAGGGTTGTCAACGATTTCGCTGCGCGCGGTGCGCACGCCCGCGGTCGTCATGACGTCCTTGGCGAACGCCTTGGAACCCTCAATGCGCGCGGCAGCCGCCGAGGGGCCGAAGCACGCGATACCCGCCGCACGGACGGCGTCGCCCACACCCAGCACCAACGGCACCTCGGGGCCGATGACGACGAGATCGATGTTCAGCTTGGCAGCCAACGCCGCGACCTCGGCACCGGAGCCTATGTCAACGGCATGCTGCTCGGCCACGGCTGCGGTGCCCGCATTGCCGGGGGCTATCGCCAGATAGTCGACGCTCGGGTCACGCCTGAGGGCGATCAACAAAGCGTGTTCACGGCCACCGGACCCAATGACAAGGACGCGCATGCCCCAGACCCTATCGGCTCGGGTATGCCTGGCTATGCATCCGGGCGGTATCCCCGCAGCAGCTTGGCCAGCAGCTCGTCCCTGCCCGCGACGAGCTCCGGGTAGGGACGCAGCGTCTTCACCAGTGCCTCCCCGTCGAACATGTCAGTGATCATGAAGACCAACGTGACGAGGTCCGCGTCGGATAGCCGGTCGGTCCCCGGTACCGATCGCGCCAGCGCCACCATCTGAGCGCCGTATTCGGCCACCGCGACCTGCAAGGTCTCCCGCAACTGGGAGTCGGTACGCGCGGCCACCATGAGTTCGTAGAGCACGGCGTTAATGGGCTCTTCCTTGAGGGAGCGCATCACCGCCATCACGTCCTCGAATTCGGTAAGGCGATCGCCTGCCTCATCGAACTGCGCGCGCACAGTGGCCAGCTGGCGACGCAACGTCTCGCGCGCCACCGCAGCCATGAACTCACCGACAGTCGGAAAATGCCGGAACAGCGCCCCGTAGGAGAGCCCAGCCCGCTTCGCGATCCGCTGCACGGAGGCACGCGAATATCCCAGCTCAGCGATGGTGCCGATACCGGAATCGAGCAGCCGCGCGATCGTGGATTCACGGCGCTCGGCCTGGGTGGGACTCACGGGTGCACACTAGAGGAATACCGCTCCAATGTGGCCCCCATCACTAACATTGTGATTGGTTGCCATCTTTTTTAGACTCGCCGTAACACCCAACGAAGGGCAGCCCCCATGAGCGACTACGACCTCATCATTCGCGATGGCCTCTGGTTCGACGGCACCAATTCCGAACCCCGTAGGGCCAACCTCGGTATCAAGGAGGGGCGGGTTGCCACCGTCTCCACCGCGGAGCTCGACGAGACCGATTGCCCCGAGGTGATCGATGCCGGTGGCAAGTGGGTGCTCCCGGGATTCGTCGATATGCACACCCACTACGACGCCGAGGTGCTGCTCAACCCCGGCCTCGACGAGTCGGTGCGCCACGGCGTCACCACCATCGTGCTGGGCTGCTGTTCCATGTCGACCGTCTATGCCAAGCCCGAGGACGCCGCCGACCTATTCAGCCGGGTGGAGGCAGTGCCTCGCAAGCATGTGATCGGCGCGCTCAACGAGTTCCAGGACTGGACCGATCCGGAAAGCTACGTCAAGAAGATCGACGCGCTGCCGCTCGGCCCCAATGTGACGTCCTTCCTGGGACACTCGGATCTGCGCACCGCCGTCATGGGACTGGGCCGCGCCACCAACAACTGGTCCTTCCCCACTCGCACGGAACTCGACCGGATGGCTGACATGCTCGAGAAGGCACTCGATGCCGGCATGCTGGGGATGTCGGGCATGGACGCCCCGATCGACAAGCTCGATGGGGACCGCTACCGCTCGCGCGCGCTGCCGTCGACCTACGCATGGTGGCATGAGCGGTGGCGCCTCATCAACGTGCTGCGCAAGCGTGATCGCATCCTGCAGAGCGCCCCGAACATCAACAACCCGGCCACCGCGGTGCTGTTCTTCCTGTCCACGGGAACACGTTTCTTCAAGCGCCGCAAGGCTGTTCCCGTCAGCCTGCTGGTCGCGGCCGACTCCAAGAGCATCAAGGGCGCTAACGTGTTCTTCAGCGCCGCAGCCCGAATCGGCAACAAGATCTTCAAGTCCAACGTCAAGTTCCAGCACCTGCCCGTGCCGTTCACGCTGTACTCCGACGGCATCGATCTGCCGGTGTTCGAGGAGTTCGGTGCGGGCACCGCCGCCCTGCACATCAAGGAGCAGCTGGAGCGCAACAAACTGATGGCCGACAAGGAGTATCGCCGCAAATTCCGGCGCGAGTTCGCCCTCAAGAAGCACAAGCCAGGCCTGTGGCACAAGGACTTCCACGATGCCGTCATCGTGGAATGCCCCGACGCCGCGCTGATCGGCAAGACCTTCGGTCAGATCGGTGACGAGCGCGGAATCGAGGGACTGGATGCCTTCCTGGACGTCCTGGTCGAGAACGGCGAGAAGAACGTCCGCTGGACGACGACCGTCGGCAACCACCGCCCCAAGGTGCTCGATGAGATGGCCAAGGACCCCAACTTCCAGCTGGGCTTCTCCGATGCCGGTGCGCACCTGCGCAATATGGCGTTCTACAACTTCCACCTGCGCTTCCTCAAGCGCATGAACGACGCCCAGAAGGCCGGGAAACCCGTCTTGTCCCTTGGCCACACCGTGCATCGACTCACGGGCGAACTGGCTGACTGGTTCGGGCTGGACGCCGGGCACCTGCGTGAGGGCGACCGTGCCGACTTCGTCATCATCGACCCGGAGAAGCTGGACAGCAGCGTCGACGCCTACAACGAGGCGCAGGCTCCGTTCTTCGACAACCTGTCTCGCATGGTGAACCGCAATGACGAGACCGTCATGGCCACCGCGGTAGGCGGCAAGGTGGTGTTCCGTCTCGGTGAGTTCATCGAGGGGTACGGACACGATCTGCAGACCGGCCGGTATCTGAAGGCCGGTGAGAAGCTCGCGGTCCGATGAGCGCGGCGACACGCCTGTCGACGTTCACCCATGACGGGCTGACCTTCGACGTCATCGACGCGGGCCCGCTCGACGGACCGGTGATCGTTGCACTGCATGGTTTTCCTGAGCGGGCGACCATGTGGTCGGAGATCATTCCGAAGCTGACGGACGCCGGATTCCGGGTGCTGGCGCCCAACCAGCGGGGCTACTCCCCCGGCGCCCGGCCAATCGGCGTGCGCAACTACGCCCTGGACAAGCTCTCGGGCGACATCCTGGCCCTCGCCGATCAGGCCGGGGTTCCGAAATTCCATGTGCTGGCGCATGACTGGGGCGCTGCGGTGGCCTGGCAGCTTGCCGGAAACCACGGCGACAGGGTGCACACCGCGTCCGTGCTGTCGGTGCCGCACCCACGCGCATTCCGGGATGCCATGCCGCGCGGCCAGATCCTGCATTCCTGGTACATGCTGCTGTTCCAGATCCCACGACTTCCCGAATGGCTGTTCAGCTTCAACGATAGGGAATCGTTCCAAAAGTTCGGCAAGAAGTGGATGAAGGTCTCCGACCGGCTCGCCGAGCGCATACGGGAACTGTTCAGCGAGCCCGGAGCTACTACCGCAACGGTGAATTGGTACCGGGCGATGCGGTATTCGCTGCGGTCACCGGCGCGGGCCGTACGGGTGCCCACTCTCTTCATCTGGAGCGACGGGGACTCCGCGGTGACTCGCGCCGCGGCCGATGCCAATCCCAAGTACGTCGACGCGCCCTATCGTTTCGAGGTCTTCGAGGGCGTGTCCCATTGGATCGCCGAGGAGCGGCCCAACGAAACGGCGGCACTGGTTCTCGAACACATCGCCGAGCACTCTTCCTAGCGCCTATCGGGATTCCAGTACCGCCGCGGCGTCCTGTAACCCGCGGATGGCCGCGGCAATTGCCGGCCGGTGCTGGGCGCCGGGACGGGCCAGCACCTCGTACAGCCGCCCGGCACGGACCTCGCGGATGACCAGCCGCGCCACCCGCGGGCTCCGGCTCACGTATCGCGGCATCAACGCGATGCCATGACCGTGGGCCACCATGTCTTCGACAATCTGGAAATCCTTGAACCGGAACCGGACTCGGGGCCGAATGCCCGCCGATACCCCGAGTGAGACCAAAACATCGTCCACCGGGAACCCCTCGGGGACACTGATCCAGGTCTCGTCCGCCAGCTCACCCGGCGTCACTGAGCCACGCCCTGCCAGTGGGTGATCGTTATGCACCAGCAGATCGATCGGCTCTCGCATGAGCGTCATCGACCACACCCGCGCAGACCGCAGGGCGGCGGCCCGCTCGTCCCGGTGGGTGACAACGATGTCGTACTCGGTCAGCAACCCGGGGGCCTCGCTGTAGGTCACGTCCTCGTCACCTGGTCGCACATCCACCACCCCCTCGACGGCGGCGACAAGCCTGGGCAGCAGCAGACTCCCACCGGAGGGGAACGATGCGATCCGCACAACCGGTTGTGTCCCCTCCCGGTAGGCCACCATCTCCTCCGCCGCCCGGTCGACAGCGGCAATTACCTCGTCGGCGCGCAGCACCAGCGCGCGGCCGGCTTCCGTCAGGGCGATACCCCGGCCGTCCTGCCGCAGCAGGGCCACGCCCGCCTCGCGCGCCAGCACCTTCAACTGCTGCGATACCGCCGAAGGGGTGAGCCTCATCGCATCGGCGACCTCGCCGACGGAGCCGCGATCGGCAAACTCACGCAGAATCCGCAGGCGACGCAGGTCCATGAAGAAAATCTACATTAATAGTGCACATTAATTAGATTGTGCTGAATCGATTCGGTGCGCAGGATCGACGGCATGACAACCCGGCACCGTCTCCTCGGACTGACCGTCGCAGTGCTGTGGGGTGTCAACTTCCTGGCCATCCACGCTGGGCTGGAACATTTCCCGCCGGTCTTCTTCGCCGGGATGCGATTCGCGGTACTGGCGGTTCCGGTGATCCTGTTCGTGCCGTGGCCACGGGTTCGGATGCGGTGGTTCCTGTTGTACGGAGTCGGGTTCGGCACCGTCCAGTTCGCGTTCCTGTTCCTTGCCATGGCGAATGGGATGCCGACAGGACTCGCCTCCCTGGTGCTACAGGCCTCGGCGCCCTTCACCGCGATCCTGGGCGTGCTGCTGCTCGGCGAGCGGATGTCGGGCCGGCAGATCGCGGGTATCGCTCTTGCCGTCGGCGGCATGGCGCTGATCGCGGCCGATCGCGCAGCACACGGTGCGTCCACCGCGCTGGTGCCGGTAATCCTGACGCTGCTCGGCGCCCTCGGTTGGGCCTTCGGCAATATCGGGAGCCGAAAAGCCATGGCGGGCAACACCGATCCGCGCACGCCATTGCGCCTCACCCTGTGGATGTCGGTGGTACCGCCCATACCGCTGTTCGCGCTGTCGGCTCTGACCGAGGGACCATCGGCAGGCTGGCGCGCGCTGGCCTCGATCGATCAACGCAGCGGACTTATCGCACTCGGCGGCCTGGTGTACATCGTGCTGCTGGCCACCGTCGTCGGCCTGGGCCTGTGGACCTACCTGATGGGCCTGTACCCGGCGAGCCGCGTGGCGCCGTTCTCGCTCCTGGTCCCAGTGGTGGGCATCACCGCGTCCTGGCTGACCCTCGGCGAGCAACCGACGGCCCTGGAACTCGCCGGTGCGGCGGTGGTAATCACCGGCTGCCTGATCGGCATGACGGTGCGCCCAGCCGCCCGTAGCGACGCGCATGCACCCGTGTCCCGCGAGCTGTCCGCAGCCTGCGCCCAGACGGCGGGCCACTAACCTAGGGACATGTCCAGCGTCTTCACGAAGATCATCAACGGAGAACTGCCCGGTCGGTTCGTCTACGAGGACGACGACGTCGTCGCGTTTCTGACCATCGCACCGATCACCCAGGGACACACCCTGGTGGTGCCGCGAGCCGAAATCGACCAGTGGCAGGACATCGACGCGGACGTTTTCGCGAAGGTCAATCTCGTCGCACAGCGCGTCGGCCGCGCCATCCGCAAGGCCTTCGACGCACCGCGTGCCGGTTACATCATCGCGGGCATGGAGGTGCCACACCTGCACATCCATGTCTTCCCGGGCTTCACGCTGACCGATTTCAGCTTTGAGAACGCCGACCCCAACGCTTCGGCGGAATCCCTCGACGAGGCACAGGCGAAAATCAAGGCTGCGCTGGCTGAGATCGGCTAGTCCGCACGATCTTTGGCGCGGAAACCTCAGCCTCCGACACCTCAGTATCTACGTCCTCGATCTCGGCTTCGTCGTCGGTCATATCGGCACGCGGCAGCCGCACCTCGAATCGGCAACCCTCACCGGGCGCGGTATGCACGGTGACGGTGCCGTCATGTGCGGCGGTGAGGGCGTCGACGATCGACAGCCCCAGCCCGGTTCCGCCGCTACTGCGGGTACGTGACGTGTCCGCGCGATAGAACCGCTCAAAGACGCGTTCGGCGTCGGTTTTCGTCATGCCCGGCCCGGCGTCGATGACCTCCAGGACGGCGTCGTCTCCCTCGGTGCCCACCCGGACCCGGACGGCGGCGGTGGTGTGCCCGAGCGCGTTGCTCACCAGATTGCCCAGCACCTGGCGCAACCTCAGCTCGTCGCCGATGACCTCCGGGGTGCCGGGGCCATCGAAGACTTCCAGTTCCACATCGCGTTCGGGCGCAGTCGCTTTCGCATCGTGGACAGCATCAGTGGCCAGTACCAGCAGGTCGACGAGCCGCTGCTCCATGGGCCGATGCGCGTCCAGTCGCGCCAACAGCAGCAGGTCCTCCACGAGCTGACCCATGCGGGTCGACTCCCCTTCGATACGGCCCAGCACCAGCTCGATGTCGGTGGCCGCACCCTGGCGATAGAGCTCGGCGTAGCCACGGATGGTGGTCAGGGGTGTGCGCAATTCATGACTGGCATCGGTGATGAACCGGCGCATGCGCTCCTCCGAAGTTCGAGCGGTTGCGGCCGATTTTTCCGAATCGGCCACCGCACGCTGAATCTGCGCCAGCATTCCATTGAGCGCCAACGATAATCGGCCCACCTCGGTGCGCGGGTCGCGTTCCGGTACCCGTCGATCGAGATGACCCGCGGCGATATCGGCTGCCGTCGCCTCTACTTCGGCCAGCGGACGCAGGCTGCGGTGCACCAACCAATATCCGGCGATACCAAGCACAGTCAGCACCGCGATCCCTATCGCCACCTGCAACCACAGCAGGTCGCGGGCCGTGGTGCGCACATCGGTGATGTCCCGGGCAACGGTGGTGTACCCGCCCAGCGCGTCGTGGCGGGACACCGCACGCCACTCCGTAGTGCCGTCGGCCGAGCGCACCGTCACGGGACGGCCGCCCACATCGTTGTCGAATGGCAGGTCCGGATCGGCGCGCGCGCGATCGTTGAGCATGATGACCACCCGCCCACGGTCATCGGTGGTGCGGATGAAGAACAAGGACGGGGGCCGATGCCGATTGGTGTCGAAGGCAGGCGGGGGTGGAGGTGGCCGGTTCGCCCACCCATTCGCAGCGTCGATCAGCTCGCGATCGGCGCGGTTCATCATGGTGCGCTGCATGGTGGTAGTCACCGCAATGCCAGATGCCACCAACCCCAGCGCAACCAGAACCAAGGTTCCGACCACGAGGCTCACCCGCAGCGGTACACCCCGACGAACGCCGGGGCGGCTACTCACCGCGGCTCGCGCAATACGTATCCCACGCCACGAAGCGTATGCAATAGCCGCTTCTCACCGTTGTCGATCTTGCGCCGCAGATACGAGACGTACGACTCGACGACGTTCACATCGCCGCCAAAGTCATAACGCCACACATGGTCGAGGATCTTGGGCTTACTGAGCACGGTGCCCGCGTTGATCATGAAGTACCGCAGCAGCGTGAACTCGGTGGGCGAGAGCGCAACCGGCTCGCCGGTCTTCCACACCTCGTGAGTGTCCTCGTCGAGCTCGATATCGGCGAAGCTGAGTCGCGACTTGCGAGCCGGCTCCGAGCCCATCCCGGAGCGACGCAGGATCACCCGCAGCCGGGCGACCACTTCTTCCAGGCTGAACGGCTTGGTCACGTAATCATCGGCGCCCAGCGTCAGCCCGGCGATCTTGTCCTGCAGACCGTCACGGGCGGTCAGGAACAGCGTCGGCGCATCGATACCGTCGGCCCGCAGACGGCGCAGCACGCCGAATCCGTCCATTCCGGGCATCATCACGTCGAGGATCACCGCATCGGGACGAACCGTGCGGGCCAGATCCAAGGCGGCGGCGCCGCTGTCGGCGGTGTAGACGTCAAACCCCTGGAATTTCAGACTGACCGAGAGCAATTCGACAATGTTCGACTCATCGTCGACCACCAGCACCTTGGCGGGGGTGGTGCCGTTGGCGGGAAAAGTTCCTTGGTGTGTCTCAGTCGTGATGCTCACCTCCGACAATCTTCCCCTCAAAATTTACGGTGCGCTGGATCTTCGCTGTGAGGTTCCTGTGAGTTCTTCACAGGAGATTGTCAGCCAACCACGCAAAGTCACCCTAGAGTTGTGCCATGAAGCTGGTGTCGCTGCTCACCGCGCCGCTCAAGATTTCGCTGGCCGTTGCCGATACCGGCTTGGCAGTGGCCGCCAAGGCGATCGATACCGGGCGCGAGATCCTCGCTGAACTTCCGGACGGGCAGCCCCACGACGGCCATCGCGATGCCCCCGGGTCGGGCCTGGTGGGCACCGTCGAATCCCTGCTGGGGCTGGCCGGACGCAAGAGCCCGTTGCAGTCGGCGATGAAGGTCGCCGAGCTCATGGAGGAAGACAAACCGATTGGCAGGGCGCTGCGGCCGGGCGGGCCGGTGGAGCGCGTCATGGCGCCCGGCGGGCTTGCTGATCGACTCACCGAACCCGGCGGCGTCCTGGACCGGCTCTTCGCTAAGGACGGGCCCGTCGACAGACTGACCTCACAGGACGGCGCACTGGACCGGGCGCTGGCACCGGGCGGGCTGGTCGACCAGCTGCTCGCCGAGGACGGGATTCTCGAACGGCTGATGCGCGAAGAGGGCGTCCTGGACAAATTCACCGCGAAGGACGGTCCGCTGCAGCAGTTGGCCAACCTGTCGGAGACGGCCGCCAAGGTGGCGCCCAACATCGATGCGCTGACGCCCACCATCGAGCTATTGACCGATACCGTCTCAGCGCTCAGCTCCGTGGTCGGTCCGCTGGGCGGTTTCCTGCCGCGCCGTCGGCCGTCGCGACCGTCCGGCTCACCGCGGCCGATACGGTCCGAGCGGATTATCGAAGGTGAGATCTAGTCGGCGGGCTAGTACGACTTTCCGTCCGCATAGCGCTGCCTGCGGAAACTGCGGCCATTGCCGCGATTGCGGCTCTTGTAGGTCGGTAGTTGAGAGTCGCAGTTGGGGCAGACCAGCCGAAGATTCTCTCGACAATTGTTGGCGGGGTTTCCGTCGATATGGTCCAGGACCAGCACGAGCGGGGAGTCTTGCCAGATGCTCGCGCCGCTGCAGATCGCACAACGGCCCGATTGAGCCTCGGCGAGAAAGAGCCGAACGAAGTGGCCCTGCTCGCTGCGCACCCGGGCGTCACCAGACTCGAGCCACAGTCGGGTATTGGCGTCGCGTCGAGCTGCTGCCTGACAAGCATTGCCGCAATAGATCTTCTGGCTTCGCCCAGAAAGCGGTGCGCCGCAACCAAGGCACAGTCCCATGGGCTGAAATTACGTGACGGCACCGACATGCCAGATAGCGCGTTGAGCCCCCGGTCAGGATTGAACTGACGACCTTCGCTTTACAAGAGCGGTGCTCTACCACTGAGCTACGGAGGCAATGGAACGTCGAACAGTTTAGCGGTCTTCGTCCATGACATGTTTGGAGCCCACCCACGCGGCCTGGCACATCGCTAGCCGTTGAGCAGCAGCGCCACCAGCAGCACGACCATCCCCAGCAGCAGGATGCTCAGGAACGTCGGCATATGACTCGGCGGCAGGTCCGCATTGCGACGCATGGCGTCCTGGACCCGGCGCCGCCGTCGCGCGGCCGCCATCGCCAGCACGCCACCGGTGATGACCAGCAGGATGCTCGCCACATGCCGGGCACCCGGAATCCAGAACTCCGGAACGAACTGCATGAGGGCTACCCCGCTGGCAATGAGAGCCAGCGAGGTACGCACCCACGCCAGATATGTCCGCTCGTTGGCGAGCGTGAATCGGTAATCGGGTTCGGCGCCAACGGATTCGCCGACGCTCACGAGCCGTACTTCAGCCACAACGGAAGCACTTTGTTGAGGCGATCCATGAACTTCTGCAGTCCCACGCGGTGTTCACCGAAGCCCATCGGGTCAATCCGATACTCGGGGAACGCAATTCCGGCCCCAAACAGACCGGGAGCGATGATCCCATTGGCGGCATTGCACTCCAGGTGCCCCCACTGCGGCGCAGCGAGTATTGGCCTCGGGCTGAATCCGACGGTGTAGACGGCGTAATCGCAGCTCTGGAGCAGCTCGGAGAATTCAGGGCTCTCGACCAGGCAGCGCTGCAGCCGGTCGGGCAGCACTCCGTCGATGTTCTCCCGCGCCCAGCGTGCGGCCTCCCCCTTCAAACCAGTGTCGTCGAACAGCGTCCAGTCCCCCATGTCGACCGCATAACGCAGCGGTCCGCGATAGAAGTTGATGACCTTGGCCGCCGGACCGGCCAGCAGGTTGGGCAAGGCGATCATGCTCGAATGTGACGCGCCGAAGACGGCAATGGTGGCCCCCTCGAGCGGCAGCGCAGCGAGCTTCTCGGGATTGAGTGCCGCCTCGATCGGGATCTCGTTCAACCACGGGTAGTCGAGCGTCTTGGGAACCGAACCAACCGCGAGGATCACGTTCTTCGAAGTGATATCACCCGTCTCGGTCCGCACGGTCCGCCGGCCGCCCTGCAGTGCCAGACCCGTTGCCGTCGTGCGCAGGGCACTCACTTGCTCACAGAGCTGCCCGGTAATCCACACCAGCGGATCCGCCACATCGCCAAGCAGACAGGTATCCGTGGGCGCCAGATCGTTCAGCGCGAAATGCGGTGCATGGGCGAACCGGAAGGATTGCGCGCCCGTCAGGTAGTTGATGAACAGCTTGACCGACGTATTACTCGGCACGGCACGCCATTTCGTACCAAAGTCGCCTGCGGCGAACTCCGGGTCGATCCAGGCGATCGAGCCGGGCGGCACTCCGTGATCGAGGAGCTTCCCCACTGCCGCGATTCCCGCGGGGCCCGCGCCGACCACTGTCCACCCGTACTCACTCACTGTTCTGCCCTTCTCTGCGTGAAAATCCAGGAACGCCACCGCCGATGCTTCCGGTGACTGTCTTCGATTGTTCTGCGCAAAGAAGCCCGTGAGTAGTGACTAATCCGTGAATAGCCCCAAAGTTTTACTTATAAACACAGGTAGAGCGGCTATCACTGTTCTGTACTGTCCGTTTGCCAGGTACTCGGGAGCATGGGGACCACCTGCCGGGTGTCATCCGATCCGAATCGGACCGTCCCGGCGGTGTGCGCACTGGTCGCGGCGGGCGCCGTGCCTGCGAATCCCAGCTTGCCGGCACCCCTATTGGTCGCGCCGGTCTCGGTGGAATATTCGGCCCTTGCACCCATACCGGCAGTCTCTTCCAGGTATTCGTAGCGCTGGCCTCCGATACGCACCTTGCTCTTGCTGCGCTGTCTGCGCCGAGCCGGAGCCACCGCGGCCACACTCGCCGCCGCGGCGGCATCGATCGTGTCGACGACGGAATCCGACGATTTCGCCGTGCCCTTGGGGCCAAAGCTCACCCCGGGCGGCACCAAACCGGGTATGGCATAGGTGATCCCGCTCATTGATGCCGGAGCGGCGGAGGAAGCCGGGGCGGTAGTGCCCTGCGTGGGAGTGGCCGGCGCCGAGCCGCCTGAAGGGGACGCGGACATCGCCGGCAGCGGCACAGCCGCCATCCCCGCCTCCGGACGGTGCACAGCCCGCAATGCTGGCCTGTCCGCAGAGGGCGCTGCCGCCGGAGCCGGAACCGCTGCCGGAGCGGGCCGAAGGTGTACCAGTGCCGCCAAACCGCTGAGCCCACTGAGAGCGGGAATGAGAAACGGCAGCAGGTACGAGGCGTAATACGGGTACCAGAGCAAGTCGTAGAGGAAAAGCATGATCACGGCGAGCACGGCCGAGGTCGCCGGGTTGAAGCCCATCTTCTCGAACCACTGCTGAAAACCCTGCAACATCTTCATGATCTGGTCCGGAGAACCCGGCACATCCGATTGGTCACTGCGGGCCTCACCGCCGGGCCCGAGAATTGGGGGTGCCGGCTGGGTCGGCGGTATCGCCGACGTCATGGCCTCAGCGGTCGCCTGATAGGCACTCATGGTGGCCGCCGCTTGCACCCACATGCGGACGTAGTCGGCTTCGTTGAGCGCGATCGGGATGGTGTTGATTCCAAAGAAATTCGTGCCAACCAGCACTCCGTGCGTGAGGTGGTTGATGGCGAGCTCGGCCAGGGTGGGCATGGCCGCCAGCGCGCCGCCGTAGGCCGCCGCGGTTGTTTCATGTTGGGTGGCAATGACAGCGCTCTCGACAGCAGACTGCTCGAGCCAGGCCAGGTACGGCCCGTGAGCCGCTACGTACTCCGACGCGCTGGGCCCCTGCCAACTGCTTGCCTGAACTCCGGCCAAGACCTGGGTCAACTCGACGGCCGTGCGCGCGTAGTTGTCCGAGATCTCTTGCCACTGCGCGGCGGCGGCGAGCACCGCGCCTGGACCGGGTCCCGCACTTAACAGCGCCGAATGCACCTCCGGCGGCTCCGCCATCCATATCGGTGCCGTCACACGCCGCCTCCCTGCTGAATAGACGCAAACGGTTTCGCGTCTCCATGGGAGTAGTCGGACCCTGCGTCAGAAAGTTCCCGCACAATCAGAATCAGCGTCCGAAATCACATGTATCGTTGCGCGCCAGGAATTCCCACGTACCGTAACCGTCCCGTACAGTCGGGCCCATGCCAGTCATCGATGCTCGACACCTCGACGGCGTGTCTGAGACCGCACTGCTCACGCTGCATCAACGGGCGACCGAGGCGGCCCGGCCGGACGGCATCATTGATGACCCCATGGCCATCGCACTGCACACCAGCCTTGATTACGATTTCCAGCATTTCGGGCGCACACACCAAGCTACCGCCTTGCGCGCCTTGATATTCGACACAGCCACTCGGGAGTATCTGACGGGGCATCCGCGTGCGAGTGTGGTGGCCTTGGCCGAGGGATTGCAGACGAGCTTCTGGCGCGTCGACAACGGCGAGCTCACCTGGATATCGGTGGATCTGGAGCCCATCGTGCGGCTGCGCCAGCAGCTGCTCCCGCGATCGGACCGGTTGCACTACTGTGCCCAATCCGCGCTCGACTATTCATGGATGGACCGGGTCGACGGCTCGGGTGGTGTGCTGATCACGGCCGAGGGCCTCTTCCAGTACCTGGAGCGCGAGCCGGTGTTCGATCTGATCACCGAGTGCGCCAAGTGTTTTCCCGACGGAAGGCTGGTTTTCGATTCTGTGCCTAAGTTCCTGAGTACGCACTCCCAGCGCGGCATGAGACTCAGCGAGCAGTACACCGTTCCACCAATGCCCTTCTCGTTCACCGCAAATCAGTACGGAGAACTCCGCGCCATCCCCGGCATCCGCAGCGTGCGCGAGCTGCGGATGCCCGCCGGGCGTGGCAAGGTACTGCGCTGGGCCGGCCCGATGCTGTACGCACTGCCCGGTCTCGACCGGCTGCGCGCACCTCACACGGTGATCGAGTTCGGCTGAAGTACTGCAGCTTTCGTCGGGTAGACGCTATCCGGCGGCGACGGCGAAATCACCGCCGGCACGCACAAGCGTGTCGTGAACTTCCTCCACTGACAGCACGCTGTCGGACAGAACCCGTACTGTCGACGCACCCTTGGGATCCAGATCGACGGACACCTCGCGCACCGGATCGAGTGCGGTCAGCGCCTCCGTCACTCCCATGACGCACGAGTTGCAGTGCATCCCGCTGATGGCGAAGATTTGCTCGGACATATCGTGTTTCCTCCTGAAATGTTTATTCACAACAGATGTGAAGGCGCGAGGCCTCCATGGC
>NZ_MAEY01000029.1:0-75386 GCF_002013745.1 Mycobacterium sp. D16Q16
GGGAGGGGCTCGCCGTGCTCGGGCAGCGTGTTGTGTGGCGCGGGAGCACGTTCGGGCGGCACCGGGCCGTCTGTGGGTCGCGGGGTTTCGGTCGGATGGGCTGGCGTGCGCGGGGTTTCCGGTTCGATCGGACGCTCACCCGGTGCCAGGGGCCGCTCACCAGGTGGGGCGCCATGATCGCCAGGTGTGGCGGGGCGCTCGCCGGGTAGGTGGTCTGCGGGTGCGGGTGCGCGTTCGGCGAATTGGGGTGTGGTGGTTTCTGAGGGGCCGGGGCCGGGCCGATCCGGTGGTGTGGGATGCGCCGACGATGCGGCGGGGGTGTGCTCGGCGGGTCCGGCGAGTGCGAGCTCGGTGGTGCGTTCACCCACCGGTACTGGGTGTTCGGCCAGGGCGGGCACACCGTGTCCCGATGCTTCGCCATATCCGGGGCCACCGCCATGCGAGACCAGGGCAGCAGCGTCGTCAGCCGGCCTGGTCTCGGCGCGTTCCATCGCGGGCGTGCCGTGATGTTCTGCCTGCACCGGCACGCCGCTGCCCTCGGAAACCGGTTGCGCAATCGCGGGTTTGGTCTCGGCTGCCGGAACGACCGGGTGCTCAATCGCGCCGGGCTTGGGTTCGCTGATGGTGGCCGTTGGTGGGTGTACATCGGTAGATGGGCCGAGCTTGAGCTCGCGAGGGTTAATGCCGTCGGGGAGCTTCCCCAAGGTTTCGGTGATCTTGCCGGTCTGGGCACTGACCTCGGCCACCGGATTGATGGCGGCGGCGTCCCGTCCGAGCGCGGTGGTGGTTTTGGTTTCGATGCTCGCCACGCCTTCGCCGACACGGGCTGCATCGGTGCCCACGGTGACGGCTCTGGCTGCGCCGCCACCGGGGACCAGGAACGTGGCGGCGGTGGTCAGGTTGTAGCCGACCGCCTCCCACGGATCGCCTTTCTTGACGTCTTCCCAATCCACGAGGGCTTTGATCGTCTCCAGGGTTTTGTCGGTCTGCCCACCGGGGTCTTGGATGAGTTTGGTTATTTCCCTGGCGGTGGTGCCGACCGGGTCCAACGCGCTGCCCACGGTTTTCGCCAGTCCGCCCCAGGTCTGTTGTGCGCCTTGGTTGTCGTAGACGAACCGGGTGGGGTCGAGACCGGTCACCATCGCTAGTGGGCCGGTGAACATTCCGGTGATGTTTTTGAGCGCCCCCGCATCCATGCTGACCAAAGCGTTGATGACCGGTGCCGCTGACGGGAACTCTTTGGACACCCAGTCTTTGATCGCGTCCTTGGCTGCATCGATCTGCGCCCCGATGCCGAGAAGATCGGACTTGCGGGCCTCGACTTGTTGGCCGTGGTTATCGAGCACGCCTTTGATGTCGCGGGCCACGGCCTTGATCTCATCTATCGGTGATTCGCCGTGAAACAGAAAGTCGCCCAACGTGTCGAGCATGTTCGATGGTGATAACCGCTGCAATAGATCCCGCACACTGTCTTGGGCGTGCTGGACCTGATCGGCGAACCCTTCCAGCTCACTGGCGAGCTTGCCCGACAGCTGCGCCAGCTGGGTCAGCGAGGATGTAATGGTGTCGATGGCCTTACCGATGGTCTGCGCTTCGGGCATCGTCTGCGCTGAGATCCCGGCCTTAGCGGCCTGTAATTGTGCGGCGACCCGAGGAAGCGCCTGCCACAACGCTTTCCACGGCGCCGCGACCGCCCTGGCCCCGTCCGGGTCGCCGTTGGGCCACACATCGCCGACGAAGAACTCGACCACTGACCACAGCGCCGGGGCCATGACACCGCCGCCATTGGCGTTGGAAATGCTCACCGACACTTTCGGATCGTGGATTTTGGCCGGCATGCTGACGGAGGGGGCCGCTTGCGGGATGGTGGCTGCCGCTTCGGCGAGGGCGTAGTTGGCTGCTGACACCCCGATGCCGTGCCCCACTGAACGGGCAGCGCCCAACGTCTGGAAGACAGCGCCGATGATCTGGTTGGCCTTCTGCACGTACTGCTCGCCGAAGTTTTCCCCGGCATCGTCTTGGCCCGAATTGAAACTCAGGCGTGCCCCCGAAAGAGCTTGCGTGGCAGCCAATAACCCATCGGCAGCGTGATCGACACTCTTGCCTGATTCGGCCAGCTGCGGCGGGTCGACATCGAGTTGCGTGCCGCCGCCCGCTGACCACATCTGTGCGTTGCTTTTGGTGGCCTGCACATAGCCTTCGCGCGCACCACGCAGGTAGTCGACGATCTTGCCGAACATGTCGCCGAGTTCTCCGTTGGCGCTCACCCACTTGCCGGTCGCCTCAATGGCGCTGGTCGCGGTGCGGCCCTCCCAGGCGGCGGCCATCTTGTTCTGCCCGTCGCGGCCCTGCTCGACAGACTCGCCGATCAGCGTCCGCAAGGCTACGACTGCCTCGGCTATATCGGCCATCACAGCCGGATCAACGCGGAACCGTGCACCCATTTAGAGGTGCTCGCTGGCCTCGTGGAGTTGCTGCGCGCTGCTGCGTGCCTTAGCCGTGGTGTTCGTCAAGGCTTTCGCCGAATTGGCGGATTCGTCATGCCAGCTATCCCAGATCGGAGAAAACGAGGATGCTGCACCCCCAGACCAGCCGTGGCCCAGGACCGAACGCACTCGCCCATCAGCGCTGCGCACCCCACCACCCAGGCGCTGCGCTACATCGGCGAGCAGCCCGAACGCGCCAGCGAGGGCAGCGGGATCGATCCGCAATACTTCATCCGAGGGTCCAACCATGTGCCCCCACCCCTGTATCTTTCGGCCCGATACCGCTCTCGAATGTGCTCACAAATCGTCCGGCTGGTTGCCAGCTATCTCACGCTACTACAGGCTCAGTAAGGAGGTGCTGTGAAATCGCATCAACGAATAGGTAGATTTATCTACGCATAGGTGGATGCCCTGGTGGGTGGCCCACCCAATGCTTGTTGGGTGTCTCCGTCCGCATCGCAACCCGATCCGGACACCGTTGGCGTCGCTGTTGATATTTCTGCGTTGGGCGTCGAACTTCAGCGCTTGCGTCTAGCCAAGAAATTGTCCTTGGACAACCTGTCCGAACGCACAGGGATACCGCGCAACACCATCCACCGCTACGAAAATCACAAACTCAACCCCACCGCAAAAGCGCTGCTACGCCTCGCTATTGGGCTGGAGACAAACATGAGCGATTTGGTCGCACCGCTCAATCATCTGGCCAACCCCTCCTAGCCGGGTATGGACCGGACTGCCGGACTAAGGGGACCGTGCAAGGGAGGCTGACCTTATGGCGATGAAGGTCGCGGTGTTCAGTAGTGGGCGTCCCGGGGTGTCCAGGGTGTCCGCTAGGTTGGGCTGACTGCGGACTGCAGTCCTGACCAGTTTAGGCCCGTGCGCTTACCTGCAAATATGGTGCCCTCGGTGAGATTCGAACTCACACTGCACGGGTTTTGAATCCGTTTCCTCTGCCAGTTGGGATACGAGGGCCTGGCGCTACTGCCGTTTTGTTGTCCAGCGGCCAGTCGCGCGATCTCCAACCTTAAGGGATGGGGTTCATCACTTTCACCAGGGTATCGCCGTACATGCGACCACATGCGTCACAATGGTCGCCATGACCGGCCCTCAGAACACCGAACCGGCGGCCCCCGCGCGCCGCGTGCTCGTCGCCGAAGACGAAGCTCTCATCCGCCTCGACCTGGTCGAGATGCTCCACGAGGAGGGCTATGACGTGGTGGGTCAAGCCGGGGACGGGCAGGAAGCCGTCGACCTGGCCGAGGAGCTCAAACCGGATCTGGTGATCATGGACGTGAAGATGCCGCGCCGGGATGGCATCGACGCCGCTTCGGAGATCGCCGCCAAGCGCATCGCCCCCATCGTGATCCTCACCGCGTTCAGCCAGCGCGACCTCGTCGAGAAGGCCCGCGACGCCGGCGCCATGGCCTACCTGGTGAAGCCGTTCTCCAAGACTGACCTGGTGCCCGCCATCGAGGTCGCCGTGAGCCGTTTTGGCGAGCTCACCGCCCTGGAGAAGGAAGTTCAGACCCTGGCGGACCGGCTGGAGACCCGCAAGCTTGTCGAGCGCGCCAAGGGCGTCCTGCAGTCGACCCAGGGCCTTACCGAACCCGAGGCGTTCAAATGGATCCAACGCGCCGCGATGGACCGTCGGACCACCATGAAGCGGGTTGCCGAGGTGGTACTGGAAACGCTCGACACCGACGCGCCGAGCTGAAACTCGAGTAAGCACTGCGCGTTGCCCCGCGGTTGACTATGTTTTCTGATCAGCGTTTTTGTTTCGCCCTGTCAGCCCCAGCCATCCGGAGGTAATCGTGCGTGCACGCGCGAGTCTGATCATGCTGGGCGCGGTGACCCTCGCCCTGGCCGGTTGTCATGCCGGCACTCAGTCGGACGATTCAAACCAGACCAGCCTGAAGATCTCGCCGTTGGTGCAGATCGCTCAGGATGGCTCGGAGGTCCCCGCGTCCAACGCGAAGTCGGCGGCCGATCCTGCCGGTGATGGAAAGGCGCAGTGCACCAACATTTCCCTGGCGATGGCCGGTGCCCTCAACGGCCCGGACGCGGCGTTGGGAATCAACATCCTCGACGGGGCAAAACTGGCCATCGACAAGCACAACGCCGCTAATCCCGGCTGCCAGATCAAACTCCGCGAGTTCGATACCGAGGGGCTGCCACAGAATGCGAGCAACATTGCTCCGCAAATCATCGGCGACCCGACCATCATTGGACTGATCGGGCCGGGTTTCTCCGGGGAGACCAAGTCGACAGGCCAGATCTTCAGTGAGGCCGGTCTGGTCTCGACGACGGCCTCGGCCACCAACGTGACACTCACCCAGCAGGGCTGGAAGACGTTCTTCCGCGGCCTGGCCAACGATGGGGTGCAGGGCCCGGCCGTCGCCAACTACCTCAAGAAGACGCTTGGGTACAAGAAGATCTGCGTGGTCGACGACAGCACCGACTACGGTTCCGGGCTTGCCAACGCGGTGCGCGGGACGCTCGGAACCGAGTGCAACGCCTCGGTGAAGAAGGGGGACAAGGATTTCTCCGCGGCGGTCTCTCAGCTCAAGAGCGCCACACCGGACGCGGTCTTCTTCGGCGGTTACTACGCCGAAGCGGCCCCCTTGGTGCAGCAGTTGCGCAACGCCGGGGTGACCGCCACATTCGTGTCCGCGGACGGCACCAAGGATATGGAGTTCGTCAAGCAGGCCGGTGACTCGGCCAAGGACGCGCTGCTGTCCTGCCCGTGCGGGCCTGCTTCGGACACCTTCGCCAAGGAGTACTCCGCCAAGTTCTCGCAGGAGCCCGGGACGTACAGCACCGAGGGGTATGACCTTGCGACGATCTTGGTCAAGGGTATTGACGCCGGAAAGACCACGCGGGCGGGTTTGGTTGATTGGGTGCGGAACTACCAGGGGCAGGGTGTGGCGCGTGAGTACAAGTGGAACGAGAACGGAGAGCTAACCTCGACGCTTATCTGGGTGTATAAGGTCACATAGGGCATACGAGGGGACTAGGCTCAGCCGCAAATGATTTCGGGGTGGATGGCACAGACAGGTGTGCAGGCCAGCACAATTTCATTCGATCTGCACGGACTGTGGAACAGCATCGGTCAGCTGACGATCGACGGTTTGGCGTGGGGCGCCATCTACGCCTTGGTCGCGGTGGGCTACACGCTCGTCTTCGGGGTGTTACGCCTCATCAACTTCGCGCACTCCGAGGTCTTCATGCTGGGCATGTTCGGGGCGTACTTCGCCCTGGATGTCGTACTCGGCTTCACGCCCGGCGGCAATGCCTATAACAAGGGCGTATCGCTCACTGTGCTGTACCTCGGTATTGCGATGCTCGTCGCGATGCTGGTGTCGGCCACCACGGCGCTGGGACTAGAAGCGGTCGCCTACCGCCCGCTGCGGCGCCGCGGCGCGCGGCCACTGACGTTCCTCATCACCGCCATCGGGATGTCCTTCGTCATCCAGGAATTCGTGCATTTCGTGCTGCCGAAAATCTTGAAGGGATACGGCGGCAGCAATGCACAGCAGCCGATCCGCCTGGTGACGCCCAGGCCAGTCTGGACCTTTGGCCCCTTTGACATCGGCGGCCGTCACATTCCCTTCCAAGCCACGCTCACCAACGTCACCGTCGTGGTGGTGGCGGCGGCCCTGGTGCTGGCCCTCTTAACCGACATCGCGATCAACCACACCAAGTTCGGGCGTGGTATTCGCGCGGTCGCGCAGGATCCGACAACGGCGACGCTGATGGGCGTATCGCGTGAACGCATCATCATGACGACATTCGTCATCGGTGGTCTATTGGCCGGGGCGGCCGCGCTCCTCTACACGCTGAAGGTGCCGCAGGGCATCATCTACTCAGGCGGATTCCTGTTGGGTATCAAGGCATTCTCTGCCGCAGTGCTCGGCGGTATCGGCAACCTGCGGGGTGCGCTGCTGGGCGGCCTGCTGCTGGGCGTGATGGAGAACTACGGGCAAGCGGTGTTCGGCACACAATGGCGCGACGTGGTGGCATTCGTCCTGCTGGTGCTGGTACTCATGTTCCGTCCCACCGGCATTCTCGGTGAGAGCCTCGGGCGGGCGAAGGCATGACGGCCGCACGCGCACTCGCGCCCGGTGACTCGATACGCCGGTGGTGGTCCGAGCTGGCACGCCCTGTCCAGTGGGCGTACGGGGCCATCGGTTTCGCGCTCATGGCGCTGCTGCCGGTATGGAAGATCCCGTTACTGGACACCCCCAATACGGCCTTCGGCCCGGTGATGGCGCAGTTCGCGATGGTAGCGCTGATTGCGATAGGCCTGAATGTCGTTGTGGGGCAAGCAGGGTTGCTTGATCTTGGGTATGTCGGCTTCTACGCCATCGGCGCGTACACGGTCGCGTTGCTCACGAGTCCCGACAGTCCGTGGAATCGGATGGGGACATCGGCCTTCTTCAGTTCGAGCTGGGCATGGTTGTCCTGTCTGCCGATCGCCGTCGCGATCACCGCCTTCTTCGGCCTCGTGCTGGGCACACCCACGCTCCGGCTACGGGGTGACTATCTGGCCATCGTCACGCTGGGATTCGGCGAGATCATCCGGCTGCTCGCCGACAATCTGGAGGTCACCAACGGACCACGGGGCCTGCACAAGATCGCGTATCCGCATGTGGGGGAGCAGTACGTCCGTGGCGGTGTCTTCTCCAGCGGCAATTCGGGTGGCCACCTCAACTATGGCGTGTGGTGGTACTGGCTCGGGCTCTGCCTGATCGCGGTGGTGCTGATACTGATGGGCAATCTTGAGCGCAGCCGAGTTGGCCGCTCGTGGGTGGCTATTCGGGAGGACGAGGATGCCGCCGAGATGATGGGGGTTCCGACGTTTCGGTTCAAGTTGTGGGCCTTCGTGATTGGTGCCAGCATCGGTGGATTGTCCGGTGCTCTGTATGCGGGCCAGGTCCAGTACGTGGCCTCGCCCACCTTCAACATCATCAACTCGATGCTGTTCCTGTGCGCCGTCGTACTGGGTGGGCAGGGCAACAAGCTCGGTGTGATCTTCGGCGCGTTCATCATCGTGTACCTGCCGAACCGTCTTCTCGGCGTGCAAGTGCAGGGCGTGGACCTCGGGAATCTGAAGTATCTGTTCTTCGGATTGGCGCTGGTTGTGCTGATGATTTTCCGGCCGCAGGGCTTGTTCCCAGCGCAGCAGAAGCTGATGGCATACTGGCGCAAGGCATCTGAGCGAATTGGCGCGAAGAAGCCCGAGGAAGCCGAGGCTCCGGTATGACCAAGCACGAGAAGGTCAGTCCTGAGGATGAGCCGGAGGGTGTCGAGCTCACCGGATCCGAAACCGCGGTGGACCTGGCCGAGGATCCTGACGACGAGACTGATTCCGCCGAGGCCGAGGTGCTGCTCGAGGTCAAGGAACTGACGCTCAAATTCGGTGGCCTGCAAGCCCTCGACGGGGTGAGCTTCGATATCCGGCGTGGCGAGATCCTCGGTCTGGTCGGCCCGAACGGTGCCGGCAAGACGACCTGCTTCAACGCCATCACGGGTGTGTACAAGCCGACATCGGGCAGCATCGTGTTCGACGGGAAACCGCTGCGCAGAATGCGGCGACACCAGATCACCCGGCGCGGCATCGCCCGGACTTTCCAGAACATCCGTCTGTTCGGCGAGATGACGGCCCTGGAGAATGTCGCGGTAGGTACCGACGCCCGGCACAAGACCTCGGTGCTGGGCGCGCTACTGCGCACACCACGGCACCGGCGCGAGGAACACTATGCCGTCGACGTGGGACTGGGGCTGCTCGACTTCGTCGGCATCGCCGATGTCGCCGACATCAAGGCCAAAGACCTCCCGTACGGCAGTCAGCGCAGACTTGAGATCGCGCGGGCGCTGGCCACCGAGCCCAAGCTGCTCTGTCTGGATGAGCCTGCCGCCGGGTTCACTCCCAGTGAGAAGGAATCACTGATCGAGCTGATTCAGCGCATCCGCGATTACGGGTACACGGTCCTGCTTATCGAGCACGATATGAAGCTGGTCATGGGCGTCACCGATCGCATCGTTGTACTCGAGTTCGGCAGGAAGATCGCCGACGGCCTGCCCGCCGAGGTCAGAAACGACCCGGCGGTGATCGAGGCGTACCTAGGAGTGGCCGATGAGGAATTCCACGGACCCGGTTGGCTCGACTCGGCCGCGCCCGATACTGAAAGCGAGAGGTAAGTGCCTCCCGTACAGCTGAAACTCACCAACGTCGGGGTCCACTATGGCCCGATCCAGGCGGTTCGCACGTTGTCCCTGGACGTTCGGGAGGGTGAGCTGGTCACCCTGCTCGGTTCCAACGGCGCCGGTAAGTCGACCACGATGCGTGCCATCTCCGGTCTGGTCCCGCTCAGCGCCGGGTCCATCTACTTCGAGGGTCAGGACATCTCGAAGATGAAGGCGCACAAGCGTGTCAAGGCGGGAATCGTCCAGGCGCCCGAGGGGCGGGGGATATTTCCCGGCATGACCGTCGCCGAGAATCTCGAAATGGGTTGTTACGGGCGCAAATTCAAGTCACGGGCGGAGCGCCGGGAACGCCTCGACTGGATCAACGCATTGTTCCCGCGGCTCGCCGAACGCCGGCACCAGGAGGGCGGCACTCTCTCCGGCGGCGAACAACAGATGTTGTCCATCGGACGTGCGCTGATGGCCAGGCCGAAGATTCTCCTGCTCGATGAGCCGTCCATGGGTCTGGCACCGTTGTTGATCACGAAGATCTTCAACATCATCGAGGAGATCAACGCCTCCGGGACGACGGTGGTTCTGGTCGAGCAAAACGCGCAGCAGGCACTGAGCCGTTCGGATCACGCCTACATCCTGGAGACCGGGTCGGTCGTTCGATCGGGCGCCGGACGAGAATTGCTGCAGGACGACAGCGTTCGGTCCGCCTATCTCGGCGTTGTCTGACCTTCTCCTGTTCTACCCGCGGCCCGCTCCCACGGCCAGGTCATCAATGCCCAGACCGTCAGAACCAACATGGTCGCGAGGACCACATACCAGGGCCACGGGCCCATCAGGTCCAAAAGGCTTGCCGTGTCCGGTTTCTCGTTGAGAAAGCCATAATTCGACCCGGCGACGGCGTTGAACGTCATGGTGAGAGTTGCCCAGGACAATGTGACGGTGGCAGTCAGGCGATAGCTATGCCACGTCGGACGCATGCCCCGTCCCCACGTGAGATAGATGGCCGCCCACACCACGAGCAGATGTATCGACCAGAACGCGAGAAACTCGTAGCCCGGAAAGTCAGGGCCGGTCAGCACGGGGGAGATGAGCGCCTGGCTACTGAGCACCAGTCCCCAGTAGTACGTCAACGCATATGCCCAATACCGTTGGGACCACAGCGCATATGCTGCGACGACGGTCGCCAGGTCGGTCAGCCGCAGGGGCATCGAGACATCAATGCGCATCGGGATGCATCCGGCGATGAAGATGACGGCATAGATGATGGCGGTCACCGCACCGAGCACACGACCAACCAGCCGCGCGCCGACGTCGGTAAGCCTGCGCCCGCGCGACACCAAGAGCACTGCGCCGAGTACGAATACGGCAAGAATCACCCAGTGCGACGGGCCGTATGCGTGGAACTGTCGTTCCATCGCTTGAGGCTAACGCCCGACGATCACCACGGAGCGCGACTAGCGCGCGACGATGACCGACGAACCGTTACCGAACAGGCCCTGGTTGGCGGTAATCCCGACTCGCGCACCCTCGACCTGCCGATCACCGGCCTGCCCGCGCAGCTGCCAGGTCAGCTCGCACACCTGCGCGATGGCCTGGGCCGGGATGGCCTCGCCGAAGCAGGCCAGGCCGCCGGAGGCGTTCACCGGAATCCGGCCGCCCACCGTGGTGGCACCGCTGCGCAACAGCTGCTCGCCCTCGCCCCTGGCGCACAGGCCCAGGTGCTCGTACCAGTCCAGTTCCAGGGCAGTCGAGAGGTCGTACACCTCGGCGAGGCTCACGTCCTCGGGGCCGATACCGGCCTCCGCGTAAGCGGCGTCGACGATCTGATCCTTGAACACGCGGTCGGGTGCCGGCACCACGGCGGTGGAATCGGTGGCGATATCCGGGAGTTCCGGGAGATGCTGCGGGTACTTGGGGGTGATCGTGGCGACCGCGCGCACCGACGGGACACCCTCGACCGAACCGAGATGCTTTTTCGCGAAATCGGCGCTGGCCACGATCAGGGCCGCGGCGCCGTCGCTGGTGGCGCAGATGTCCAGCAGTCGCAGCGGGTCCGACACGACGGGGCTGGCCAGCACGTCCTCCACGGAGGACTCCTTGCGGAACCGGGCGTTCGGGTTGTTCAGACCGTGCCGAGAGTTCTTCACCTTGACCTGGGCGAAATCCTCGGCAGTCGCGCCGTAGAGGTCCATCCGGCGCCGCGCGAGCATCGCGAAGTACACCGGGTTGGTGGCGCCGATGAGGTGGAAACGCTGCCAATCCGGGTCGGCCTTGCGCTCGCCGCCCACCGGCGCGAAGAAGCCCTTCGGCGTGGTGTCGGCTCCGATGACCAACGCCACATCGCAGAAGCCGGCGAGAATCTGCGCACGGGCACTCTGCAGGGCCTGCGAGCCGCTGGCGCAGGCGGCATACGTCGAGCTGATGGGCACGCCGTTCCATCCCAGCTTCTGGGCGAAGGTCGAGCCGGCGATGAAGCCCGGGTAGCCGTTGCGGATGGTATCCGCTCCGGCGACGAATTGGATTTGACGCCAATCTAATTCGGCGTCCTGCAGTGCAGTGCGGGCCGCGGCGACGCCGTACTCGGTGAAGTCACGTCCCCACTTACCCCACGGGTGCATGCCCGCGCCGAGGATGTAGACCGGATCCGGGGTGCGGCTCATGCCGAGACCTTCTTCCATGCGTAGACCAGACGCTGCACGCCCTCGTCGTCGGTGTAGAGCGGTTCGAGTGCGAGTTCCATGGCCTGGCCCACCTTCAGGTCGGCGGCGCCGGTGCCCGTAACCACCTTGCCGAGCACGATGATGCCCTCGGCCGCCAGTTCGACCGCGGCGATCGCGTACGGCTCGTACGGGTCGGATACCGGATACGGGGGCGGCGGCGCGTACTGGTTCTCGGTGTAGCTCCACACAGTGCCCCGCGACGACAGCGGCACCTGATCCAGAACATCGCTGTCACAGGCCGGGTTGGGGCAGTTGTTGGCACGCGGCGGGAACACGATGGTGGCGCACTGTGTGCACTTGCCGCCTATCAAGTGGGGCTGGCCGGATTCGTCGGTGTCGAACCAGCCGTCGACGGCAGGGGCTTGATCTGTAGGCACCCGGTCAGATTACCCATGCTCATGAGTGAATTGAAACGTGTGTCAGTTTTGTCTCCCGCCTGGCGGGATCATGGCCCAAATATCGAGTCCGTCGGCACGAAATTCTCGAACGCGTTCCGGACGGCAGACATGTCCCACAACTGCTCGGCCAACGCCGCCGACTCGACCGTCGGGAACTCGTAGGCGTCGCGGGGGGTCACGGCCGCCATCTCGCTACCGAGGATGAGTGCCCCTATGGTCAGCAGCCCGACGTACACACCACGCGGTGCCACTTCAAAATGCAGTCCCTGCAGATAATTTCGTGCCGCGGCGGCTGCCGGGCCGGGGCCGCTCATCTCCGGCATCGCCCTGGCGCCGGTACCGCCAATGGCGGCCAGGATTGCTCCACGTCCGCGCTCGATCATCCCGGGCAGTGTGGTCGACACCGTGTGAATCAATGGGCGCACCAGCAGCCCCCAGTAGCGGTCGGCCTCGGCCACGGTGAGTTGGCGTGCGGGGGTGAACGTCAGCGGCGACGAGGGGCCGTAGTAAATGGCCTCGATTGGGGGCAGCGTAGAGGTCACCGCTGCAAGGAGCTCCGCAAGGCGGACCTCATCGGTGAGGTCGGTCGGGAAGGCGGTGGCCGCTGTTCCTTCCTCGGCGAGATCTGCCACCAAGGCATCGAGTGGTTGGCGCCGCCGGCCCGCCACCGCGACGTGGAAACCTTCACGGCCAAATCTACGAGCCACCGCCGCGCCGGTGCCACTGCCGGCCCCGAGCACCAGCATGGTTCTGTCCATCCTTAACCTCCTGGTCGTATCATTTCTTCTGATATGTGCGTAGCACCATCATGAAGAAGTCTTGAACCTCTTACAAAAGGCACACGTGTGTGCGCTGGCGAACAAGGATGTGCGTAGTGACGGAACGCGAGAGCCCCGCTTTGCCGAGTATTTGCGCCGGGGTGGGGCTGGCAGAGGGTGAGTTCATCCGCGAGGTCCTGGACCGCGTGGGCGACAAATGGAGCGTGCTGATCATCGCGACGCTGCACGACGGCCCGCGCCGATACACCGAGCTCCACGACGCCGTACCGAGCATTTCGCAGCGCATGCTGACCCGCACGCTGATGTTGTTGCGCCGTGACGGACTCGTCACGCGCACCGCATTCGCCGAGGTGCCACCGCGGGTGGAGTACGCGCTGACGCCATTGGGACTCGATCTGCACAGCATCTCCGCCGCCCTGGTCCTCTGGGCACGCGGCCATCACGAGGTGATTCGCGGCCACCGGGCCCTGTTCGACGCCGCCCTTGACAATGCCGCGATGGCGAAGTAGCGAGGTTCCATGGGTATCGCGTTCAACCACACCATCATTCATTCACGTGACCGCGGCGCGTCCGCGCGCTTCTTCACCGAAATCTTCGGGCTGCCTTCCGCACAGGAAGTCGGTCCGTTCCTCAACGTCACCCTCGAGCACGGCGGCAATCTGGATTTCGCGACCATCGCGGGCGATGACATCACCCCGCAGCACTATGCCTTCCTGGTCGACGAGGACGACTTTGACGCGATCTACGGCCGCATCACTGATCGCGGTCTCGAGCACTGGGCAGATCCGCGGGCACAACATCCAGGCGAGATCAACCACAACGACGGCGGTCGCGGGGTCTACTTCCGGGACCCGGCGGGCCACTACCTGGAAATCCTCACCCGGCCCTACGGATCAGGGGAGGAGTAGGAGTCGGGGTCGTAGGTGCTGTCGCCCCCGTTGCCTAGGGTAGGACTGTGACTGCGCCTGTAACCAAGACCGGGACCAAACAGCCGACCCTCCTGCTGCTCGACGGCAACTCCCTGGCGTTCCGGGCGTTTTATGCGCTCCCGGCCGAGAATTTCAAGACGCAGTCCGGCCTGACCACCAACGCGGTGTACGGGTTCACCTCGATGTTGATCAACCTGCTGCGCGACGAGGCGCCGACGCATGTGGCGGCCGCCTTCGACGTTTCCCGCAAGACATTCCGTTCCGAGCGCTACCCCGACTACAAGGCCACCCGTTCGGCCACGCCCGACGAGTTCCGCGGGCAGATCGACATCACCAAGGAAGTGCTGCAGGCCCTGGGCATCACGGTGCTCGCCGAGGAAGGATTCGAGGCCGACGACATCATCGCCACCCTGGCCACCCAGGGGCAGGCCGAGGGCTTCAAGGTCTATGTGGTCACCGGTGATCGCGACGCACTGCAGCTTGTCAATGAGGACGTGACGGTGCTGTATCCGCGCAAGGGTGTCAGCGACCTCACCCGGTTCACGCCGGAGGCAGTGGAGGAGAAGTACGGGCTGACACCCACCCAGTACCCCGATTTCGCAGCACTGCGGGGCGACCCCAGCGACAACCTCCCCGGGATCCCCGGCGTCGGCGAGAAGACCGCCAGCAAGTGGATCCTCGAATACGGATCCTTACAAGAACTGATCGACAAGGCCGATACCGTGCGCGGAAAGGTCGGCGAGTCACTGCGCGCGAACTTGGCATCGGTGGTTCTGAACCGCGAGCTCACCGATCTGGTGCGCACGGTGCCGCTTCCGTATGTGCCCGCCCAGCTCGCCGTGGCACCCTGGGACCGCGACCAGATACACCGCCTCTTCGACGATCTCGAGTTCCGGGTGCTGCGCGACAGGCTGTTCGAGACCCTGGAAGCCGTGGAGCCCGAAGTGGACGAGGGCTTCCAGCTGGCGGGACAGGCATTGGAGCCGGGCACTGTCGCCGAGTGGCTGACGGCACACACCGCGGATGGCCGCCGTAGCGGCCTCGCGGTAGTCGGGACCTACACACCCTATGACGGCGATGCGACGGCCATCGCCATCGCCTCCGCCGACGGAGATGGTGCGTACATCGACACCACGACGGTCACCCCAGAGGATGAGGCAGCTCTCGCCGAATGGCTCGCCGATGAGGCTCGCCCCAAGGCGCTCCACGAGGCCAAGCAGGCCATGCACGCGCTGGCCGGACGCGGATGGCCACTTACCGGTGTCACCTCCGATACCGCACTCGCCGCCTACCTGGTGCGCCCCGGGCAGCGCAGCTTCGCGCTCGACGACCTGTCATTGCGGTACCTGCGCCGTGAACTGCGCGCCGAAGACACTGGAGAGCAACAGCTTTCGCTACTAGACGAAGACGGCGCGGACGGGGCCAAGCTATCCCAGGCCCAGATGCTGCGTGCCCGTGCCGTCATCGACCTCGCCGATGCGCTCGATGTCGAACTCGAACGCATCGAGTCGGCGGCACTGCTCACCGACATGGAACTACCGGTCCTACGGGTGCTGGCGGGGCTGGAGGCGGTCGGTATCGCGGTCGACATCGACCACCTGACCTCCCTGCAGAATCAATTCGCCACCGGTATCCGGGAGGCCGCAGACGCCGCCTATGCGGTGATTGGCAAGCAGATCAACCTGGGCTCTCCCAAACAGCTCCAGGTGGTGCTGTTTGACGAGCTCGGTATGCCCAAGACCAAGAAGACCAAGACCGGCTACACGACCGATGCGGACGCGCTGCAAACGCTCTTCGACAAGACCGGGCACCCATTCCTGGAGCACCTCCTCACTCACCGCGACGTCACCAGGCTGAAGGTCACCGTCGACGGGCTCCTGAAATCCGTTGCCGCGGATGGGCGTATTCACACCACCTTCAATCAGACGATCGCGGCCACGGGCCGATTGTCATCGACAGAGCCAAACCTGCAGAACATCCCGGTGCGCACCGAGGCGGGGCGCGAGATCCGCGATGGCTTCGTGGTCGGTGCGGGCTACTCCGAGCTGATGACTGTCGACTACAGCCAGATCGAGATGCGCATCATGGCGCACCTGTCGGCCGATGAGGGTCTTATCGAAGCGTTTAACACTGGCGAGGACCTGCACTCATTCGTGGCAGCCCGGGCATTCGGGGTGCCGATCGACGAGGTCACCGGTGAGTTGCGTCGTCGCGTGAAGGCCATGTCCTACGGCTTGGCCTACGGTCTGTCGGCCTACGGACTGGCCACCCAGCTCAAGATCTCCAACGACGAGGCCAAAGAGCAGATGGATCAGTACTTCTCGCGGTTCGGCGGCGTTCGCGAGTACCTGCATGCCGTGGTGGATCAGGCACGCAAGGACGGTTACACCTCGACGGTGCTCGGACGGCGCCGTTACCTGCCCGATTTGGACAGTGGCGACCGCCTGCGGCGTGAGGCGGCCGAACGTGCGGCACTCAACGCGCCGATCCAGGGCAGCGCCGCCGACATCATCAAGGTCGCGATGATCGCTACCGATAAGGCGTTGCGAAACAAGGGATTACGGTCGCGCATGCTCCTTCAGGTGCATGATGAGCTGCTCTTCGAAGTGGCCGACGGCGAGCGGGACACGCTGGAGGCGTTGGTACGCGAAACCATGGGTTCGGCCTATCCGCTCGATGTGCCCCTTGAGGTTTCGGTGGGGTATGGCCGCAGCTGGGATGCCGCGGCCCACTGAGCCGAGCCGCTAGTGCACGTCCGGGGTGTGCACCCGCTCCGGACGTAAACCTCTGCCGACCGCGATGGGCGGCACGAACTTGAGCGGACCCCGTCCGACAAAGAATGGCAGTTTGATGGGGGACAGGTCGCCGGTGAGAACCGGCTTGATGACGTTGTTCTGGACGAACACCTGAAACGCTTGCACCACCTTGGTCGGCAGTTCGCGCCGGCCTTGCACCCTGGCGAGATCCTCGTCGGTGACACACCGCTTACGCAGCGGATCCACCAGGATGTTGGCGGCTGCCACCGCATCGGCGACGGCCAGGTTGATGCCGACTCCGCCGGCGGGCGACATGGCATGCGCGGCATCGCCGATACACAGCAGACCGGGCCGCCACCAGGTCTTGAGCCGATCGACCCGGACATCGAGATGGCTGGTGTCATCCCAGGACCGTAGATCGTTCACGTGCTCGCGCAGTTGCGGGCGGGCGGTGATCAACCGCTCCTTGAATGCGTCCAGCGAGCCGTTGTGTGCTCCGGCGCCCTTGGGCATGAGATGGGCGACCTGCCAGTAGTCCCCGCGGTGAATCATGGCCAACAACAGACCTCTACGCAGGACCGCGAATGTCTCGTCGGGATCACCCGGTCGCCGGTTCAACCGGAACCACAGCACATCCATCGGTGAGCTCTCGTCGGCGGTTTCCAGTCCCGAAGCGGCGCGTACGGCGGACGTGCGACCGTCCGCCGCGATGACCAGATCGGCATGCACCTCCAGGTCGGGTGTCCGCACGCCCACCACTCGGTCGCCGTCAACAATCAGACCGGTGACCTCCGCATTCCGGACGAGCGTGAATTCCGGGTATTGCTCGGCCTTCTCAGCCACGAAGTCGAGGAAATCCCACTGCGGCATGAACGCGATGTATGGCTGCTTGTACCCCAACCACGCCAGCGCGCGAAAATCACCGAAGGTGCGCAACCGCCCGTCGCCATCGAAGGCGATGTGATCGACCTTCTGATGTGGCAGTCGCAGAAACTCGTCGATAAACCCGAGGTCATCCATGATGCGCATGGTGGTCGGATGAACGGTGTCCCCGCGAAAATCGCGCAGAAAGTCGGCGTGCTTTTCCAGAACGACAACGTTGATCCCTGCCCTCGCCAGCAGCAGCGCATGCACCAAGCCGGCGGGGCCTCCGCCGGCGACACACACCTGAGTCCGCATCACGTGCGCCATACCCGGACGCTACGCCCGAACCAGCTGGGGTGGGGCGTCCGACCACACATCGCTGGCCATTCCGATGCCGACCTGAACAGTGCTACCGGGAGTTCTCCGCGGACTCATACTCGGCGCCGCGTTCGTCTCGATGCCACAGCTCGTCGTCGCCGACATCAACGCCATCCGAAATCAGCGCGCGCTTGAGCACCTTGTTGGTTGCGGTGCTGGGCAGGCTACGTGCCAAGCGCACATATCGCGGCCAGCCAATCCGTGGCAGATCTTCCTGTGCGGCGAGAAACCTGGAGAGACCCGACTGCGTCAACGAATCCCGCAGTACCAGCGCCGCCATCACCTCGTCGCTGTCCCGCCTATTGCGAATCGCGTACACGGCTACCTGGCTCACCGCGGGGTGCCGCTGCAGAATCCGCTCGATGGGTGCCGCCGCCAGGTTCTCGCCATTGATCCGCATCCAGTCGGCAGTCCGGCCCGCCAGGTAGATCCAACCCTCGCCATCCCGGTATGCGAGGTCGCCCGACCAGTACATGCCGTGGCGCATCCGTTCGCCGGTGGCGCCGTCGTCGTTGTAATACCCGGAGAAAAAGCCCGCCCCTTGGGTATTCACCAGTTCACCGACCGCCTCATCCGGGTTGGCCAGGATGCCGTGTGCGTCGAACCGGGCTGTGGCGCATTCGCTCAAGGTGTCAGGGTCGTAGATCCCGACACCGGGAAAACCCTTGCCGATGGATCCCGTGGGAGTTCCTTCCTCCCGGGTGATGATGACGGCATTCTCCGTCGAACCGAATCCGTCGCACACCGTGACATCGAATCGCCGTGCGAATTCGGCAATGTCGTGGTCGGAGGCTTCGTTTCCGAAGGCCACGCGCAACGGGTTGGATGCGTCGCAGGGTTGTTCCTCCGTAGCCAGCACGTAGGCCAACGGCTTGCCCACATAGTTCATGTACGTGGCGCCGACTTCCCGAATATCGGCGAGGAAGCCCGACGCGGAGAACTTCGCCGGGGCAAGCGTGGCACCCGCAGCGACCGCGACAGCCCATCCGGCCAGCACGGAGTTGGAGTGGAACAGTGGCATCGAGACGTAGCAGACGTCGGCGGCGGACAGCGAGAATCGAGCCACCAATGACTGGGCCGCAACAAGAACCATCATGTGCGTCACCAGAACTGCCTTCGGGTCCCCACTGGTCCCGGAGGTAAAGATCATCATGAAGGGATCGAGGGCCTGGGCGGTTCGGCAGGGCTCTAGCTCGCCGGCTTCCGCGACCTCGCGCTGCCAATCCGCACCGTCGACATCGATCACCACGACACCGGGCAGATCCAACGATTCGAGTAGAGGCGCATGGTCAGCGTCCACCAGCAGGATCTGTACATCCGCCTTGTAGATATCGCGTGCCAACCCCTCTCCGCGCCGAGTGCTGTTGATGGCGCACAGGATGTACCCACCCTGGGCGGCGGCGGCCATCGCCGTGGCCATCGCGGGTGTGTTGCCCAGCAGGGTGCCGATGTGCAGCGGCCGATCAGGGTCCGCCATCCGAATCAGTACCGAGGCGTGACGAGCCGCCGCGGCCATGTGCTCGCGCCACGTCCACGTCACACCCCGATAGACGAGCCCCGCGTTGTCATCGGTGGCCCGCGCGCGGACCAATTGCTGGATGGTCTCAACCATGGACTGCTTGGGTAAGCGACGCCGCCCTGACACCCAGATGTCTCGTCAAAAAGCTGATTTGGTGGGACACCACGGAACCGAAGCACTCCTGGCCCTGGTAGACACCGAAGTGATCACACGGGTAGTGCCGCACCTCGGCGCGGGCCTTGAAGGCGGCCTTGGCCGCGGCGTGCGGCGGCGCTGCCCGGTCGAAGTCAGCGATCTGCACCAGAGCGGGACAGTCAATGCGCGCGGCATAGCGAGTGGGGCGATAGGAGGCAAGTTGAGTGCCTACCGTCGCGTCGATCTCATTGCGCCAGGAGGGGCCCGCGATCTCCAGATGCGCCTCGTAGTATCCGTCAGACGTCAGCGCCGCCAGTTCTCCTGGGTGCCCGACGATCGGGATCGTGCGCTGCCCGCGGCCCACCCGGCTGCGGACGCCAGTCAGGGCAGAGCGCATGAGGGCACCGGCACTGTGTTCACCCATTGCGGACCGTGCTGCCGCGATGCCGTCCACCAAGGGCGTCACCGACACAACAGCCGCCACGTCGTTGCGTGCGCCGGCGACCGCCAGCACATGCCCACCCGCCAGGGAAACACCCCACAGGACAATTCGCGTGGGATCGACGCCGGGAAGACGAGCCGCGGTGCTCACCGCGGCGTGATAATCACCGATCTGACGACTGAATGAAACTTGTTGCCGGGGAAAGCCGTCAGATGATCCGAAGCCGCGGTAGTCAAAGGCCAGGGCATGCATGCCGGCGGCGGCCAGCCGTTCGGCGAACGGTTCTAGCCCCGAGTCCTTGGTGCCGCCCAGGCCGTGCGCCATCACCACGACAGGAGCCGGCTCCGCTGACGTCTGAGTTCGGTAAAACCACGCATCACAGTCGATTCCGTGGCTACTGAATCGGATGTTCCGTCGGTTCACGCCGCTCCTCCCGCCCGCGCAAATCCGCCGGGGATCTCCTTGGTTCTCATATCGTGTTCGTAGAGGAAGTAGTCCAGCTGCTGGGTATGGCGCGGGCGATCAAGCATGTGCCCGGTGTACTTGCGATGCTCTGCCTCGATCACCGCATGCATCTCGTCGACTGAGGGCAATCGGTACTTGCCCGCCGCGTAGGCGCCCACCAGGCGCGCCTGACATTCGACGAAGGGGAAGAGCGATGGAACAGCCTGCGCCAGACCGACGAAGATCAAGTCGTCCAGGCCGGGCTTGAACATCCGTTTGTATAGGTCGATGCGATTGCCCGGGGCACTGAGGAATTCCGGATCGAAGAACGGGAAGGTGATGTTGTAGCCGGTCGCGAAGATGATCACGTCGAAGTCCGTGAATGTGCCGTCCTCGAAATGCACGGTGTCACCGTCCAAGCGGCTGATGTTCGGCTTGGGGGTGATGTCACCGGATCCGAGTCGCAGCGGTAGCTCCACGGACTGAGTGAAGTGTGCCTCGCCGAACTTGTGGTTCGGCATCGGCAGCCCCAGTTGATCTGGGCGACCCGACATGATCGGCTGCATCATCTGAAAGAGCTTGCGCTGCCATGCCATCGGTATGTGCGGGCTGGTGCGGAAGTACTTGTCGGCGGGTTGTCCGGCGACGTACTTGGGAACGATCCAGGCGCCGGATCGGGTGGAGAGGGTGACGGTGTTTCCTGTCGCTCGTGACGATAGTTCCACCGCGATGTCCGCCGCGCTATTGCCCAGACCCACCACCAAAATTCGCTTGTCCATGAGATCCAGGGGAGTGCGCGGATCGATGTAGTGGTGCGAATGCAGTGTGGTGCCGGTAAATGTGCCCGGAAAGTCGGGATACCTGGGGTCCCAATGATGACCGTTGGCGACGACGAGCAGGTCGAACAATCGGCGTTCACCCCTCTGCGTCAGCAGTTCCCAGCCGCCGGTCGATAGTCGCTCGGCGTGCACGACGCCGTTGCGGAATTCGATGTTGGGTCTGAGATCGAAGGCTGTCGCATAGTCCTCGAGGTACTGCTTGATCAGGGTGTGATGGGGAAAATGCGGATAGCTGTCAGGCATGGGGAAGTCGCGGAAGGACAGCTGATGCCGTGAGGTATCGATGTGCAGGGAGCGGTAGGCGCTGCTGTGGCCGTTGGGATTGCCGAATGCCCAGTTTCCGCCGATTCGATCTGACGTCTCGAAGCAGGTGAAGGGAACTCCATAGTCGGACAGCATCTTCGCGGATGTGAGCCCGCTGATGCCGGCACCGATGATCGCGGTATTGGGTCGGGTCATGGCACTCCTAGAAATACGACCGCGGCGATGCGGTCGTCTCTGAACAGTTTCAGAAATCTGTGCACTCGAAGTGTACACAGATCTTGAAATATGTCCACACCTTGTTTACATTGAGGGCATGACTGCGGTGTTCGATGAAGGTGCGATACCCGATCCCGATGGTGCATCGGTGGCCGCGAGGCTGCTGGACGCGGCCGAAAAAATTCTGGCCGACAAGGGGATTCGTGCGACGACGATGACGGATGTAGCTGAGGAAGCGGGTGTTTCGCGGTCGTGGCTCTATCGCCACTTTCCCGATAAACAGACCCTGGTAGGCGCGGCGATCATCCGGTTGATCGAGATCAGCTGGGCACAGTCTGCCGCCGAGCTCGCGGACATCGACGGGTTCGAGGCTCGGTTGGTGGCCGGAGTGAAGATCGGCCGACGCGCATACGACGATCCGGGCACCCTGCTCATGCGGATCCGGGTGCGCGAGCCCGAGGAGTTCATGGCCTGCGCCGGAGCCGGCGTTCAGGGTCTGGTACCGGACCTCGCCGCCTTCTGGCGCCCGTATGTGGAGGCGGCCCGCGATGCCGGGGAGATCCATGCGCGCACCGATGTCGAGGAATCCAGCGAATGGATCGCTCGCGTGATGATCAGCCTGGGAAGCGTCCCCGGAAACTGCATGGATCCGGACGATCCAGCCTCACTGCGTCGCCATTTTCGGCGGTATGTCCTACCGGCGCTTCGTATCGCGCCCGTGAAATAGCAGTACTACAAGGAGAATTCACCATGGCTTCCCATGAAGACGTGCAGTTCGACACGGTGATCAAGAACGGGCGATGGTTCGATGGCACCGGCGCGGCGTCCGCTATCCGAAACATCGGCATCAAGGATGGCCACATCGCCGCAATCTCGGATGGCGACCTCGACGAGACGAACTGTCCGCACATCATCGATGCCACCGGGAAATGGGTCCTCCCGGGATTGGTGGATATCCACACCCACTACGACGTCGAGGTACTTGCCGCTCCCGCATTATCGGAGTCGGTTCGTCATGGGGTGACGACAGTACTGCTGGGCTCCTGCTCGCTATCGGTGGTGCATGTCAGTGGCATCGATGCCGGAGACATCTTCGGCAGAGTGGAAGCGATCCCGCGTGACCACGTCATCGGGGCCATGGACCAACATAAGACGTGGACCAACGCGCGTGGGTACATCACGGCTCTTGAGTCACTACCCCTGGGGCCGAACATCGCGATGTTCCTAGGGCATTCGGATATGCGCGCGGCGGTGATGGGGCTGGACCGTGCCACCCGCAAGAACGAACGACCCACACCCAGTGAGCAGGCACAGATGGACCGCTGGCTGACCGAGGCCCTGGACGCCGGTTTCGTGGGGATGTCGTCTCAGCAGCTCCTGTTCGACAAGCTAGATGGCGATGTGTGTCGTTCCCGGACGCTGCCGTCGACCTACGCCAAGCCGCGCGAGTTGCGGAAGCTGAAATCACAACTTCGCCAAAGGAATCGGGTGCTGCAATCCGGCCCGGACATTGAGAACCCCTTGAACGTGTTGTCTCAGGCCGTCCAGTCTCTGGGGATCCTGCGCAAGCGGCTATCGACATCACTACTCTCGGCCGCCGATATCAAGGCCAACCCGTACGCGATCCGGGCGATGGGACCGGTGGCCCGCATCGTCAACACGCTGGGCGGCAACTTTCGCTGGCAGCATCTGCCCGTGCCGTTCGAGGTCTACGCCGATGGCATCGATCTGGTGATCTTCGAGGAATTCGGTGCGGGTGCCGCGGCGTTGCACTTGCGGGATGAAGTCGAGCGCAATGAGCTGCTGCGTGACGAGAAGTACCGGCGCCGGTTTCGCAAGGAGTACGAGAGCAAATTCGGCGTAAGAGTTTGGCACAGAGACTTTTTCGACGCCGAGATCGTAGCCTGCCCGGATGCGTCGGTGGTCGGTAAGTCCTTCGGGCAGGTCGGTGTGGATCGCGGGGGGCTACATCCCGTCGACGCGTTTCTTGATTTGGTGCTCGAACATGGCACGGCCATCCGCTGGCGGACCACGATTTCCAACCATCGCCCCGGGGTGCTCAAGCAGCTCGCGCAAGATCCCGGCATTCAGCTTGGCTTCTCGGATGCCGGTGCCCACCTGCGGAACATGGCTTTCTACAACTTCGGGCTGCGGCTACTGCGGCATGTACACGAGGCACAACTAGCCGGACAGCCGTTCATGACCATCGAACAGGCCGTACACCGGCTGACCGGTGAGCTCGCCGATTGGTACCAGATCGATGCCGGTCATCTCCGAATTGGCGACCGCGCAGATCTTTTCGTGGTAGATCCGGAGAAGCTCGATGGATCTCTGACCGAGTACGCCGAGCAGTCCGTAGCCGCGTACGGGGGACTATCACGGATGGTCAATCGCAACGACGCAACAGTCAGCACGGTACTGATTGGCGGCCGGGCCGTCGTGGTTGACGGCCAGCCGGCCGACATCCTGGGCAAGCAACGGACGGGTAGCTTCCTGCGGGCGGGGGAGAAGGTGCGTTCGGCCGCGGCGGGGCAGGTGCCCGCCGCTAGTTAGTACATCTAGACCTGAATACAGACAAAGCTGTACTATTGGATCCATGCAGACCCTGGTTCATCGCGACGCCCTGACGAGGTTCGGATCCGCATTGTCGGACCCCACGCGCACGGCCATCTTATTGAGCCTGCGATCGCGGCCCGGGTATCCCTCTGAGCTTGCCGATGATGCTGGGGTGTCGCGACAGATCATGTCGAATCACCTTGCGTGTCTGCGTGGTTGCGGTCTGGTTGTCGCTGTTCCGGAGGGCCGGCGCACCCGTTACGAGCTCGCCGATGAGCGCATCGCTCACGCTCTAGATGACTTGGTGGACCTGGTGCTGACGGTGGATCCGTCGTGCTGCCCGGCGGACGAGGGCTGCTGCTGATGGTGCTCGCGTCACAGCGGCGAGATGTGCTCAATCGCCGGGTTCGTCTTTTCGTCGCCGCCACCATCACCTACAACGTCATTGAGGCCGTCGTGGCGCTCTCGGAGGGTGCGCGAGTGTCCTCGACCGCGCTGATCGGTTTCGGCTTGGATTCGGTGATCGAAGTGTCATCGGCCGCGGCAGTGGCATGGCAATTCAGTGCCAAGGACCCGGAGGCTAGGGAGAAGACTGCTCTTCGCGTGATCGCATTCTCGTTCTTTGCGCTGGCCGCCTATGTGGCGGTGGAGTCGATCCGGGCGCTAGCGGGGTTCGGTGAGGCCAGGCATTCGACAATTGGGATCGCCTTGGCAGCAGTGAGTCTGGTGATCATGCCAGTGCTGTCGTGGGCGCAACGCCGAGCGGGCCGCGAGCTGGGGTCCGCGTCTGCGGTGGCAGATTCCAAGCAGACGCTGCTGTGCACGTATCTGTCGGCGGTCGTGCTGGTGGGGCTGCTCGTCAACGCCCTCTTCGGGTGGTCCTGGGCCGACCCGATCGCGGCGTTGGTCATCGCGGCCATTGCGGTCCGCGAGGGGATGAATGCGTGGAAGGGCGAGTCCTGCTGTGCGCCACATATTCCCTCGGCATCGGTGCAGGCCGCTAGCGACGAATGCGACTGCTGCCAGCACTAGCGCGACACATGGTCTACTATCTGCGTATCAATGCAGATATGCAGTAGAGGAGCGTTCGCCATGGCGCAGGCAGATCAGTCGCCATTGGGCGATGAACAGGTTGGGTTGATCGTCGAAGTCTTTCGGATGCTGGCCGATGCCACCCGTGTTCGAGTGCTGTGGGCACTCACCGGCGGTGAGCTGTCCGTCAATGAGCTGGCAGACCTAGTGGGCAAACCGGCGCCGTCGGTATCGCAGCATTTGGCCAAGCTGCGGATGGCCCGACTGGTGCGGACCCGTCGTGACGGCACCACCGTCTACTACAGCCTGGAGAACGAGCATGTCGAGCAGCTGGTGACCGACGCGGTCTATAACGCTGAGCATGCCGGCCCGGGCATCCCGCCGCATCACCGCTCGGAGGCCTCGCTGCGGACCGTGGAAACCGCGAGAAGGGCTGGTAGGCAATGAGTCATACCCGCAAGGAAGTGATTCATCACGACCACGACCATCACCACGCGGCCGGTCTGCGGGGAATGCTCGCGGGGATCGTGTCCCCGCACAGCCATGATGCCGCCGACAGCATCGACGACGCGCTCAGCTCCAGCGCAGCGGGGACCCGGGCCGTCAAGATCAGCCTGGTAGCACTGCTGCTGACGGCCGCGTTTCAGGTGGTGATCGTGGTCGTGTCCGGCTCCGTTGCGCTGGCGGCCGATACCATCCACAACTTCTCCGATGCGCTCACGGCGATCCCGCTGTGGATAGCTTTTGGACTCGGAACCCGCGCGGCGACGAGGCGATACACCTACGGGTTCGGGCGGGCCGAGGATCTGGCCGGCTTGTTCGTCGTGTCGATGATCGCCTTGTCGGCCGTGGTGGCCGGTTATGAGGCAGTGATGCGCCTGATGCATCCCGTGCAGATCGGACAACTGGGGTGGGTGGCGACGGCGGGTGTCGTCGGCTTTGTCGGCAACGAGCTCGTCGCCCTCTACCGGATCCGGGTGGGGCGCCGGATCGGCTCGGCGGCACTTGTGGCCGACGGCCTGCATGCACGTACCGACGGGTTCACCTCGCTGGCCGTGGTGCTGGGCGCCGCGGGCGTCGCCTTGGGATATCCCTTGGCGGACCCGATCATTGGGCTGGTGATTACCCTCGCGATTCTCGCGGTGCTGCGCACCGCGGTCCGGGATGTGTTCCGGAGGTTGATGGACGGGGTGGATCCTGCGTTGGTGGACGCCGCTGAAACAGCACTGGTGGCTCAGCCTGGTGTGCGGACGGTGCGCAGCGTGCGGTTGCGGTGGATCGGACATCGCCTCCATGCGGACGCCGAGCTCGACGTCGACCCCGACATCAGCCTCGCCGAGGCGCACCGCATCGCACACGTCGCCGAACACGAACTGACTCATGCGGTGTCAAAACTCGATAGCGCTCTTATTCACGCGTACCCGGGGCACTGAGGCGACGGGCGACGTAGATGAGGATGCCTACCGCCAGTACTGCCGTGCCGGCGAGGACCGACGACCGCGGCAACGCGAGAGCAATCACGACACACCCGGTCAGGCCGAGTGCCGGAACAATCCTCGGTGGACGGCCCTCGGCAGGGGAGAGCGTCCACGCCGCCGCATTGGCCACCGCGTAGTACACCAGCACCGCGAAGGACGAGAATCCGATCGCGCCACGCAAGTCCGCGGTGGCCGCGAGGATCGAAACCACAAGACCAACAAGGAGTTCGGCGCGGTACGGCACGCCGTACTTGGGATGCACCGCCGCCAGGACGTGCGGCAGATGGCGATCGCGTGCCATCGCGAAGGTCGTGCGTGATACCCCGAGGATCAGTGCCAACAAGGAGCCCGTCGCCGCCACGATGGCTCCGATCCGCACCACCGGCTCCATCCACCGCACACCGGCGACGGTGACGGTATCCAGCAGCGGGGCCGCGGATGCGGCCAACCGTGATGGCCCCAGCGTGGTCAATGTCGCAACGGCGACAACGCCATACACGACCAGTGCGATTGCCAACGCGATCGGGATGGCGCGGGGAATGGTGCGCGCGGGGTCGCGCACCTCCTCACCCAAGGTCGCGATGCGGGCATATCCGGCGAACGCGAAGAACAGCAGACCGGCGGCCTGCAACACCCCGACAATAGGCACGTCGGTGATATCGAGGGATGCGGCGTCGATACCGTCGGACCCAACCGCCGTGACGACAATCGCGGCCAGCACCGACAGCACGATCGCGACGATGACACGTGTCAGCCACGCCGACTTTTGCACTCCCGCATAGTTGATCGCGGTCAAGGCCACCACCGCCGCCACCGCGACGGCGTGCGCGTGGGCGGGCCACGCATAGAAGCCCACCGTCAGTGCCATGGCCGCGCATGACGCGGTTTTCCCAACCACGAAGCCCCAACCAGCCAGATAACCCCAGAACTCGCCGAGACGCATCCGGCCGTAGACATACGTTCCACCGGAGGCGGGATACACCGCGGCGAGCCGAGCCGAAGATGTCGCATTGCAGAAGGCGATCACCGCGGCGACCGCCAAGCCCACGAGCAGGGCGGATCCGGCCGATTGCGCCGCGGGCGCCAAGGCCGCGAAGATTCCGGCGCCGAGCATCGAGCCCAGCCCGATCATGACGGCGTCGAATGTGCCCAGTTCCCGTCGAAGGGGGCCGGACGGGGCGCGGCTCATGCGTTCCGGGGCATGTACATGATGACCCCGACGCCGGCCACGCAGAGCAGCGCGCCTGCCACATCCCAGCGATCGGGGCGGAACCCGTCCATCGCCATCCCCCACAGCAGTGACCCGGCGACGAACACGCCGCCGTAGGCCGCCAATATTCGACCGAAGTGAGCGTCTGGCTGCAGGGTCGCCACGAATCCGTAGGCGCCCAGTGCGATGACACCGAACCCCACCCACACCCAGCCGCGATGCTCGCGCACGCCCTGCCATACGAGCCAGGCGCCACCGATTTCCAAGACCGCGGCCGCCGCGAACAACAGGATCGACTTTGCGACAGGCATGTGGGGAGCCTAATCGCCCCGATCGGACCCGGCGGGAGTGCGCGGCTCGTAGGATTTCGACTCGTTGTACTTCGGGGGAAGGAAAGTTGTGGCGATGTCATCAGCGTCGGTGGTTGTCGGTCTGTGGGTAGCTCTTTCGGAGAGAAACTGGAACGCCGTCACGGCATTTCTTGACGACGACTGCATCTATCTGGACATGCCCGTGGGACCCACCGCTGCGGCATGCGGACCGGAGAACATCGTCAAACGTCTGAAGATCGGGCTCGAACCGCTGAAGGATTACGTGCACCATGACGGGCTGATCGTCGCCAATGGTGACGACGTGATGTACGAGCACTCCGAGACGTGGATCTGGAACACAGGGGAGTCGGCGCTACTGCGTTTTGCCTCCGTCCTCAAGGTGGTCGACGGAAAGATCACGCTCTGGAAGGACTACTGGGACATGGGCGCACTGACGAACTTCGCTCCCGCATCGTGGTTGGAAGACTTGGCCAACGCTGACATGAGTTGGATGTACGACGCGACGGGAAAGGTCTGAGCCTTAGCCCAGCTTCTCGCCGTATACCCGCCCGACGGTGAGAGCCATCAGGACGCGTCGGTCCGAGACCATGACCGCGCGGTACTCCTCCCAGTCGGGATGTTCACCGGCCGCGCCGCGGTAGTAGTCGACAAGCGCTTCGACCTCGGGGCCGTGTGGGTCGGTACCCGGTCCGGTCAGGGATACGTCTCCCTCGGCCGTTGCCCAGGCCCGTCCGTCCGAGCTGGTGACCTCCAGCGCCGCTCGGGGGTCGCGGCGAAGATTGACGGTCTTGGCACGTCCATCGGTCATGGAGACGTAGATGACGCCTTTGTCCCGGTCGTAGAACGGGGTGACGGGGGAGAGCTGCGGTAGTCCGTTGGACTTGATGGTCGCCAGTACGCCGATGCGGCTGTCGGCGATGAGCGCATGCGGATCGAACTGCTGGACAGCATTCATATGTGGACGAACCAGGTGCATCGGACGGGTATTCCGTGCGTTCGATGCGGAAGTTACTGTGAATGAAGGTTGACGTCGGCAACGCGACACGAGGTGAGATGTGAAGGTTCACCATCTTAATTGCGGCACAATGGCATTCGGATTTGTTGACCACTGCCTACTGGTCGAGACGCCGGGTTCGGGGCTGGTACTGGTCGACACCGGTTTCGGTCTCGGCTGCGTCCAGAATCCACGATTGCTCGGATGGACAAGGCACGCCATCGGGCCCGTCCTGCGGGAGGCAGAGACGGCGGTGCGGCAGATCGAGGCGCTTGGATATGACCCACTTGATGTGCGACACATTCTGCTCACCCATCTGGATTACGACCACACGGGTGGCCTCGCCGATTTTCCGTCGGCAACCGTGCACGTACACGGACCCGAACATCGCGCCAGCCAGCAGCCAACTATCGTCGATCGAATCCGTTATCGCACTGCACAATTGTGCGGTCACGGAGTCAACTGGCAGATCAACGAGCTAGACGGTGGCGAGCCATGGTTCGGTTTCCGTGCCGTCCGTGACCTTGACGGGCTGCCGCCGGAGATCCTGGTGGTTCCGCTCTACGGCCACACGCGAGGCCACGTCGGCGTCGCCATCGACACCGGAACCGGCTGGCTGCTGCATGCCGGCGACGCCTACACGGAGCCGCACGCGCTCGGTAGCGGCCCGTTGACCACCGCGAGCAGGGCAATGCACATGGTCACCGCGCATCCGAGTCACCCACGTGCTCAGCTGCAGATTATGCGGCGCCTCACCGAGCTCGTCGCCGATCATTCCGAGGACGTCACCGTGTTCTGCAGCCACGACAGCGCCGCGTTCGCACGGCTTGCTTCAGAAGTTGTCTGAGTCTCGATCGGGGCCTAGACGACAGTGACCGTCCCGGTGCAGTGGGCGGTGTTTTCGTCGTTCCAGAAGAAGCCCGAACGGCCGCCGTAATCGGTGGTGATTTCCACCTGGCCGGGACCGGTGACGACATTGAAGATCGATGCTCCTGCCGTGCCCGAGCCGTCGCCGTGCGCTTCGCCGACAGCGCCCGTGGTCAGGTTGCGCCACTGGAAGTACGCCTGCTTGGGTCCGGCAAGACCGTCCGTGGCGTTCATGTTGAGCGTGCCGGGAATCAGGTCCCGACGTGCATCGGCTTGGCTCGCCTGCCAGGCGCTGACGCGCACGTCACCGTCGAAACAGAGCGCAACCTCGCCCGACGGTGCCGCCATGGCCAGCGGGCAGGAGGAAAGTCCCGCGCCCAGAACGGCGAGGGTGAGAGCGGCCGCACGGCCAACAGGTATCGAACGCATGCAGGGAGTATCGCCCATGTGTCCTCAATCTGGCCGACGTTTCCCTAGGCGGCGGTTCAGCCGACGCCTAGCGCCGCGGAGATCAGGCGCCACAGCCGTTCGGTGATCTCGCCGGGCGCGGGGAGCGGGGTCAGTCGCAACTGCTGGGCAATCCCGTATCGAATTCCGCCGATGATGAAGGCGCCTGCGCTGTCGGGGTTGATGTCTGCGGGCAACTGGCCCAACTTCTGGCCGCGGCGGATGTTCTTGGCGGCGTTATGGCTAATGCGTTGCAGGTACGCCGCTTCCAGTTCGACCAGTTGGGGATCTAACGCGGCGCGGTTGAGCAGGATCGGGGCCAGCGGGTCGGCCACGTGATAGTCGACAAACAGGCGGGTGCGTTCCAGCTCGTGGACGCGCCAGTCGGTGTTCAGGGCCAGATGCGTGTCGGAAATTGCCTGCACGAGACCCTCGTAGAACTCGTCGTAGATGACCGCGAGCAAGCCGCTTTTGGATCCGAAGTGATGGTAGAGAGCGCCGGTGCTGAGTCCGGCTCGACGGGTCAATCCGCTGAGATCCATGACTCCGCTGCCGCGGACGAGTTCATCACGGGCGGCGTCGATGAGCTGTTGACGTCCGATTGAGGGGCGTGCCACTATGTGATCGTACAAAACATAATTACCTTATGTTTAGGAGTGGCGATGAGCGCGGAAGTGTCGTCGTTGGTGGATTTGAGCGGCGACCTGGCCGGAACTCATCGACGGACCGCGAGCAGCGGTGAGAGTGTCGATCCTGCTGTCGCCGACGCGGATTTGGCGGCGATGCGCCACGACGGCTACGTGATCTTGCCGGATCTGCTGACCGCTGACGAGCTCGTAGAGATCCGGGAAGCCGTTGCGCCGTTGCTGAATCTGCATGGCCGCAATGGATTTGAAGGGCATACCACTCAACGGGTGTACAGCGTGCTGAACAAGACGCGTGCGTGTGACCGGATCGCGGATCACCCGAGGGTCTTGGCCCTGCTGGATCGGCTTTTTCTGCCGAACTATCTGTTGTCGATGCTGCAGGTCATCAACATCCTGCCTGGCGAACAGGCGCAGATGCTGCACACCGACGACGGCTTCTATCCGATTCCGCGTCCCCGTGCCGGTCTTGGTGCGGCCACGATCTGGGCGATCGACGACTTTACCGCCGACAACGGTGCCACTGATGTCATTGCAGGCAGCCATCTTTGGGGTGACCGGCGGCCGCAGGACAGCGAGCGTGAACCTGTGGTGATGACGGCGGGTTCCTGTGTGTTCTTCCCGGGCACGTTATGGCACGGCGGGGAGCGAACCGATCTAATGCCGCACGGCTGGCTCTGACAGCTCAATACTGTGAGCCGTGGCTACGCCCGCAGGAGGCGTTCACCTTGTCGATGACCCGCGACACCGTGCGGGCGGTGTCTGAGGACATCCGCCGGATGCTGGGGTACAGCATCCATCCGCCGTTTATCGGCCAGGTCGACGGCATGCATCCCAAAAGACTGCTTGATCCTGGCGCCCCGTCGCTCTAGTGCTGATAGACGTCGTTGAGTGTGACCGTACGCAACTGCCGTTCCCCGATGACATCGAGCAGCTGGTGATAGACCGTGGTTACCGGTGGGTGGTTGAGGTGGCCGATGACAATTGCTTGCGGGTTGAAGTACTTGCGAGCCATGTCCACGATGTACTGCGGGGTGACTACTCCTGAGTCCGACAATGACCCGTACCAGAGCACCGGCGGCCCATACCCGAGCCCCTGAGTAACTGAATCAGTTGCGGTGCTGCGCTTTCCGTAGGGCGGGCGGAAGAACGGCGCTGGATCGACTCCGTAGGTGTTGGTCAAGAACTTGGTGTTGCGGGTGAGCTCGTCAGCGATCTTCTCGGCGGTCAGTGTCGTGAGATTCGGATGAGACCACGTGTGATTGCCCAGCTGGATCTGTCCGCTGTCGACGAGCGGGCGAAGCAGTGGGGCATTCTGCGTCCATCCCGCGTTCACACCATTGACGAAGTAGGTCAAGCGGATTCCGGTATCGCGCGCTAGCTGGGTGTACGCGGCGATGACGTTCGCATCGGTGCCGTCGTCAAGGGTCAAGGCGAGTAGTCGCTGTCCGTCGGCGCGGGCCGGCAGAGCGGTCAACGCACCGCCGCCAGGCAATGGCACCCGCGTCAGCCCACTGCTAGAAGCTCCAGCTGCCGTGCCGGGGTCTGCGGCCGCAGCGGCTGATTCGATGGCTGAGGCAGCCACTGCGGCAGTGGCTGCCAACAAGGTCAAAAACCGGCGACGGTCGAGCACGACGCCAGGGTAGCGCCGGAACCTGGACATCATGCGGTGTCGCAGGTGGTGTCGGGCTACCGTTTCTGTCGTGATCGATTTTGCGCTGAGATCGTGTGGCCTGCGCGGGCATGCGACATTCGCTCCCGATGAGCAGCCGCTTCGGGAACGCCTGAGAGTCCAGACGCCCGCAGGTGAGGCCTGGCGGTGCTTGCGGTGCGAGACGTTTGTGGTCGGCGCTGCGCGGTATCGGGGACCGGCCGATACCGCACCAGAGATTCCGCGCGGACGGCTCCTGCGTGATCGGACCTTGATGCGACTGCTGGCCGTCGAACGCGTATTCCGCGGTCTCGTCTTTGTCCTGCTCGCGTTCGGGGTGGTCAAGGTTCGCGGTTCGCGCGAACATCTCCAACAGGTTTTTGAGCGGGACCTGCCGCTGATTCGCCCGCTGGCCAATCAGCTCGGATGGAATCCGGACAATTCGAAAGTCATCCGTCATATCGGCGAGGCGTTCTCGCTGTCGTCCTCGACACTGATGTGGGTCGCGGTGGGCTTGGCGGCGTATGCGGCGATCGAGTTCATCGAGGCCTTCGGTCTGTGGCTGATGAAGCGCTGGGGTGAGTACTTCGCCGTCATTGCGACAAGCATCTTCTTGCCGCTCGAGATCTATGAGCTCATCGAAAAGCAGACCGTTCTCAGGGTTTTGGCGCTCCTGGTGAACATCGTGGCCGTGGTCTGGCTGCTCTGGAGCAAGAGACTGTTCGGGCTCAATGGCGGCGGCAAAGCCTACGAGGAGGAACATCGCGCCGAGAGTCTGCTGAGCGTCGAGCGGGCGGCGCTGGCGGACAACCCGCACTAGCGGTCGGTGAGCAGCCGGTCAGCCCGCGAGGCTGTGGCTCGTCAACCATTCGTCGACGGTGATCGTGGCCGTCACCTCGTCGAGGTCCAGGACCAGGCGGGTCTGGCTGTTGATCATCTGCACCGCGCGGTCGCAGACGGCGATGGACTCACGGCGCACGGCGGCATCGATCGCGTCGTTGATCTCCGAAGGGAGATCCGCCGAGTCCTGGGTGAGGCGTTCGGCCGTACGCGCGGCAGTGGTGGCGATTTCACGCAACGTGTGGTGAGCATGGCGACGGATCGCCTCCACATGAGTGATTCCGTGGGCCAACGCGAGGTACTTCTGGCGCGCATCCGATTCGGGCGGATGCTGCTGGCCGAGCCGATTGGCGGCCTCACGAATTCTGTCGGAATCATCGACGGCCTCGAAGGCGAGGTAGAAGCCCGCAACAGCGCGGCCGATGGGCGTCGAGGTGTCGACGGCGGGAGAGGCAGGTCGTGGCGGACGCTGGGAAGGCGCAGACTCGGGCAGGGCAGAGTCGACGAGCGACGGTAAGGCGCACCGCGGGACATCCATCCGTCCATACTGCCCGAAAAATAGACGGAGTGTACAGAAGTTCGCTGGGAAAGGCGCCCGGTGACGGGACTGTCAGCGTCGCCCGAATCGCTCTCGCAGCTGTGGGTCGTTCTCCCACCATAGTGTCGGCGTAGCCGGATCCATGGCCATCGTGTTGCCCGGGTCGAGTGAATTCTGGTCGGCGCGGTCGAGTTCGGCGTCAATCCGGGCGGCCTGCGCCTTGTCGTCGGCAGATAAGGCGCGCATCAGCAGCAGCAGAAAGGGCAGTCCAAGGACATCGCCGAGGATCCAGAGAATGCCCGCGCCCAAGGTCTGATCCGTGCGCATATCCGGCCCCCAGGAGCGGTGCAGCGCCAGATAGTAGCTTGACGCCACCAGCGGGCCCTGCCACAGGACTAGGCCCAAGACGCCGTCCCCGATGGTCTCGGCCACGCTGAGCACCAGCGATATCAGCTGCGGATACTTGCGAGGTACGGGATCTACCTGCAAGCGCGCGTAGAAGTACGCAAACCCGATCAACGCCAACGCCGTTCGTGTCATCGCGCCAAGCAGGTCATGCGTCAGAGATGCCGTGTACCACGGCGTCAGGTACAGCAACCACGGTGTGACCAACATGGCCAGGGATGTCGTGAGCGGATGTGTCAAGACCCGCGCAGGTGCCGACGACAGCCCGCGATCAAATCTGTCCAGCCCGTCCGGTTGTAGCGCGCCACGCACAACGGTGACCGGCCGGCCGAGGGCTAAGAAGAAGGGCACGACCAGCAGCAGCAAGACAACCTGCAAGGCCCGCATCCAGAACAGCACGTGTGCGTAAACGCCAACCACACTCATGCATGCGAGCACCCAGCATCCGACTCCCGCGAAGAAGCAACTCGCCCACACGCCACTGATATCCGAGTGGCGACGCCGCGCGCGGGTAAGGGCCCAGCCGTATCCCGTGCTCAGAGCGATAGCGCCGAGGGCAGCCGCCGTATCAAAATGCCATGCACGCCAGACCATCACCCAGGTCAGTGGTTCGGTGGGCAAGAACATCTCAGGCGGCGGTCTTTCGGGATAGGCCGGTAGTCGGTGTCTCGTGAAGGGTCGCGGCCGCGATCGTCACCACTAACGTCGACAGCACCACCGCTGCCAAAACATCGACCACCCAGTGGTCTCCAAGGTAGAGACGACTGCCGGCTACCAGCGTCACCGCCACTATTGCTGCCACCAGGGCAGCCAAGCGTCGCCAGCCACTATGACGGTAGGCGACCACGATGGCCAACATTCCAGCAAGAGCGGTGGTGCCCGTGACGTGTCCGGAGGGAAAGGACCAGCCGGTTTCCGCAACCAGCTGAGTGCTGCGCGGTGGACGGTGTTCTCCCACTGCCCATTTCGCCGCCGCGGCAAGGAAGAACGCTGACGCGACGGCCGCCACTACCGTGGTCGCGGTTCTCAATGAGCGTGCGAACTGCCAAATTGCCAGTGCTGCAATAACTGTCACTACGGACACCGTAGCGGGGCTACCGATGTCCGTGATGTCAACGGCGGCCGAGGTGAGCCAACTGTGCCGGTGAATCACCAACCAGTCCAGCGCGCGGTGGTCGACCCTGCTACCTGAGCCGTAGTGGTGCGCTGTCGCTGCCAGCGTCGCGAAAACCACGAACAACGCTGCCGCGAGAACCGCGGCGGTTCGGGCGCTCGTAGTTTCGGGGCGAAGATTCCGCAGGCTGAAAGTCATCGTGTCCTTCTGGTCGATTCCGGGACCGACGACCGAGGCTAGATCTCTTCCCTGCGAATCTGCTGTCAGCGCTCACTGGCCCCCGGTCGAGAGTCGCTGGTTGAGAGCGGCGGCTCGAAGCGTCAAGTGGTTGCGCTCGGCGACGTTGTGGGCCTGAGCGGCGGCATCGGTGTAGAGCCGCGCGGCTGTGGCAATGTCTCCGGCGCGCTCGTGAAGGTAGGCCGACGACGCGGTGTGGCGGGGGAGAGCCCTATCGAGTTGGCCGAGTGCGGCGAGTCCGGCACGCGGACCGTCCGCCTCACCGACAGCGACCGCGCGATTAAGCCGCACGACGGAGCTGTCGGTGAGCCGGACCAGTTCGTCGTACCACTCGACGATCTGCACCCAGTCTGTCTCGGCGGCGGTCCGCGCATCGGCGTGCAGCGCCGCGATCGCGGCTTGTGCCTGATACTCGCCAAGCCGATCGCGGGCCAACGCGGCTTGGAGCACGGCCACACCCTCGGTGATCAGATCGTCTTGCCATAAACCGCGGTCTTGATCTACCAGCGTGACGAGACTGCCGTCCGCGCGGATGCGAGCCGGGCGTCTGGCGTGATGGAGCAGGAACAGCGCGAGCAGGCCGGCGACCTCCTCGTCATCGGTGGACGCGGCAAGCTGCCGGGCAAGCCGGATGGCTTCGGCCGCGAGGTCGACGTCGCCGCTGTATCCCTCGTTGAACACTAGGTACAGCACGCGTAACACCGTGGCCAGGTCCCCCGCACGATCCAGTCGTACGTCACTCACCGTTCGTTTAGCTCGCGAAATCCGTTGGGCCATTGTCGCTTCGGGTACCAGGTATGCCTGTGCGATCTGACGGGTGGTGAGGCCGCCGACGGCCCGCAAGGTCAACGCGACTGCTGATGCGGGGGAGAGGCGCGGATGCGCGCACAGGAAGTAGAGCTGCAGCGTGTCGTCCACGGAGGCCACGGGTCCTGGCGGCGGCTCGTCCGTGATTCCATACTCGCGACTTCGCCGGGCGGTATCGGATCGTGCGAGATCGACGAAACACCGCCAGGCGGTGGTGATCAGCCAGCCCTTGGGATCGTCCGGGCGCCGCGATGGCCACGTCTGGACGGCCCGGATCAAGGCCTCCTGCACGGCGTCCTCTGCGGTGGCGAAGTCCGCACCACGGCGCACTAGCGCCGCCAGCACACTGGGGATCAGGTCCCGCAGCTGGGCTTCGCCCACCGCAGCGTCGGCCATCAATCGAGGTCGGAGTGTGCAGCTGTCATGAACGGCCGAACCTCGAGCCATTCGTGGATGGGCTCGCCGCCGGCTCCCGGAGCCGCCGATAGCTCCCCGGCAACCTCAATGGCACGCTCGTACGAGTCCACGTCGATGATCATCCAGCCCGCGATCAAATCCTTGGTCTCCGCGAACGGGCCGTCGGTCACCGGGGGCTTGCCCTCGCCGTCGGAGCGCACCCACGCGCCTTCCGGCGTCAGGGCCTGGGCGTTGACGAATTCGCCGGTGCCTTCCAGCCGGGCCGCGAGGTCGTTCATGTATTGAATGTGCGCCTGAACCTCGGCGGGCGTCCACTGATCCATCGGCACGCAATTGACGGCCGCGGGCGCACCGCGATAGTGCTTGAGCAGCAAGTACTTGGCCATAATGATCTCCCTTCGTTCGCGACCCTAGTTGGTCGCTCACCCCTGGGACGGAACCATTGCGCCGTTCTCGACATCAGTTGTCGAGTTTCTCGGATATGTGTCAGAAAAGTCGACCAGCCGGAGCCTCAGAAATCGGATAGTAGACGTGTATCTAATAGCGGTATCTCAGGCCGCTGTATGTGGTCGCGCGGCAGACGGTACGAGGATCAGTTCTTCGAGTTGACGGACGATCGTTGCCGGTGAGATCGGCAGCGGCTGGGAGAACACCGTCAGTAGTGCGTCGACGGACTGTACGACCGTGAATCTGTTGCGCGCGTCGTGACGGCTTGACGGTGGGAGCGATCCACTGCTGATGGCCTCGCGGATACCCCGCGCCAGCGCTTCGGCATTGTCCGGAGCGACAAGAATTATTCCACCGCAGTCTGTTTCGGGTAGCCCGCCGTCATCGGATGCGATCACGCGGCAGCCGGAGTGTTGGGCCTCGATCGAGACAATGCCGAAGGTCTCATGCCAGTATTGACTGTTGGACGGCATGACCACAATGTCGTGCTCGGCCATCAGCGTCGCCATCTTGGTCGGCGTTTTGCAGGTGGGGACCACGGAGATGCCGGGGTGCTCGCGCAGTAGTCGCTCGATGATCCTTCCCTGCGGCTTGTCGGCGCCGGCAGTCGTCGCGGTGAAGCTGAGTTCGGTGTCTTGTTCGATGATGTCGATGTGCAGCGTCTCCAGGAGGGTATAGATGCCCTTCTCCGGACTGAGTCTGCCGGCGAAGAGGATTCGGGTTCTGCCCGTCTCGTTCCTGGGCCGGGGCTGTGTGCCGAAGCACGGTTCGGCGAATGGGTAGACGACGCTGATCGTGGCGATGTCGACGTCCAGATAGTTCGACCACAGCCGGGCCGCGTAGCGGCTGGTGGCGATCAACACCCGATCGCGGGTTCCATTGATAGCGAACGCTTTGTAGCGTTCCCGGATGGGGGGCGGGTTGTGCAAGATCAGGAACGAAGGACGCTTAGTCTCCACAACGTGGGGTTCGTTGACGAACACAACGGTGCCGTCGAGGTCACCTACCTCGGCCAGCGTCGACAGCGACAGGAAGGGGATGCCGCTGAAGTCATCGCGGCCGTCTTCGGCACCCAGGCCGATGGTGACCACTTGAGCCGGTATGCGGCGCCGATTCAGTTCGCGGACTTGGCCGACTGTGTAGTTTTCTGAGCCGCCGGTACCGGCCGGAAGAGCGTTTCCTGGAGACCAAATGAACGAGATCATCTGCACTGCCCTGCTTTTCATTTTTCAACGGTCGTCTTGGGTCACGGTGACGACTACAATGAACCGCTCCCGTGAGGCCGGGGTTGGTGAGTCCGCATAAGGACCGCTGATTGCGCAACGACACGATTCCCATGCGAATGCAATCTCACTCGAGGTCGACCGTCGACGAACCCGACCGAACGCACGACACGAAATGAGGTGGTGATACGGATAACCCCGTGGCCCGCGACGGGGCATACGGCACGATCCTTCGGTGAAATGCTCGAAACCAGGACGTCGGCGCGCAGGCTACGACAGTCACGATGGTGAACAAAGACAACTAGCGGAACGGTAACACACAACGGCGATGTCGGCATGGCCTGTCGGACTACGGGACATGGGGCACGGCTCTTGTTCTCAACGATCTCTCAGTGCCAGACAGGCATGGTCGGGGCATGTCGAATATTGATGATGTGAGCCCGTCGCCTGAACCACCCGCCGACTCGACGCGTGATACCGGGGAAGGGAATCCAGCTGTTGACGCCGTGTCCGACACGCGCAAGCGCGCACTGTTGTTTCGATCGCTGACGGTCGCGGGCGCGGTGGCCGCTGTTGTGGCCGTGTTGGCGCTGACGTTCGGTGCCGGTGTGTGGGCCGGTAGTGAGTTCGGAGACGAGTATGGCCGAGATGGTCATGGCCAGAGCGAATCTCATTCAGACGAACGCGATAACGCTGAACGCGACTACGACGGTGACCCGCGTCGCGACCGCGACTCTGATAACGAAGATGACGAGCAACGACCTTCCGTGCCCGATCGCGGTGATCGGCCGTCTGTCACTTCTCCGGTTGCACCCACCTCGGCCCCGCCAACCTCGGGACGGTCGTAGTACCGGCATGATTACGGGATGTGGTCGTTGCGCGTGACGCGACATTTCAGCAGAACGGCACGGGGTTTGGCCGGATGGTGAAGGTCCGGGCGGTCATCATTGCGGTAATGGGCCGATTGCGGCGCTGGTGCGGTGGGATCGCGACTCGCTCGGCGCTGGTCGCGGCGGCGGTGGTACTTGCCAGCCTGGTGATTGTGGGGGCCGCCTCAGTGGTGCTGCTGTACCAGTCGATGTGTGCCGATGTCGATACTGCAGCGAAGGCCCGGGCCGCGGCGGTGACCGAGCGGTTGCGTGAGGAACCACCCGACGAGCTCGAATCGGTGCTGTTGGCCACCGATCAGCGGATCGTGGCCGTCCAGGTGATCGACGGCAGCGGCCAGGCGGTGCGTCGCTCGGAATCGGCGTCACAGATCCCGCTGATCACGCTGAATGACAGCACATCCAGTGATGCACGGGTCGGCGTGCCAGCTACCTCCGACGACGATATTCGTGTCGCCACCGAGACGGTCAGTAGCCGCAAGGGTCAATACACCGTGCTGGTGGGTGGCGGTATCGAACCGATCGAATCGATGGTGTCGACTGTGGCGACGATGCTTGCCATCACCGCACCAGTCGTTGCGGTGGTGGCCGCCGTGGTGACGTATCTGCTGGTGCGGCGCTCGTTGCAATCTGTGGACGCCATTCGTTCGCGAGTCACCCAGATCAGCACCTCCGATCTGGGTGAGCGCGTACCGGTACCGAATCGCACCGATGAGATTTCGGCGTTGGCGGTCACCATGAACGAGATGCTGACCCGGATCGAGGCCGGGCATTCCGCGCAGCGCCGTTTCGTCGGGGACGCTTCACATGAATTGAGAAGCCCTTTGGCGACTGTGATTTCGGCGTTGGAGATTGCCGAGAGTCATCCCGAGGTACTCGACAAAACGCTCGTGCAGACGGCGTTGTTGCCCGAGGCTCATCGCATGCAGTCGTTGGTGGAGGATCTCCTGCTGCTAGCGCGGGCCGATGAACACGGGCTGCCCATGCGCCGCACCGAGATCGATCTGGATGACCTGGCCGGGGCTGAGGTTGCGCGACTGAAACGTGAAACCTCACTGCAGATTTCAGCACACCTTGCGGCTGTCAAGGTTACCGGTGATGCGCTCGGTATGGCACGGGTGCTGCGCAATCTTGCCGATAACGCGGCCCGGGATGCTGCTACGGAAGTCTCCGTCGTGGTGCGGGCCGATGGCAGCAGCGCATATCTGCACGTATGCGACGACGGGCCCGGTATCCCCGCCGCCGAGCGAGACCGTGTGTTTGAACGGTTTGTGCGTTTAGATACGGATCGTTCGCGTCAGCGCGGGGGCAGCGGACTGGGTTTAGCGATTGTCGCCGAAATCGTTGCTGCGCACGAGGGCACGGTGGGCATCGCTGACCGTACCGGCGGCGGGACAGTGATGACCGTTCAGTTGCCGTTGGCGAACTCGCCTGAATCGAGCCGATAGCCCACGCCCCGGACAGTGACGATTTGGTGTGCACCAATCTTGCGGCGCAGATAGCCCACATACACTTCGACGACGTTGTCTGGGCCGTCGTAGTGACTGTCCCAAACATTTTGCAAAATATCGGTTTTCGTGACCGCGGCATCCTTGTTGCGCAGCAGATACTCCAGCAAGCCGTACTCGCGCGGAGTCAAGGACACTGGTGTACCGGCCCGTTCAACGACCTTGCGCGTGGGGTCCAGCGAGATTTCGCCGGCAGTGAGGACCACGGGGCGTTTGGGTGCTCCGCGGCGCACCAGCGCACGTAGGCGGGCGGTGAGCACCATGAACGAGAATGGTTTGGTCAGATAGTCATCGGCGCCTAAATCAAAGGCATCGGTCTGGTCGTAGTCGCCGTCTTTGGCGGTGAGCATCAACACCGGGGTCCACACCTGCGCGGCCCGCATCCTGCGCAGCACCTCATAGCCGCTCAAACCGGGCAGCATGATGTCCAGCACGATCACGTCGAACTGTTCGTTGGTGGCCTGCCACAGCCCATCCACGCCATCGCCAACCGTGACCACGACCAATCCTTCGGCCCGTAGACCGCCGGTGACCGTCTCCGCGAGCAGCGGTTCATCCTCGACGAGCAGAACCCGCACTGTGCACCTTTCGTCAGACTGCGTCGTTAGTCTTACAGCCCTGGACGCGCGGCGCTCTGGGCTGGCGCGGGTTCGCTCACCGAGACGCTTGCGCGCTCGTGCGCCCGCTCTTGCGCCTCAGCCACGGTGGCCGCGGCTCCGAACAACATCAGGGCGCCAATGATAAGCGTCGCTGTTTCCCGCCGAGAATTCGTCATGTCTGGCCTTCCGTCGAAACCGGACTCGAATCGCCCGGTGATGACATCAGGCTCGCATCCAGGAGCTGTGAGCACGCTGAGCGTTGGGGACGTCATGGTTCTCAGCGGTTCCTCAGCGGCCGACGGTTACGGTGCGGGCGGAAATTGTTGACTACGACTACGGATGAGATGGGTGTATGGCTGCATCGAGCTATAAGCTTCCGCAGGTCACCGCATTGTTCTGGGTGTTGAAGATCGCGGCGACAACGCTCGGGGAGACCGGGGGAGACCTGATCGCCCAAACTCTGGGACTCGGGTACGCCGCCGCTTCCATCCTGTTTATCGGAGTCTTTGTGGTGAGCCTGCTTGCTCAGCTCCGGGCCCGACAGTTCCACCCGGCCCTGTATTGGACCGTGATCGCCGCGACCAGCACCGCCGGCACGACGATGTCGGATCTCATCAACCGCGGCCCCGGCTCAGACACCGACACTGATGGTGGCCTGGGTTACGGGGCGGGAGCCGCCTTGTTGATCACCGGTCTGGCCATCGTGTTCCTTATCTGGAAGCTGACGCGCGAAACCTTCGATGTCGCCAACATCGGCACCTTGCGTGGCGAAATCCTCTACTGGGCAGCCATCTTGCTGTCCAATACCCTGGGTACATCATTGGGCGACTGCCTTGCCGACAGCTCCGGGCTGGGCTACTGGGGTAGCGCCGCGCTCGTCGCCACCATCATGGCCATTATCTTGGCCGCCCATTATCTGACCAACATCTCCGGCGTACTGCTGTTCTGGGCGGCGTTCATCCTGACCAGGCCGCTGGGCGCCACCGTTGGAGACTTCCTTTCCAAGCCGATAGAGAAGGGCGGCTTGGCATTCGGTACATGGGGTACCTCCGCAGCGCTGCTGGCCGTGCTCATCGTCGGCATCGTCTTCGGTTACCGCAAGCCACCCGCCGAAGTACCCGAGGACGATCCGGAGCCCGAAACCCGACAGCTGGCCCGCGACTGACAGCAGTAAATATGCTTGGCTGCAGCGAGTTTCACAAGATAAATGATTCAGCGACCATGCCTAAGGCAGCGATAACTGCTGTCGCTGCGCCACAGACCACCACCGACTTCGCCAGCATCCAGTTGTCGTGCACTATCGCCGGATCTGCTGCCTTCTGTCGGTGGGATGACTCAGGATGACTGTTCAACGTGTCTAGGTTGGACATGGCCTAAGCATGCCGGACAGGTGCTTACGTTTCGCTGAGAATGGCGAATATCAAAGGGTTGCAGGGCAGGCCAACGGCCACTTGAGCCGGGTCTACTCGCTCTTTTGTTCCCTGGCGGCTTCGGCGTCCATGCCGCCATACGTCGTTTCGGTTGGAGCCGAAACCATGGCGCAGTACTGGCCCGCCGTTGCATCGTGCAGACACAATCGATGCGGTCGGCTATCGAGGCTCCGCATGGTCTGGCACGAGGAGCAGATATCTGATGCAAATCGAAAAGACAGATTCCGTTGTCAGAGTCGAAAAACTTGAGCGCGACGCGTCAGACCTGAGCCGCCAATTCCACACCGCGGAGCCATTTCCGCACCTGGTGGTCGACGATTTTCTCCGTTTGTCCTCGGAGGCCGCCGATGCCTTTCCCGGTATTTCTTGGCCCTGGTGGAACCAATGGGACGACGGATACATTCGGAACAAACGGTTCTGCGCGGAAATTGATCTCATCCCGGAACCGTTCAAGGCGGTCATCAGAGAACTCAACGAACCGCGCTTCCTGAGCGTGCTCGAAAAAATCACCGGCATCCGGCAGTTGCTCCCCGATCCCTATCTGTTTGGGGGTGGCATTCACCTCAGCGGCTCGGGCGGCGTCCTGACTCCCCACACCGACTTCCACTACCTTCGCGCGCTAAACCTCTACCGCCGCATCAACGTTATCGTGTATTTGAATGACAGCTGGTCACTGAACGATGGGGGTTGCCTCTCGCTCTACGATGCGGAGGGCCGGGCCGTTCAGACGGTCGTTCCCATCTGGGGCAGGGCCCTGATCTTTCGCACCGATGACCAGTCGGTGCACGGATTCCCGGTCCCCGTTACCGAAGGTTCATGGCGACAATCGCTGGCGCTTTTCTACTACACAGCCGCTCCGGCTGATAGCTTCGGTGGTGATGAGACGACGTACTACAGGGAGCACGGGGCGCAGGACGGCATCGCCCGTAAGGCCCGACTGTTCTTCTTCAGGGGACTTCTGAACCTCAGCCGCAATATCAGCATGGTTGCGTATGTCGTCAACCCCAATCTCGGGCTCCCCGCGGTCAAGGCTCATTTCGCCTACCTCCGCAAGGCAAAAGCCCGCGAGATAGCGAGAAAATTGCGGCACTAGGACACGAACCCACGACGCGCCGCATTGAGACTGTTTGACGCCCAGCGCAATAAGGAGGCAGAAATGGAAGGCTTTCGCGGCAAGGTGGCCGTAGTCACCGGCGCAGGTTCGGGTATCGGGCGCGCTGTGGCGATCGGGCTGGCCCGCTCGGGCGCCACAGTGGCCATCAGCGATGTGGACACCGAGGGGCTCGCCGAGACCGAACGCCAGGTCAAAGCCTTCGGCGCCGAGGTCCGCGCGGATCGCCTCAATGTCATTGAGCGCGAGGCCTTCCTGCTCTACGCGGACTCCGTCAAGGAACAGTTCGGCAAGGTCAACCAGATGTTCAACAACGCCGGCATCGCCTATGCGGGTGACGTTGGCGAGAGCCCGTTTAAGGACATCGAGCGCGTCATCGACGTCGACTTCTGGGGTGTCGTCCACGGAACCAAAGCATTTCTGCCGCACCTGATCGCCTCCGGCGACGGCCACGTCATCAACGTCTCCAGCCTGTTCGGCCTGCTGTCCCTGCCTGGCCAGAGCGCCTACAACGCCGCCAAGTTCGCGGTGCGCGGGTTCACCGAGTCGCTGCGCCAGGAGATGATCATCGGCAAGAAGCCGGTCGCTGTTACCTGCGTACACCCCGGTGGTATCAAGACTGCCATCGCCCGCAACGCCACCGCCGTCGAGGGTATCGATGTGAAGGCGGCGGCCGCCGTGTTTGACAAGTATTTGGCGAACACCAGCCCCGAGGCAGCCGCACGGATCATTCTGACCGCTGTGCGCAAGAAGAAGCCTCGTGTGCTCGTCGGGCCTGATGCCAAGGTTCTCGATGTACTTGTCCGGGTCATGGGAGCTCGCTACCAGGACCTCTTTTCGGTATTCACGGCCCTTGCGGTTCCCAATCCAAACTAGTTCGGCTGCAACATGTTCCGCTAACCAATGTACCAACCATCTGCGCTCAGCCCAGTCGCGCACGCCCCACATAGATCACGGCGAGGTTCACAGATCTGGGGGCGTACGACAGATATCAAGCCCGATTCCTCGAAGTGTGGACGTAGTCGCATCTGGCCGATGCCTAGCCACCTTCAACCCGGTTGTACCTCAGCGCAAGTCGGTTTCAGCATGTTTTCGAGGGGGCTTAGTTCGACAACGAGGTGAAGTACCTCGCGATCAGTATGGTCGATTTTGTGTGGCAGTTCTAGTTCACGCAGCATCACTACGAGCGTGTGGTTTTCTGCGAGGACGTCGGCGGTGAACCGTTTGATCCCGTTCCTGATGGCGGACTCGGTGAGGCACTTGAGGAGCATTGTGCCCACACCACGCTGATGGTCGTCACGGGCGACGAGGATGGCAACTTCGGCGGTACGCCCGTCTCGATTGACGACGTAGTGTGCAACACCAACCAATCGTCCATGCTCGAAGGCTCCTATTGACAGTTGTTGCCTAGACTGCTGAGTCAGTGATTCAGATATCGCTGCAACGTCTTTGGGACGGGTGGTGAAGAACCTCAGGTAGCGGTCTCGGTCGTTGAGCCCGGAATGAAGAAAGGTGACCGAGCGGATATCGTCACGATTGAGTTTTCTGACGGTGATCGCCGCACCGTCAAAGCTCTTGCCAATCTTCTGCTCAGTATCAGCGACGGTGACGTTCATGGTCGCCGCGCCACGATGACGGGTACTCGGGAGGCTTGCGCGACGGCAGAACTGACTGCGCCGAGCAGCATTCCGGCGAAGCCTCCGCGGCCGTGACTGCCGACAACGACAAGCTGGGCGTGCGCGGACTCGGCGATAAGGTACGGGCCGGGGTAGTCACACACGACACGGCGGTCGACCTTCACGTCGGGGTAGCGTTCTTGCCATCCTGCCAGTCTCTCGGCGAGAGTTTGTCTTTCTTGATTTTCGGTAGCACGCAGGTCAAATGCCGGTTCGAAGAAGTTGGGCATATGCCAGGCGTGCACGGCGATAAGCGCAACCTTCCGATGTGAAGCTTCGTCGAAGGCGATGGCCGTCGCGTTCTCTGATGTCGGTGAGCCGTCGAGACCGAGCAGGACAGGCGCGTGGTTGTCGCGTGTTGTCTCGTTGTGGATCACCGCGACGGGGCAACGTGCATGGTGCAGAACAGCGGTGCTGACCGAGCCCAGCAACAGACGGTCGAGGGCGCGCTGGCCTCGGCTGCCGACGACGAGCACGCGTGATTCTTGTGCCGCGTCTACGAGCGCCGATACCGGATGCCCGAAGACCACTCGGCGGCGCGCGGCGGGCAACGGGTGCCCGGCGACCTCTTCAGCAATGCGCTGCGCGTTTTCCAGCACCAATTGTGCTTGCCGTTCGCGTGATTGATAGATCCGTTCACGTAGCTGCTGGTCGTAGACATGGGTTTGCTCGATGTCGAAGGCGCTGATGAGGGTCAGCGGTTCGTTGCGCATGCTCGATTCTTGTGCGGCCCAACGAACCGCCGCATCGGCGCAGGCCGATCCATCGACCCCGACCACGATCCCCGCGTGATAGTTCTCGGACATCATTTTGTTTCAGCCCCGTTCGTCATCATGAGTTTGTTAGTTGCGAACGATCAGGATTGTGCGGTCGCCGTGCTCTGCTGAAGGCCGCATACGGATGACATGTGGGATATCAGCGCGTCCCACTACTGCCAGTTGGATCGGTTCATCACAGGCGGCGAGAAAATGGCCGATATCGGAACGCGCTGCAACCGGGTACATGTGGACGTCCGGATAACGTTCACGCAGACCGGCCACACGGCGATCGAGTTCGTCGTAGGGCGATTCGCCCATGTCTTCTTGCCAGGTACCCACCGCAAGAATCGGAAGATGGCGCAGTCGTGCTTCCTGCACCGCGTGGTCGATGACGGTGTCCGTGTCTTGAGGACCGTTGACAGCCACAGCGATCCACACGGGAAGTCCGTGCGCGACAAAGACCGGTCGATGGACTATCGCGACGGGGCAGTACGCTCGCTTAGCGATTTCAGTTGCGGTGGAGCCCCAAAAGGCACTCGCCAATCGCCCGAATCCCTCGGAGCCAACGCACACGAGACTAGCGGTTCGTGATTCTGCGGCCAAGGCATCCGAGGCCAGCCCATGACGGATCACGCAATCGACCTTGACGGGCTTTCCGGTCTCCTTGACAGCGGCCGCGGCATCACGCAGTGACGTTTCTGCGTACTCCTTGTCGATGTTGTACTGGTCCACAAAGGATTTGGCGGTGACCACGGGCCTAGTGACATGAACCAGGCACAGCGGCACATCTCGGCTGATTGCTTCATCTGTAGCCCATTCGGCCGCGTGAACAGCGGCCCGTGAACCGTCAATGCCAACAATTACGGGGCCGTGCCGGTCGGTATCAGTCATTGGACTCACTCCTTTGGGTGATCGAACGCGGTTCGCCGGCCCTTTGATCGGCTGAACTGACGGTAGGACCGATTTCGGGCGTCGGGCGGAGTCGTAAGTCCCCGATTCCCTGCCAGTGGTATACGCCGCTCGGTGTCAAAGGGTTGATGAGCACCGTGACCAATGACCTGGTCACGTGGAGGCCGCGGTCTCTGCAGCGTGGATGCACCAGATGCGACGATCAGATGGTTACCGCCGATGCTCGGCCTAGGAGATGTCATGAATGTCTTGGTGTTTGGCTATGTGCAGGTCCTGCTTACCAGATTGTTCCGGCGCCATCCTTTGGTGCGGGGCTGCGATCGGGTCGCGGCCGTTGTTCAGCTGGTGGGGTTGCTGTTGGCGTTGGTGATGTTGTCGGTGGCGGGTGCGGTCGGCACAGCTCTGTACGACGCCGGACGCAGAACCAGCAGCGAACAATTGCATACACGCCACCAGGTGCAGGCGGTGGCAACCGGCGATAGTCACGCGGTGGCACCCCGGTACAGCGCGGTCGTTCTGGTACCGGCCCAGTGGAGCGTCGGGGGCGTGCAGTATCACGAAACTGTCCGCTACGGTGCAGATCTCAATACAGGAGACAGTTTCCTGATGTGGGTTGATCTTACTGGTCGCAGTGTGTCGGCACCGACGTCACGGGGGGACGCCGCGGCTGATGCCATTGCCGCCGCGGTCCTGCTGTGGACGGCAACGACGAGTCTCATCGTCGGTACCGTCGGGTTGGTGCTCCGGCGCATCCATCGGCTCCGGTATGCGCGCTGGGAATCAGACTTCAATGCCCTGGTGGATCGCGGGCCGCCGGAAAAGCGACCATTGAGCTCGTAGGCTCATTCGTGAGCAGAGGGGAAGAAGGCAGCCATGGACACAGAGATGCTGGCCTGGCAGGTACAGCGGCCGGGGCCTATCGTGAACGGGCCCCTGCGTCGGGTCCGCTTGCAAGTGCCCGAGCCTGATCCGGGCGAATTGTTGGTGCGGGTGCTTGCCTGTGGGGTGTGCCGCACCGATCTTCATGTCGCCGAGGGTGATCTGGTGCCGCGCAGGCCCAACGTTGTGCCTGGACATGAGATCGTCGGCGAGGTCGTTGGACTGGGCGAGCAGGACGGCACCGATTTCACGATAGGCGATCGCATCGGCGTGCCATGGCTTAGGCATACGTGCGGCGCGTGCAGATACTGCCAACGCGGCAACGAAAACCTTTGTCCCGGATCTTTGTACACAGGTTGGGATGCCGACGGTGGGTACGCCGAGTTCGCGGTGGTACCAGCCGCCTATGCATTGGCGCTGCCCGCGGGATATACCGACGCCGAGCTTGCCCCGCTGTTGTGCGCTGGCATCATTGGTTACCGCTCACTGCAGCGTGCAGAGTTGCCGGCGGGCGGGCGTTTGGGCCTGTACGGCTTTGGCGGCAGCGCACACATCACCGCGCAGGTCGCCCTGGCCCAGGGTGCCGAGGTGCACGTCATGACCCGCGGGAAAGATGCCCAACTACTTGCCCTCGAACTTGGTGCCAGCTCGGCGCAGGGGCCTGCCGATGCGCCTCCCGTTGCGCTGGACGCTGCGATACTGTTTGCCCCTGTCGGCGAGTTGGTGCGTCCCGCGTTGACGGCACTCGACAGGGGAGGCACGCTGGCTATCGCCGGCATCCATCTCACAGACATTCCCCCGCTGAACTATCAACGGCACCTGTTCCAGGAGAGGCAGATTCGGTCGGTCACGGCCAACACCCGGGCTGACGCGCGGGCATTCCTGGACTTCGCCACGACACATCGCCTCCATCTGGCGGGCCCGCAATATGACCTGCAAGATGCGGACCGTGCTCTGTCCGATCTTGCCGCCGGCCGGATCACCGGCGCGGCGGTGCTTGTTCCCTAGTTCCCACGCCGCAGCGTACGGCGCATAGGCTATTTGCCCGCGAATTCGATGACAGCAGACAGCGGACGCCGCGGCGTGGGAGCCGGTATCGGATCCAGCGGTGGCGTCGCGCCGATCCGAACCACCGCCTGCGGATAGTCGCGTTCAGTGATACCTTCGATGATCTGGCGGCTGGCGGCAAGTTCGGTGACGTGAGTCAGGGTGCATGTGGCTAAACCGGCGACCGTTGCTTCAATCAGCAAGGCTGACAAGGCTTCACCGCATCGCACGAAATCCTGCGCAGAGTCATCACCGGTCGAGAGCACGACCAGAGTTGCCTTATCCTTCGGCACAGCGGCACGACGTTCCCGGTGCCGAGCGAAAGGAAAATCGCGCCCGATATCCACTCGATTCCGCTCTTCCTCGGAAGGCAAAGAGCTGTCCGGGATGCCCTCGGAGAGCTTGAAGGGCGCAGTCCACCAGTCGATCTCGGACTGATACGCCGAATCGTATTGGCGAAGGCCTTCGCTGAGCTGAGCTGCCTCCACGACGCGAGGACGGGCCCCGTCGGCGAGGACATCGAGGAAGGCACGATCACTGACCGCCTGCCGGATCAGCTGCTCGGTCACCGACCACCGACGCGGCGGCAGAAAGGGGAGTCGATCGGTATAGCGACGCTCCAGGGCATGTAAGCGATCGCGATGTGCATCCGTGACGTACTGCATCTTGGTGAAATTCATGGTCGCCAAATGGGTACGGTCATTGGGGTTCGGGAAGTATTCGGGGCGCACTAACCAGCCGAGGGCGGCCGCGGCCACCCGAAAGTGATCCAGTACGGCACCGCAACTGATCAAGGCCTCCCGCTGTGAGGGGTCCACGCGTAGTAGGCGATTCACGTCGAGAAAGAGTTTGAGTTCATCATCGAGGACCCATCGCCATGGCTGACTGTTGTGGATCGATGGCGCCCGGCACGCCGCCTGGATTGCCCTGACGACCACATCGCGGTCTAGCACTACCTGCGTCATAGCGATACCTCCGCCTCGGTCGTCCTGCACCAAGCATCAACCCGAGGTGGCCCCGCAGGTGAGAGCAATTGGTCCCGGCTTGATGGTGCATTAGGACCGAACAGCCGTACTGCCTCGTTGATCGGGGACGTGGTGCCTCGCGGAACGGGACCTTTGACCGTGGGAGATCGCAGGGCCGATCCATAGCGTTGTCCTTACCAGCCACTGGTACCTACCAACTCGGAGGACACCATGAACACCACACCACGTCCATACATTTTGGTGGGCATTGATGGATCTGCGTCCGCTCTGCACGCACTCACATGGGCGGGGGCCGAGGCAGAACGGCGCAATCTGCCCCTTCGGCTTGTGCATGCTGTCGATTACGGCAGCTTCGGTTACGGCTTCAATCTATCGGCGTCGACGAGCTTCTACGACCACTTGGACACCGACGGCGTCAAGTTTCTGGACCGGGCCAAAGAGCACGTCCTGGCGCTGCACCCCACTCTGGAAGTGGCCGCCGCCAAGGTGACAGCTCAGCCTGTGCCCACGCTTGTCGAGCTGTCCAAGGATGCATTCATCACCGTGGTCGGCTCCAGCGGGCTTGGCCGATTCACCGGGATGATGGCCGGGTCGGTGTCGGTTGCATTGACCGCGAGGGGACACAGCCCCGTCGCGGTCGTTCGCGAGTCGGGGACTCCGCCGGCGGGTCCGGTTGTCGTCGGTGTCAGCGGATCTCCCTCCAGCGAAGAAGCCATCGCGTGGGCTTTCGAGGAAGCGTCGATGCGTGACGCTGAGCTGGTGGCCGTGCATGCCGGAGGTGACGTACCACCGAGCTACGTGTACGCATACACCGCCTGGAGTGCGATGGATTGGGATATCGCCGAGCAACAGCAGGCGGAGGTACTCGCCGAGCGACTGGCGGGCTGGCAGGAGAAATACCCAGATGTCAGCGTGCGCCGGGTAGTCGCGATGGGCAACCCCGCCGATATCCTGCTGCACCGGGCCCGGCATGCACAGCTGCTCGTGGTCGGCAGCCGCGGACGCGGCGACGTCGCGGGCTTCTTTCTCGGCTCCACCAGCCATGCTCTCATCCACCAGGCTCCCTGCCCGGTGCTAGTCGCTCGCCCACATGCAGCAGACGATAAGCGATGAGCACCGCAACGCCAGGCACCGCGCACCATCACCCGGGCACCCTGTCTGCCGATCAGCTTGAGGCAGTTGATGCGCAGTGGCGGGCCGCGAACTACCTCACGGCCGGCCAGATCTACTTAATGGACAATCCGCTGCTCACGGTGCCCTTGCAGCCCGAGCACATCAAGCCGCGTCTGCTGGGGCACTGGGGGACCTCACCGGGGCTGAATTTCATCTACGCCCATATGAATCGGGCCATCATCGCCCACGATGTGAACGCGATGTACGTCACCGGGCCTGGGCATGGTGGGCCTGCCCTGTTCGCGAATACGTGGCTCGAGGGCAGTTATAGCGATATCCGTCCGGATGTCCCCCGTGACGGGCGTGGTATGCGGAAACTGTTTCAGGAGTTCTCATTTCCTGGCGGTGTGCCCAGCCACGTAGCGCCGCAGGTGCCTGGATCCATCCACGAGGGCGGCGAACTGGGGTACAGCCTGGCCCATGCATACGGCGCCGTACTGGACAACCCGGATCTGGTCGCAGTCTGCGTCGTCGGCGATGGCGAAGCCGAGACCGGGCCACTGGCCGCCAGCTGGCACGCCAACAAATTCCTCAGCGCGGCGACCGACGGTGCGGTCCTACCGATCCTTCACCTCAACGGCTACAAGATCGCCAACCCCACCGTGCTGTCGAGAATCACGGACGAAGAACTCGACAGCCTGCTACGGGGATATGGCTACACCCCCATCTATGTCTCCGGCCATGAACCCGAAGACATGCACCAACAGATGGCCGCCGCACTGGACCGGGCGATCATGGAGATCCGCGACTTTCAGGCGTTGTCCCGATGCCAGGTACCGGTTCTGCATCGCGCTTTCTGGCCCATGATCGTCCTGCGCACCCCCAAAGGCTGGACAGGCCCGGTGGTAGTCGACGGACATCAGGTCGAGGGCACATGGCGATCACACCAGGTACCCATCGCCAATGTGCGCGAGAACCCAACACATCGGGCCCAACTTGCCCACTGGCTGCGGTCCTACCGCCCTGAAGAGCTCTTCGACGAAGCAGGAGCGCCGAATGAGCTTGTGACACGGCTTATTCCCTCCGGGCAACGACGCATGGGGTCGAACCCGCATGCCAACGGTGGCACGCTCTTGACGCCGCTGGCGCTGCCAGATCCGGCAACCTTCGGTGTGGTGACCGGCCGGCCGGGCGCAGTGGACGCATCGCCGACCAGGGTGCTGGGACGCTATCTCCGAGAATTGTTGGTCCGCAACGCCGACCGAAGGAACTTCCGCCTTTTCGGGCCGGACGAAACCGAGTCGAACAAGCTCGGAGACGTCTATGACGTCACCGATAAGCAGTGGAGCGCAACGATTTTCCCCGGCGATCAGCACCTGGCGCGAGACGGCCGGGTTCTTGAGGTCCTATCCGAGCACCTGTGCCAAGGATGGCTGGAGGGCTACCTGCTCACGGGCCGCCATGGCCTGTTCTCCTGCTACGAGGCGTTCGCCCACATTGTGGATTCAATGGTGAACCAGCACGCTAAATGGCTCAAGATCAGCAGGCAACTACCATGGCGCCGCCCCGTCGCGTCGCTGAATTATCTACTGACGTCGCATGTGTGGCGTCAGGACCATAACGGTTTCTCCCACCAGGATCCGGGTTTCATCGACAACATCGCGAACAAGCGCGCCGAAGTGGCGCGCATCTACCTGCCGCCGGATGCCAACACCTTGCTGTCGGTTGCCGCGCATTGCCTGGCCAGCCGCGACTACATCAATGTCATTGTTGCCGGCAAGAACTACACGCCGGTATGGCTTAATCCCGAACAGGCAGCGCTGCATTGCGCACGCGGTGCCGATATTTTCGAATGGGCTAGCAGTGACGCCGGAGCTGTCCCGGATGTTGTTCTCGCTTGTGCCGGTGACGTGCCCACCATCGAGGTACTGGCGGCAGTGTCGATACTGCGAACGCATTTGCCGCAGTTGAAGATCCGGGTAGTCAATGTCGTTGATCTGTTTCGTCTGCAGCCCGATAGCCAGCACCCGCATGGCATGTCCGACGTCGACTACGACACGCTGTTCACCGCGGATCGTCCTGTGATCTTCGCGTTCCATGGATACCCGGCGCTCATCCACCGGCTCACCTACCGTCGGGCGGGGCACGCGAATCTGCATGTTCGCGGCTACCTGGAGGAGGGCACCACCACCACGCCCTTCGACATGCTGGTGCTGAACAAGATGGACCGATTCCAGCTGGTGATCGACGTAGTGGAGCGCACACCGGGCCTGCTGGAATGCGCAGACGCCCAGGGACTGAGGGACGAGATGCTCCGTACGCACGACCGCCACAACGCGTGGATACGTGCCCACGGCGAAGACCTGCCGGAGGTCCGGGATTGGCGATGGGAAGAAGACAAGACGAGATGATCACTGTGTTCCTGGTGGATGACCACGAAATCGTGCGATACGGGGTGGCCGATCTCATCGACGACGAAGAGGACCTAGTCGTCATAGGACAGGCCAGTTCGGTTGCTGAAGCGATGGCCCGGATCCCCGCGCTCAATCCCGATATCGCCGTACTCGACATACGGCTGCCCGACGGAAACGGGATCGAACTCTGCCGGGACCTACGTTCGCGGTGTCCTGCCCTGAACTGCCTGATGCTGACGTCGTTCACTGATGAGCAAGCCATGCTGGACGCGATCCTGGCCGGAGCGGGGGGATACGTCATCAAAGACATCAAGGGCATGGACCTGGTGTCCGCGATACGGACGGTCGGTTCTGGCCGGTCCTTGCTGGACAACCGGTCGGCAGCCGCCCTGATGGATCGACTGCGTGCGGCGACTCAGTCCTCGCCCGTCGCCTCGTTGACGCCGCAGGAGCAGATTCTGCTGGAGCTGATAGGACAAGGCCTCACCAATCGCCAGATCGCGGGAGAGATGTTCCTGTCGGACAAAACGGTGAAGAACTATGTGTCGAGGTTGCTGGCCAAGCTAGGCCTGGAACGACGCACACAGGCCGCAGTGCTCGTGACCAAACTCGCCGGCGACCGAACCGCTTCCGGAGAGCGATACTCGGGACGTTAAGACTTGACCTTTGACCAGCCGATATCGACTGGTTGCGCCATACTCATTGGGTGACCGATCGGTTGGGTACCGACGAGTCGGTGTCCAAGGAACTCGCGCATATCCAGCTCAGCGAGCTGCTGGCGGAGGTCCAGGGCCGAATTGAGCGCATCATCACCGAGACCAGGGGCCGGGTCGACGCGCTTCTGGATGCCGTGATGGCGGTCAGTGCCGGGCTGGAACTGGATGTCACACTCCGGCAGATCGTCCGAGCCGCCATTGAGCTCGTGGATGCCCAGTACGGGGCACTCGGCGTCCTGGGGGAGGACGGCATGCTCACCCAGTTCGTCTATGAGGGCATCGATGATGCCACCCGCGAACTCATCGGCCCGCTGCCCACTGGCCATGGCGTCCTCGGAGTGGTCATCGACGAGGCCAAACCCCTTCGGCTCAGCGACATCATGCACCACCCGTCATCCATAGGGTTCCCGCCCAATCACCCGCCCATGCGCGCCTTTCTCGGCGTACCGGTGCGGTTGCGGGACGAGGTATTTGGGCGCCTGTACCTCACCGAGAAACGCAATGGCGAAGAATTCAGTGCCGATGACGAGGTGGTCGTACGGGCGCTGGCCGGTGCGGCGGGAATCGCGGGGGAGAACGCTCGTCTTTATGAACAGGCCCGGCAGCGGCAGCGCTGGCTGCAGGCCATTGAAGAGGTCACATCAAAGCTGCTGGCCGGAGTCGAGCCCGCCGAGGCGCTGCAGCTGATAGCCGTCCGCGCCGCAGCTCTCGTCGACGCCGATTACGCCTTGATCGCGCTGCCCTGCGAGCCCGATGATGACGGCGATATCGGAGAGCTCACAGTGGCGGTATGTGCCGGCACCTCTGGGCTGGAACTTAGCGGAGTACGCATTCCGCTGAAGGGGTCCACATCCGGGGCTGCTTTTCGAGATCGATTGCCGCGCATAGTGACCCAGCTGGAATTCGATATCGCAGCAGGAGCACACGTGGCCTTCGGTCCTGCGATGGCATTGCCGCTCCGTGGACGTGATTCCACCACCGGCGTGCTCCTGCTGATCCGCCCGGCCGACGGTGCACATTTCAGGGAGGGGCAACTTGAGATCGCCGCGTCTTTTGCCGATCAGGCGGCGCTCGCTCTCGAACAAGCCCAGACGCGCACCACGATGAATGAACTACAGATGCTGAGCGACCGCGACCGCATCGCCCGCGATCTCCACGATCACGTCATCCAGCGGCTGTTCGCTGTCGGATTGGCCATGCAGGGAACGCACCGGCGGGCAGCCAAATCACCGCGAGTAGCTGCCCGGCTTGCCGAACACATCGACCAGCTGCACAACGTCATTCAAGACATTCGTACCGCTATTTTTGACTTGCACACCGTCGCCACCGACGGTCCTTCGCTCCGTGCAGCCCTGCGCGCTATTGTCGCCGAGCTGACCGATGACACCTCGCTACAAGTCTCCGTGCGTCTGAACGGGCCACTCGATGTCGTCCCGACGGATATCGCCGAACACACCCAGGCGGTGCTGCGCGAGGCCGTAAGCAATGCCGTCCGGCATGCGAATGCATCGGAATTGGCGGTATTGGTGGCGGTCGGCGACGATGTCGTCGTTGACGTCGCGGACAATGGGATAGGCATGCCGGAGGGTGCTACCCACCGGGGTCTGCGAAATCTCAGTACCCGGGCTGCGGCATTGCAAGGGAATCTCACCATCGCCGAGCCGGACGGCGGCGGTACCCAGGTCTCTTGGTCGGTGCCGCTGCCCTGACTATTTGGGCGGATTGGCGGCAAGAAAGTTAAGCCAGCGGGGCAACGGATAGCGGCCGAATGCCGCGATGATGGTCATCTTGATTCCGGCGAGAACCAATACCCAGAGAAGCACCAACTCGACCGTGGAGGCACGTTCTGTTTTGTCCATCAAGAACAGCACGCCCGTCGCCAACACAATCACACCCATGATCAGCCAGCTGAATCGTTCCATCGGAGTCGTTTTCACGATCCGGAATGCTGGTGTCTTCGACGAGCCCATTGTTGTTCCTGTCTTTTGGTAGTGACACCGCAGAGCGTCGCACCGCACTGCGTCTTCTGGTAGGAGAGTTGTGCTCATCGCAGCTGGGTCCTTGGTCATCAGTCCGTTCAGCTGCGTGAGAACCGCTGACGCACCATGATCTTCACCATGCGGTGGATGAACTACGCATCGAATCTGGCGCAGCTGCGGACGTACCAGAAACGGTGGCTGCGGGGAGATGTCCTCGCCGGAATAACGGTGGCCGCGTACCTCGTCCCACAGGTCATGGCGTACGCGACGCTGGCTGGCCTGCCGCCGGTGGCGGGGTTGTGGGCGGCGCTGGCCCCATTGGCGATCTATGCGATGCTCGGTTCATCCCGGCAGCTGTCCGTCGGCCCGGAGTCGACCACCGCGTTGATGACCGCGGCAGTGTTGGCTCCCTTGGCCTTTGGTGACGCCGCTCGATATGCGGCGCTAGCGGCTGCGCTGGCGTTGCTCGTCGGGGTGGTGTGTTTGACCGCAGGGCTGGCCCGTCTTGGTCTGCTCGCTAATCTGCTGTCGCACCCGGTGCTTGTTGGCTATATGGGTGGCGTGGGAATCACGATGGTGGGCAGTCAGATCGGTGCCATTACAGGCACGGCCAGTTCTGGTGACGAGTTTGTCGAGCAAATCAGGTCATTTTCCGATCACGTCGAGCAGATCCGTTGGCCCACCATCATCGTCGCTACAGCGGTGCTCGCACTGCTCGGTGTGCTCGCACGATGGGCGCCACGAGCACCAGGCCCGCTCATTGCGGTGCTGATGGCAGCGACGGCGGTGGCGCTCATACCATCTGACGGTTCCGGCATCGATCTCGTCGGCGGAGTCCCCGCGGGATTGCCGCACCCCGGGGTACCTCCGCTGGGCCTCGATAGCCTGGGCGCCCTCGTCCTGCCCGCGTTAGGTGTCGCGATCGTGGCGTTCTCCGACAACATTTTGACGGCACGCGCATTCGCCGTTCGCCGCAATGAAGACATAGATGCCAACGCGGAGCTACGCACGCTGGGGCTGTGCAACTTGGGATCCGGTCTTACTCAGGGTTTTCCGGTCAGCTCCAGTGGTAGCCGGACCGCGCTGGGAGACTCGGTGGGAAGCCGTAGTCAACTGCATTCCTTGACCACACTCGCCCTGGTCCTGATGGTGCTGATGTTCGCGCACGGAACCTTGGCGCACTTTCCCCGCGCGGCCCTGGGGGCGCTCGTGGTGTATGCCGCCATCAAGCTGGTTGATGTTCCCGAGTACCGTAGGTTCGCCCGCTTTCGTCGCAGCGAGTTAATAATCGCCTTGGCAACAACATTCGCCGTTCTCGGGGTAGGGGTGCTGTACGGAATCCTTGCCGCTGTGGCTTTGTCGATTCTCGACCTGCTTCGCCGTGTCGCTCACCCGCACGACAGCGTGCTGGGCTTTGTGCCGGGAGTGCCCGGAATGCATGACCTTGATGATTACCCCGGCGCGCATGCGGTACCCGGCCTCGTGGTCTACAGATACGACGCGCCTTTGTGTTTTGCCAACGCAGAGGATTTCCGTAAGCGTGCAATGGCGGCTGTAGCCGCAGGACCCGAACTGGCCGAATGGTTCATTCTCAGCGCGGAGGCGAATGTCGATGTGGATCTGACCGCCCTCGACGCACTTGATCGACTCCGGGAAGACTTAGACGACCTCGGAATTGTCTTCGCCATGGCACGAGTCAAACAGGACCTGCGTGACGCGCTGGCCGCGGCAGGGTTGCTGTCCAAAATAGGGGAGGACCGGATCTTCGTGACACTGCCGATCGCCGTCGATGCGTTCAACGCGCGCTAGCCAGTACCCGGGCTATCTCACGATATGGCGTGCCCGACTAGGGTGCCGATCAGGTAGGTGACGGCCATGGCCGCGAGCCCGCCAATCGTGACGCGCAGGATGGCCCGGGTCCGACTGGCCTGGCCGATGGTGGCGCTGATCCACCCCGTCGCAATCAGAGCCAGGCACACCGCGACTGCGGTCACGGGGATTCTCCAGGCCGCCGGCGGCAGGAGGATCGCCACCATGGGCAAGATGGCGCCGGTCAAGAACGAGATGGCCGACGAGAGGGCGGCATGCCACGGGTTGGTCAATTCGTGGGGGTTGATTCCCAACTCTGCGTCAGCATGCGCTGCGAAGGCATCATGGGTGGTGAGCTCAACTGCCACTTGCCGGGCGGTTGTTGGCGCCAGGCCCTTTGATTCATATATCGAGGTGAGTTCGGCGAGTTCTTCGGCGGGCAGGTCCTTGAGTTCCTGCCGCTCTTTGCTCAGAAGGGCTCGTTCGGTGTCTCGCTGGGTGCTCACCGAGACGTACTCACCTAGCGCCATGGAGACGGCGCCGGCAGCCACACCGGCTAGTCCCGCGGTGAAGATCGGTGCCCGCTCAATGGTGGCCGCCGCGACACCGACCACCATGCCTGCGGTCGACACAATGCCGTCGTTTGCGCCCAAGACCCCCGCGCGCAACCAGTTCAGTCTGCGGCCGGTCCCGACCTGATGTGGCTCGGCGGAGTGTGGTGTCGCCTCGTTGGTCATGACTCACCCAAACAGACTATGAACTGTCCTGTCTAGCAAGGCAGTACACACTTACTCAAGAGGGTCGTGGTGTGGGCATGACTACAAGAGATCCGATGGTATGGGGTGGGTGCGACGTAGCGCTGCGATCAGCGCCTGCGCGGACAGTATCAGCGCTCCGGCGCCCAACTCAGCGAGTGCCGCCATCCGGCTCGATACGCGTACCCGCCGATCAAGCGTGCACACGCGGCCGATGAGGTAACGCCCGATTTCGAATATCAGCATGTCCATGGAATACCCCCAAGGTGTCAAGAAGGTCGTACTACGACTACCGGTGAATGTGCCGCTTGCACAACGCTTCTACTCACCGAGCCGAGAAACATTCCCGCAAATCCACCACGGCCATGGCTTCCCAGCACGACAAGCTGCGCATGTCCGGAATGCTCGATAAGCCAGCGGCTGGGGTTACCCTTCACCAGTTTCCGGACGACGCTCACGTCTGGGTAGCGCTCCTGCCAGCCCGCGAGCCGTTCACCCAAGAGCTCATTGGCGTGCTCACGCTCTTCGTGCCAATCGAATTCGGGTGCTGTGTCCAGTACATCGACCCATGCGTGCATTGCGACCAACGGCACCTTTCGGTGGGATGCCTCATCGAATGCGAGCGCGATGGCCGGCTCGGAAACAGGGGAGCCGTCGATGCCGACGATCACCGGGTCGCTCCGATCGAGTTCGGGCACGTCGTGGACCACGGCCACCGGTGCATGCGCATAGTGCACCAGGCCGGAACTTACCGATCCCATTACCAGGCGATCAAATGTCCCCAGGCCGCGCCGTCCAACGACGATCGTGCGAACGTCCTTTGACATATCGACAAGCACAGGAACCGGTTTCCCGAATTCGAGTTCGGTGCGTATCTCGGGAAGCGCGCCGATGCCAACGGCCTGCTCGGCCGTGTGCTGAGCTCGCCGCAGTACCTCTTCACCGTGATGGCGTTGCCATTGGTGGACCCGTTCTTGTGTATCCGGATCGCGAATGTAGAGGTACTCCCGGGTTACCACTGTGACAATCGTCAACCGATCACGGCGCATCGCAGCATGTTTCGCAGCCCAGCGCACAGCTGCGGATGCTTCAGGAGAGCCGTCGGTGGCGACGACGACACCCGGCTTCTGAGTGATTTCTCTCATCTCGACGCTCCTTCTGGTGGGCTCCTATACGCAGGCTATGAGCCGGCACATACTCCGCGCTGTGGTCTGTGGTCCCCGTACTGGCGCCATTGGTCCCGTCTGACGGGCCACTGTCGTCGACTTTGTGCTCTCGCCGCGTCGACAACTGGCACTGGCCTCTGTGGCGGTTCGGCAACGAGTATTAGCTGTAGGGCAGCATATTTCGGGATCGCTTCGAATTTCGGGATTGCATTGCGCAGAAGGAGAGCATGATGGAGGAAGAAGCCGGGAGCGGTTGGTCCGACGAGGGGCAACCAGCACCGGACTATGACAAACCGGCACCGGCAGTGGTTGTCGGCATTGACGGGTCTCATCGAGCGCTGGGGGCTGCGCTGTGGGCAGTCGACGAAGCTGTGAGCCGAGATATCCCGCTCCGGCTCGTCTACGCCATCGAACCCCGCGAGCGGTCGGGTAGCGAACTCTACGACGCATATGATCTGACTACGGCTGAAATCGCCAGCCAGGGCGCCGTCATGGCAGTGCAATCGTGCGAGAAGCCCGTCAAGATCGAGGTTGAAATCCACCAGGGTTCTGCGGTGGAAGTATTGACTCGTCAGTCGCATTCGGCCGCATTAGTCTGTGTAGGAGCATTGGGCCGGGACCGCGCAACTTCCCGCCGCGCAACATCAACGGCCTCGGCTCTGTCGGCACGTGCCCATTGCCCCGTCGTGGTTGTTCGAGGGCGCAGGCCATGCCAAGAGCGGCAGGGGATAATAGTGATCGAATTTAGTGATGATGCTGATTTCGATGACGTGATGACCCAAGGGTTGAACGCGGCGGCCGGGGATGCTTCGGTTGTTCAGGTCGTGGGCTGTTGGTCACGCCATGGCAGCGGTACCTGTCGGCCATCGGCGGATATGAACACGTTGCGAGCGCGCATGGAAAAGGTGCTTGAACCGTGGCGGCACCAATATCCCGACAGCGCCATCGACAGTGTCGTCTGGCAGGGTTCAATTTCTGAATACCTTGTGCAGGAGACCGATTCGATTCAGTTGTTGGTCGTCGGTCGCCACCGGAAACAGGGCCTCACCGAGCTGACAGACCATAGTCCGTCCGTCACGCACCCTGGGACTGCCTACTCCGTCATGATTGGCGGCCATCACAGGCCACTCTAGAAGTCGCCGTCAGCAGGAAGGGATGATCATGATGTTTTGGTATGGCCACGGCACAGGCTTATGGGCAGGGGCGGGGATGATGCTCAGCATGGTCCTATTTTGGGTAGTGTTGGTCATCGGTATTGTCGCGCTACTGCAGCACCTACTCGCCGCTGGTCGGGAGATGCCTATCCGGGGCGCGAATACTGATGCAGCAGAGCGCATTTTGGCAGAGAAGTTCGCACACGGCGAGATCAACGAGGAACAGTATCGCGGGCGGATCGCGGTCCTTCACGACCCGAACTGACGTGCGCCCCGAATTGGTTGCCGCCTTCCGCTCTCATCGCTCGAATTGCTAGGAAAGCGCAGTGCTAAATCGGGCTGCACGACGCTCGACATGGTGCCGTCGGTCCTTTTGTTGTGAGACTGGAGGGGATGTCTGCGACGTGCGGTAAAAGAGCATCTTCGCTATCTCGATGAGGACGAGGTAACACATGACCATGAGGACCAGTGCGGCGAAGAAGCCGAGCGGCAGCGGGTGAAAGCCAAGACTGTTGGCTAGAGGTGTCGCCGGTAGCAATGCACCGATCACGACAACGCCGAGTGCGGAAAGCAGTAGCGGCATACTGGGGGTACTGCGAAAGAAGGGGATCCGTCTGGTGCGGATCGCGAAGATCACCAGAGTTTGGGTGGCCAGCGATTCGACGAACCAGCCGGAGCGGAACTGTGTCGGTCCGGAATGGAACACCCACAACATGACCCCGAAGGTGGCGAAGTCGAACAGTGAGCTGATCGGGCCGAAATACATCATGAACCGGCGGATGAAACCGATGTTCCACCGAGATGGTCGGGCAAGCTGCTCGGCGTCCACCTCATCGGTGGGGATGGCCAATTGGCTGGTGTCGTAGAGCAGGTTGTTAAGCAGAATCTGCGAGGGCAGCATCGGAAGAAAGCTCAGGAACAGCGAGGCGCCGGCCGCACTGAACATGTTGCCGAAGTTACTGGACGTGCCCATCAGGATGTACTTGATGGTGTTGGCGAAGATCCGCCGGCCCTCTATCACTCCGTCAGCGAGAACATCGAGGTCCTTTTCTAGGAGAATGACATCCGCGGCGTCTTTGGCCACGTCACTGGCTGAGTCAACGGAGATCCCAATATCCGCGGCGTGCAACGCAAGTGCGTCGTTGACGCCGTCGCCGAGGAATCCAACATCGAAGCCGGTGCGACGCTGGACGCGCACAATGCGTGCCTTATCCTCGGGACTTACGCGGGCGAAGATTGTGGTGTCCTCAATGGCGGCGCCGAGTTGTTGATCATCGAGAGAAGCAATCTCGGCGCCAGTCAGCGTGCCGGTCACGACCACACCAAGGTCTTGGCAGATCTTGTCGGCGACTGCTGGGCTATCGCCAGTGACGATTTTTACTGCAATATGCAATCCTGCTAACCGTTGCAGGGCTGCGGCTGCACCGAGCTTGGGCGCATCCAAGAAGACCAACAATCCGCCGAATCGCAAGTCGCGCTCGTCTTCCGGACCCGGCCTCACCAATGCGGCAGCGGAACGAGTAGCCACGGCCACTACACGATTTCCTGCCGCGAACTCGGCCGCCAGCGCTGCGCGCGCCTGTGGCGGCACATCGACACACCGATCAAGAACGGCTTCTGGTGCCCCTTTGGTTACGAGCGTCCGCCGTCCAGCCGCATCGTCCACCAGTACGGAGGACATCCGCCGTTCGTGGTCGAAGGGAATCACCGCCTGTACTCGATAGCGGGCGACTTCGCTTCGATGCCGGGCAGATTGAGAAGACTCGCACAACGCCACATCCAGTGCGTTTCCGCCGAGCACCGTAGAGCCTTCCAGGTCCACCTCGGTACACACCAGGCCCCACTTCAGCGCCCCCTCGGACAAGCGCCCGTCAGGGCCAAGCGCCCGCATGAAACTGATACGCCCCTCGGTGAGCGTGCCGGTCTTATCGGTGAACAAGACGTTCACATTGCCCAAATCCTCAATGCACACCAACCGTTTCACCAGTACCTTGCGCTGAGACATTCGCCGGGATCCGGCGGCCAGACACGTGGAGACAATGGCGGGAAGCAGCTGGGGAGTGATCCCGACCGCGATCGCCAGGGAGAAGAGCAGCGCGTCGATAATCGGGCGGTGTAGCGCGAGGTTGACGCCGAAGATAAAGGTGGTCAACACTGCGGCAACCTGCACCAAGAGCATCGAAAAGCTGCGCAGTCCAACCTGAAACTGCGTTTCGGGGTGGTGGATATCCAATCCGGCTGCAATACGGCCGAACTCGGCTTGCGCCCCGGTCGCGACAACAACACCTCGTCCGCTGCCGGCGTGCACCACTGTGCCCATTAACGCGCAACCGGACAGCTCCGCAAGCGGCGCCGCGACGGCGCCCTGGCCCACGTTCTTCTCCACCGGCAAGGACTCGCCAGTCAGCACCGACTCGTCGCATTCCAATTCGTTGACCGACAACAGCCGGATGTCGGCGGGCACTACATCGCCCAGGCGCAGCTCTAGCACGTCCCCGGGAACCAGCTCGGTAACATCCACGAGAACCTGATGTCCGTCACGGACTACCAGTGCACGGTGATGGATCTGTGAGTGCAATGCCTCAGCTGTCTTTGCCGCGCGGTACTCATTGCCGAACCCCAGGCCGACCGACAGCACCACTATCACTCCGATCACCGATGCATCAGTGCGTTCGCCCACGAAGAACGACACTGTTGCTGCGGCTACTAGCAGACCGAGCAATGGGGACCGGAGCTGACGCCACAGCACCGCAGCCATCCGTGCCCGATGCGAGTACACCGCATTCGGCCCGTGCTGGAGCATCCGCTGACGAGCTTCGTCCTGTGTCAATCCGCGCTCTCTGGCTGCTAATCGTGTCAGCAGGTGGTCTACCGGTAGCGCACTAGCCACAGAAATGCCCAACGGTGCCATGCTGCCGGATGGTGACGGCTTAGCTAGGGTGCTCATCGGCACAGATCCGTAGGGGAGCAGTTGATCTCGTCGACGTACGGTGTTCTCGGCATCGTTTGCTCCCTGTCGGGGTGGTCATGTGAACTATCGGCCAGACACCACCTCAGCGGAAGAGGCTTTCGTCCCTGCTCACCCCAATGAAATGGGCATCGAGAAGGAGTCGCAAGGCCTCGATATCCGGGCGTCGGCGGACGATCATGGGAGCCGTGGACGCAAACCAGGCGGGTACGCACCGAACTGCAAATGATTTTGCGTCAAACCGAGGTAACGCCGCAGAGTTTCGTGAAACACACACGGCGTTCGTAATCTTGATTGGCGATCGAGCTTACAAGGTGAAGAAGGCGGTGACGAACGACTTCTTGGATTTCAGTACCGTGGAGTTACGCGAAAGTGCCTGTAACCGAGAAGTTTTCCTGAATCGCAGGCTGGCGCCAGACAGCTATCTGGGTGTGGCTCACCTGTCTGATCCCCCGGGCGGTGCCAGCGAGCCCGTAATAGTGATGCGCCGCTATCCGGACTCCGCACGACTAGCCACAATGGTGAGAACCGGAGCGGAGGTCGAATCGAATCTTGCTGCCATCGCCAAGACATTGGCGCACTTTCACGCCAGTGCCGATCGCAGTGTAGCGATCAGCGAATCGGGGACAGCCGATGCTGTCGCGGCCCGCTGGGAAGAGAACATAGGTGTCCTATTCAGCTTCACAGGATCCGTGCTCGCGGACGATGTTCTGCGCGAGATACACACACTGTCAACTGAATTCATCAGCGGTAGACATCCATTGTTTGCCGAGCGAGTCGACGCAGGCTTCATTGTTGATGGCCACGGCGATCTCCTAGCTGAGGACATTTTCTGTGTACCTACTGGGGCGGTCCTGTTGGACTGCCTAGAGTTCGATGATTGCTTACGTTATGTCGACTGTGTCGACGACGCGGCGTTCTTGGCGATGGATTTGTCATTTCTGGGCCGCAACGATTTGGCCGACTACTTCATCGATCAGTACACAAGATCGTCCGGAATCGATACTCCACAATCGCTGTGGCATTTCTATATCGCCTACCGTGCCGTGGTGAGGGCGAAGGTGGACTGCATTCGGTTCGCACAGGGACGTGCCGCATCGGTGGCAGAGGCGGTCGCTCACCTTGAATTGGCGCGGCGGCACCTTCGGGTGGGCGCTGTGCGGCTAATCCGAATCGGCGGTGGACCAGGCACTGGAAAGACCACACTCGCCAAAGCGCTTTCCGGAAGAATTGGGGCACAGGTAATTTCAACCGACGCCGTGCGCCGAATGCTGCAAGAGCAGGGCGCAATCACGGGTGACCCGGGCATTCTCGACGGTGGGCTGTATTCCAAGCAGAATGTCTCGGCGGTGTACGACAGCGTGCTACAGCGCGCACGAAACTTCCTTACGCGGGGTCAGTCAGTGATTCTCGATGGAACATGGCGTGACATCCATCAGCAAAAGCGAACACGCGACCTCGCCTGCGAAACGCACGCCTTGCTCCATGAATTCGAATGTCACGTGCCGCTTTCTGCTGCCCAGGACAGAATTGCGCACCGTGGGCCCACATTCTCGGACGCCACTTCTGACGTCGCTGCGGCCATAGACGCGGACGTCAGTACGTCAGACACGGCGCATCGCATCGACACCAACCGGCCAGTCGCAGAGTCAGTAGCTCAGATCGCGGCCGTGTGTCATGTCCTGTAGTCCGTCTCCGAAGCTTCTGTTTGTATGTCGTTGAAACTCGGTAGCCAAAGATGCTGCAGCGCTGGGCCATTCAAGATATATTCGTCACAGTGACGTAATGAGCGTGGGTGGCGCGGGTCGGCTGACGGTGGGGTAGTGCCGCCTTTAGGGCCGTCTATGCGATTGCCCGGCTTCGGTTCACGGATCGGGGTGCGCATACGACAGCATCAAGCTCGAGTCCTCGAAGTGTTCGACAAGCGCGGCGGAGCGTTGTTGGCGGCAGATGTGTCGCCGCGGACTATTGACGGTGATTGGGATCGCGAGGAAGTCGTGACGTGTTGAAGAAGGCCATTCCCGATGAGTCGTCATTTCGCACCTCGCCTGAATCGGATGAGTATCAAGCGATCTCCGCTCACCTCGGGCGGACTAAGAGGCGGTCGTGCCGCTCGTCAACGGGTCGGGCTAGGACATCCCCAACTCGATCATATCGTCACAGTGACGTTTCTTGGGTGTGGGGCTGGAGGCCGGAAGGGGTGCCCGGGGCACGAAACATGTCGCGCCCGAGCGAGTTTGGATGTTGGAGCGGCGTCCGGCTTGGCCGAGTGTGACCACCGCGTACACGCGCATCCGTTGGGCATGCTGGCGTCCCGCCAAGTCGATAAGTGCTGACATTCGGCGATGGCCGAAGAGCGAGGGTCTGCGCCGAGTGCCTGTGCAGAAAGTGCTGATAGGCACCTTTTCAACACCAGCACCACGTATATCTAACGCCGATAAGACACATTATGTCAGATAAGGTACGCTGTTTTCATCTGATGAATCAGGAACGCTTTGAGCGGCCTTCAGCCGCCGCGTTAGGTCGAGTTGTCCAAAGCCCCCTCGACGCCAGGATCCGGCCGCCACATCGATCACCTGCGCAGCCTGCTGCAGCACCACGGATACCGACCAACACCTTGGCCGTCATGGGCCCGCGGCTCGTCGATACCGTCACCCGATCACCGTCGTCGTCGATGCCGCGTAGAGCGGTGTCGGTGCGCACGGCGTCGGCGCCGAGGCGTTCTGTGACGGCGTCCAGCAACGGCATCTGCAACTGTCCGCGATGCACTGAGCACTGCAGAAAAACCGTACCCACCGAGGACGCCGAGCGGTTCCCGCCACAGCAGCATCCCGTTACTGTCATAGAAATCGTGTCGTTGCAGTGTGATCGAAATTGCGGCGAGATCGTCTCCAAATCCCAGCTGGTGCAGGACACGAACCGCGTGGGGAAGCACGTTGATCCCCACTCCCACAGCCGCCAACACACTGGTTCGTTCGATGGCCGTCGCGCTGATCCCGCGATCGTGCATCGTCAACAACGTTGTCAATCCACCGATTCCAGCACCAGCGATCAGTACGCATTTGGCGGCGTCGAGCGGTCCTGGGGTGGTGGATTCACGTGGCGGTGCATGCAGGGGCAGGACGATTGCTGTAGAGGGTGTTAGCGGCGGATCTCGGCCCGGATTTGATCCCAGGTCCCGCTGGCGATTTTGTCGCGCACGTCGTCGGTCAGTTCGGCCTCGGCCAGGAAGGCACGTGCTCCGCCACCGCGGGTTGGCACGTAGGGGTAGTCGGCGGCGAACATGACACGATCGGAACCGACCACCTCCAGCGCCCACTTCAGGTATCGATGGCTAAAGACGCCGCCCGGGGTCAGGAACGCGTTGTGGCACACGTAGTCGGTGATGGTCCGCTCCAAATGCGCCACGCCGGCGAGGCCATCGACTCGGTCCAGGTAGAACGGCAACATCTCTCCCCAATGGCCCAAGATGATCTGCAAATTCGGGAACCGATCGAACACTCCGGCCAGAACCAGACGACGGAACTGCAACCCGGCGTCGTAATGCCAGCCCACGCCATAAGTGGCCAGGGCGGTGCCGACTTGGTCACCCAAACCCCCGTAGTAGGCCTGCCGCACCGGTAGCGGCGGGGTTTGCGGATGCAAGTACAGCGGCGCCCGCAGCGCCTCAGCTGCCTCGAACAGAGGCCAGAACTGCTTGTGATCGATGGACTCCCCCTGGACACGACCAAAGATCAGTGCGCCGTCGAAACCTAGTTCCCGCACCGCTCGATCCAATTCTGCCGCAGCCTGTTCGGGATTTTGTGGCGCCAAGGTCGCAAACGCTTGAAATCGCTGCGGGTGTCGAGACACGGCCTCGGCGATCTCATTGTTGATCGCAGTTTGCAACGCGACGGCATCGACTGCCGGAAGGTCGAACAGTCCAGGTGTGGTCAACGACAACACCTGCACGTCGATACCGGCGTCATCCATCAGCGCCAGCCGGCGCTCGCCCAGGGACGCCAGATTGCGGGCCAGGTCTGATGCAGCGTCAAGCGACGCCATCGGATCACGCCCCTGGTGGGGTAGCCGTTCCCACGCCGACGCGACCGACGGCAGGAGATAGTGCTCCTCGAGCGCGCTGATCTTCACGATCTGACCTCCGCTACCATCGGCCCACGGCCAGGTGCGAGGCTTCCCCGAACGGTACGGAGGTCTCGCGCCTCCAAGTCGATACCCATGCCGGGTAGGTTATGACTTCAAGTCCAGTTGAAGTCAAGGGAGAGAAGCCGTTGTCGCACAAACCAACCGACATGCTCACCGTCGGCGAGGTAGCCCAACGCGCCGGAATCGCCACGAGCGCCGTGCGTTTTTACGAAGACCAAGGCCTCATCAGTTCGGCGCGCACACTCGGGAATCAGCGCCGCTATCCCCGCCACGTATTGCGTCGCATCAGCATCATCCAAGCTGCCCGCCGGTTCGGCGTCACCCTGGCCGAGGTGTCCGCCGTCTTCGCCGACCTGCCCGACAACCGCATGCCGAGCAAGTCCGACTGGAACCGCATCTCTCGTCGCTGGCACGCTCAACTCCAAGCTCGACGCCGCGAGATCGAACACCTCGAAAACGAACTCACCGGATGCATCGGTTGCGGCTGCCTATCACTGGCCACCTGCCGCATCGTCAATCACGACGACGAACTCGCCCGGCACGGACCCGGCCCACGACGACTCATCAAACCCATCGACTGAATCGCACCCGCTGCCCAAGGGCGGGCGTCGACGCTGTGTCGTACCGCAGCAGTTAACTGCCAGCCGGGGACGAGGGTCATCTTCTCGGCCCGTAGAGCTATGAGCATGGAAGCAGTTGGTAGATATCGCAATTCGATTCCACGTCAAGGCGTCTACCTTCTCGGCCGAAGCGCAAGTAGTCGGAGTATGTTTGCCGTCGAGGGTTCGCAGTAACCATAGTGCGGCTATGCACGCTGACCAGGTCGTCACACGGCCGATTCGTAGCGTGGGGAATCGAGAGGCCCATCGCCGGACGCCGTGTGACCAGGTAAAGACTGTTCGTCGAGTTGCCACGAATATGCACTAATCGAATATGCAAAGTTGCCAGTAGACCTTGGATGAGGCTCGCGAGAACCGAGCCGTCTACGACTACTGCTTGGCTGACCTCGAAAGCTACCTTGACGCAGTCGAAGCCGGGGACACAGAGACCCTGAGCCGATTCATCGCGGCCGCATATCACCTGAGAGTTCATTGCGGCGGCTCGTCACCAATGCCCCTTCAAATGGATCCCGGTGGCCGCAGGGACGGTGAAGGAGTGGTTAGGGTAGCGAGCATGACTGTGCACGACCGGTTCGCTGAGCTTTCCCAGCGGATCACCGCGCTGACGGGGCATACCATCAGCCGCGACCAGGTGATGGCAGTGGCCGACCAGGCCTTCAAGCAGCAGATCGATCTCGACGACGACGGCCAGCTGCGCACGCTGGTAGCAGAACGCGCTGCACCGCTGACTGCCGGTGGACCCGCAGTGCCGGGCATACAGTCTGGCCAGCCTGCTGAATCGGAGAACGCTGCCTCGACCTTTTCAGCACCCACGCCGTCATCCGCGGCGTCCGGGAACCGCCGGATGCGATGGGCGGTAGTCGTTTCTGTGGCAGTACTAGTGATCGCGGGGGGCGCCACCGCCTACTTCGTGATCCGACGCGCCTCGAACCACTGCGACACTACGGTCGCCGCCGCCGAGGAGGTTGCCCACCTGAGCCTCGAGTTCACCGGTCTCGCAGATCAGAACCTGCCCGCGCTCAAGGAGCGTCTATCCCCCGAGGTTTACACACAGTCCGAACAGGCATTCCGCTCCGTCAGCACGATTCCTGGCGCAGATCGATACGTCTCGCATATCGCCGAGCTGACCAGCAAGCAGGTCGAGTGCTCCGGTACCAACGCCCGCGTTGAGTCACAGATCGCCTGGTCGGCAACGACACCTAGAAACCCTGCACCGCAGACCACGCACGGAACCTGGGCCACCACTCTCGAGTACCAGAAGAACCGGTGGATCGTCACCAAGGTTGAGTACGCGTCTAAGCACTGAGGTGGCCGGTCCTGAGCGATTTGGCCGCGAGACGCCCACCCCCGCGCGCCGGACGGCTGACGGCGTTTCTCCCCCGTCGCAACTCAACTGAATCGCAGGTGCTCGTTGCAGCTTGCTCGCTGCCGCTCGAGTCACGGGTCGACCGCCGGGGCCGGTTGACAGCCGCGCCAGAAATCCAGGGGCTTCCGCATTTTGCTCAGCGGAAAAAAGGTTCAACCGTGCCACTGAGCTTGACGACCATAGGATTTCCGCGGCGATCCTTCGCGGTGGGGACTTCAACACGCACCCAACCCTCGGCCACGTTGTATTCGTGAACATTGGTTTTCTCGACGCCATTAAAGCGAATACCCACGTCGCGGCGAAGCACCTCTTCGCTATAGAAGGCGCTGCGCGGATCGATGGAGAGGTGATTCGGCGGAACGTCTGTGTTCTGATCCTCGGACATGATGGCCTTCGTTGAATGCTGTGCTAAGTGCTCGGATTGTTCTCAAAGAATCTACGCGACCCTGCAGTAGCGGGCCGCGCGTAGGTCTAGGAGGGCCGCTCTCCCCTGCCGCTTCTGATGAATTCCGCACGTTCGTATCGGCAGGGATGCGCCGCTCTCCCATCGTGCGCATCCACCAAGCTGAGTACCGCATCTTCGTAGGCGATCAGCGCCTGCGCCATCGACGTACCCCACTGTTGCTGCATGGTTGCGCGCCTGGGTGGCGACTCGAACTGCCGTCTGGCTAGGCGTCGTGACCACTGAATGCGACCTGACTGCTCGGGGGGCACCACTTGGGTGGACACTATGACGTGGCCCTTTCTGCAACAGTATTCAAAGTCGAACTTGGCGTCTCCGATGTCGATCACGGTTACTACGCCGATCACGCACTGACCGTGGCCCGTCATCCCAGCGAGACCGATGAGCGGATGGTGGTGCGCTTGTTGGCTTTTGGGCTTCGTGCACACCGACTCAGCGACGTCGACGGCGAGTTGGCGTTCGGGCCAGGCCTGTCCACTCCGGGTGTACCGGACTTGCGGCTCGCCGACTACACCGGCCGGATCCTGGAGTGGGTCAACGTCGGCCAGCCCGATGAACGCGCATTGGGCAAGGCAGCCAGCCAGGCCGACCAGGTGCTGCTCTTCCCATTCGCCGCCGGCGTGGCCACCTGGTGGCGCACCGTCGGCCCCAAAGTGGCGGGGCTATCGAACCTGTCGGTAATGCAGATACCGAATGCAGCGGTACAGCAACTAGCCCAGGCTGTCGATCGACGGGTCTCGGCGCAGGTGATGGTGATCGAAGGTCAGGTGACGATGACCGTAAGCGGGGTCGACGTCACCTTCACGCCCGAGCCATTGGAGTGAACGTATGAGCCCGAGTTGCTAGTCGATGGCGTTAGCGTCACGGATGCTGATGTGGGCCGGAATGGACGCCGCCTGCGAGCTCGACGCGCGGGGCAAGACTGCCCACGCCCGGGCTCAGCAGCACGCTCGGCGCCCGTACCGGGCCACGCTTATCTTGAGCCGACCGGAGATGGACTATGCAGAGTTACCAGCAACCTACTCCGTTTTTATCAGATGAATCGAGCCCGTCGTAGAACAGGCACGCATGCTTGGCCCAAGCTAAAGCCGTGACCCGGTGCCGCCTTTCGCCCGGCCGACGACGAGGTGTGCATTTCCCACACCAACAGTTCAGAATCCTCGGTCGCAGTAATTCGGTGCCCACCTGTTGCGGTGAGACGGACGGCGTCCCCATTGGTTAACGGGCGCATGGCCGATATCATCGGCATGGCAGCGCCACAAGGCTTGACTTCCCTAAACTTCTGCCCTACATTTCCGATTAGTCGGTAGCCTTTCCGTGTACTTGCCACGCTTGTTAGCGTCGGATCAAGGCAGAACGACTGTCCCCCAGACGAGTCCGACGTTGGTTTGACTCATCTCACACCGAGATCACGTTCTACACGTCAATCTCATTCTGAAAATCAACCCACGCAAGGTTGATAGTCCGGGGCGCGACCTTCATCGGCGGCCCCACATTCCCACTGCTTCGTGCTGCTCGATCTAACACGGTTCTCCTGAACTGCGACAGCCGAAGCCTTCCATTGAGCTGCCCTAAAGAAGGAACATTCATGACAAGCGAGGACCTAATCACCACTGCGGCAACCGAAGTAAAGACCGATGGCCTTGCGAGCCGCGATGATCCGAGCACGAGCACGAGCGGTAGCCGATTCCGCGATCGCAGTCGAGGACGAGAGCAATCCGCCCGAATCACCGAGGGGCACACGCTACGAACATTCTCGGGGATTGTGGACATTCGGGATGGTCGCGCATTTGTGTGCACCTCGGGCTATCTGACAGGTCCCGATGATCTACAGCTGTCGATGAAACAGATCCGCGACATCGGACTGCGCCGCGGTGACGCTGTCACTGGCGTCGCCCCGGCTGCTCCTGAAAGAGAAGGCAATGGCAACCGTCAAGGACACAAGTTCAGCGGGATGGTCCGTCTGGATTCCGTTAATGGCCGAAGTATCGAAAAAGCCAAGGAGCGGCCTGATTTCAGCAAGATGACCCCGCTCTATCCGAATGAACGATTGCGCCTCGAAACAACATCGGATCGGCTGACAACCCGCGTAATCGACCTGATCATGCCGATAGGCAAAGGGCAGCGTGCGCTGATCCAGTCGCCCCCCAAAGCCGGCAAGACGACCATACTTCAAGACATCGCCAACGCTGTCGCGGTCAACAACCCCGAATGCCACCTCATGGTGGTGCTCGCTGACGAGCGTCCAGAAGAAGTCACTGATATGCAGCGCTCGGTCAAAGGCGAGGTGATCGCATCGACATTCGACCGCCCGCCCGCGGACCACACGCACGTAGCTGAACTGGCGATCGAGCGAGCCAAGCGTTTGGTTGAGTACGGCGAAGATGTTGTGGTGCTTTTTGATTCAATCACCAGGCTAGGCAGGGCGTACAACAACTCATCACCTGCCTCGGGGCGCATCCTGTCCGGTGGTATCGATTCGTCCGCGCTTTATCCGCCGAAGCGGCTGCTTGGGGCGGCGCGCAATATCGAGGACGGTGGTTCACTGACGATTATCGCGACCGCGTTGGTGGAGACGGGTTCCCAAGGTGACACGGTGATCTTCGAAGAGTTCAAGAGCACGGGCAACGCGGAACTGAAGCTTGACCGCAAGGTCGCTGAACGACGCGTCTTTCCGGCAGTGGACGTGCATCCTTCCAGTACACGGAAGGACGAACTCCTGATGTCCGCAGAGGAGGGAGCGATTGTGCAGAAGCTGCGCCGGGTGCTGTCCGGCCTTGACTCACAACAAGCCATCGATCTTCTCGTGAGCCGGCTCAAGAAGACACGAAACAACGCCGAATTCCTACTGCAGGTGCAAAAGGGTGCACCACCGGTGTCCGCCTAAGACAACCACTTCGGCACGAATCGCCACCGCGTCTACAGCCCGGAAGGTACGACCCGGTCATTGACCGTCACCTCGACCTGACCGGTCTTCGGGTTGTATTCGATCTTGCCGTGCTCGAAGGTCGACACGAGCAGATCGCCGACTGCGTTCTCATCGCTGGTGGGTAGCCCCAGCGGGCCCGCCGAGCCGTTATCGCCGGTGATCGAGGGTGTGCCGTCCGGGTCGCGTTGGATATTCCAGGCCTCCCGGATCTTGCCCACGACGATGTATGCGGGCGTACCTGCCTGGTTGTTCTTGGCGATGATCGCGCCGCCCTGAAACTGCTGGAACACCGCGCCACTCTCCCGTGTGCCCGCGTTGCGGTCACCCGTCAAGGCCTTACCGAGAGCCTGCTTCTGATCCTCGGTGGCCGACGAATATTTGGCAGCGATCGGGCCAGTCAACGTCACCTCGACGTCCCTGTCCCCGATCAGCTTGACCTGGGTGGACTGCGCCGGCGCTGCGGACGAGGTGGTGGCGATCAATCCGACCCGAGGCGGCGCCGACGTGTCGACACTCGTCCCATTGCCGCAGCTCGCGGTGATCAGCGCACTGGCTGCCAGGCCGACGACTGCCGTGCGGCGGTATGCGATCGTCCTCATGAGTTCCTCCCGCGTCTTCCCATGGTGTCGGTCCAGTTGCGGCTGAACCTCTCGCCCGGCCGAGACTACAACCGAACCACTCAACTCGCGCGGGCGATCGCAGTCTTCATGGGCCCAAGCAGACCTACGACGCAGTTATGGACGGCGGGCGAGGGCATCTGGGTAATGGTCACCGCTGCTCAACGAAATCCATCACGGTCCTGGGCGAGCTGCATGGCCGATCCTTGCCGCGGAGTCGCCCCTAGCTGCACGGATACTGCCCGTTGAGCACACAATTCAACGGTGGCGTGTAAGAACCGCTCAGTACGCCTCGTAGGCCGCCTGTGGCGGAACCTCCTGGTGCGATGGTGCGATTCCAATTCGCGGGGCCGAGGACGTAGTGCGTGCCCGATTGCGCAAGGGTGCTACTCCACGTATGCCGGACGGACTCCCCCATCGGCAGGTCGAATTCAAGCCTCCAATCGGCGAGCGGCACCGTACTCAAGTTGGTGATGGTGAAGCTGGCGATGAAACCGGTCTGCCACGTCGAGGTCACCGACAACGTCGCTGCGGCAGCAGCTGCGTGAGCTACCGGGGCGGTGGGGATTCCGAGGACGGCAAGTATGAACGCCGACGCGGCGACGTGAAGCGCTGCGCGCCAGCGTTTCACGCAGTTATCGAGTCCGGCCATAACAGCCAACACTAAAGCCAAACCGACGATATTGACCCTCGCACCGCAGGTAAGCCGCAGTACCTTTGCTCAACTGAGACCGTCGTGAAACTTAGTCTCGACTCATTCCCTACCGACCCC
>NZ_MAEY01000030.1:0-60696 GCF_002013745.1 Mycobacterium sp. D16Q16
GAATTCCTTCTGCATGGACACGTTCCTCAGGTCTCGACAGAGTTATCTGTATCTGGAAGTTGCAGTCAATATATCTGTAAACGGCGGTTGCACACAAGTGGACGGATCATGACGCACAAATACCCTTCCGCGCGCCTTCCGACGTGCGGATCGATGCGTTTCTCGCTCGGGCTGCGAGGGCGCTACACCCGCAGTATGATTGCCCACATTCCAAGGTGGAGGTGTATCCAGTGAAGTCGGTAGTCAACGCGACCATCGTCGCGGTTGCGGGTGCGGGTTTCTCGTTGGCGATGGCCGGGATGGCCCATGCCGGTGGCCCGACCGATACAACCGGGCAGTTCTACTCCGACGCCTCCTCCACTCTTAAGGGTGAGGGCTACACGGTCGTCGTTGCGGGTCGCTCTGGTGATCAAGTGGGCCTCGACAATTGCCTTGTCGCGCATCAGGAAGCGTTCACCGTCAAGAAGGGGCAGGACGACCGAGGAAAGATGGTCCACGTTACCCTGCGTTGTTACAAGGCAGAGGTCGCGGCGGCTAAGAAGGCTGCTGAGGATAAGGCGAAGTCCGCAGCGACGTAGTCGGCCCGGTCGCCCCGGTTGGTGGCGTCGCGGTAGCGCCCTGCAGCAGTATCTGCACGCAGTAGTCCACGAACCGCTGCCGACCCACGTTCAGCTCCTCGTTCAGGTATCCCCTGAAAAGGCTCGTCAGCGCGCCCACCAGGCTGGTTGCCACCAATTGCTGCTGCACCTCGTCGGCGAGGTTGGTACTGAGCTTTCCCTGTAGCAACGCGACGAATCGCGGCAGCCAGTCATAACCGGATTCCGAGAGCGTCGGCTCAAAGGTCGGCGCTATCAGCAGGACTCGCCCCATGGTGGGTTCGTCCACCATGAGCCGGACAAAAGCGTCGACACCCTCGTGTGCGGATCGGGCGCCGCTGAGCGCCTCGATCGCGCGAAAGCCCACGTGGTCGTAGACCGCACGGACAAACGTGTCGCGGTCGGAGAAGTTCTCGTAGAAGTACCGCTCGGTCATGCCCGCGGATCGGCATACGGCCCGGACGGTGACGGCCGGCCGGGGGCTGAGCCCCAGCAGTCGCACGCCGGCCGCCATGAGCTCGCGCCGCCGTTCATCTGCGCGCTCGGCCGCTGAGACGCCCGCCCAGCTACGCCGCTGCGCTTGACCGTTCGCCACGGGCCTCCTAATCTGATATCAAAGTTGACAACCTTGATTGTCACTATACGTCGAACTGCAATGGAGCGTTCCGAATGGTCAACGATATGTCCGAGGTCGCCCAGACGCAGCCTGTCGCCGAATCCGGCACCTTCGTGTCGGGCTGTCCGGTGAGTCACGGGTCTGGTTCGTCGGTAGCGGTGCCGCTCGGCCCTGAGTCGTTGACGTGGAAGTACTTCGGCGATTGGCGGGGGGTGTTGCAAGGCCCCTATGCCGGGTCCATGCAGAACATGCATCCACAGCTGGGCGCCGCCGTCGAGCAGCACTCCCTGTTCTTCCGGGAACGCTGGCAGCGGCTCCTGCGCTCGCTGTATCCGATCGGCGGCGTCGTATTCGACGGGGATCGGGCCCCGGCGACAGGCGCCGAGGTGCGCGACTATCACGTCAACATCAAGGGGGTTGATGATCAGGGGCGCCGGTACAGCGCACTCAATCCGGACGTCTTCTATTGGGCGCACGCGACCTTCTTCATGGGCACGATCGTCGTGGCGGACTGGCTCAGTGGCGGTATCGGCGAGGCCGAGAAGCGCCAGCTCTTCGACGAGCATGTCACCTGGTACCGGATGTATGGCATGAGCATGCGGCCGGTGCCCAAGACCTGGGAGGATTTCCAGGAGTACTGGGATCACATGTGCACCAACGTCTTAGAGGACAACAAGGCCTCGCGGGATGTGCTGGACCTGACCACTCTGGCGGTGCCGCCGTTTGCGCCCTGGATTCCCGAGGGCCTGTGGCGGCTCCAGCGACGGTTGGTGGCGCCGATGTTCGTGTGGCTGACCGTCGGGCTGTATCACCCTGCCGTCCGAGAACGCTTCGGCTACACCTGGTCTGCGCGCGATGAATGGTTACACCGCAAGTTTGGGCAGGGTGTCAACGTGCTCTTCAAGTTCGTGCCGGAGCGCAAGCGCCGTCACCCCCGGGCTCGCGCGGGGTGGGATCGCGCCGTCGGGCGTATCCCTGCCGACGCCCCGTTGCCACAGACCCCGGACCGCAACCTGCCGCCCCGGGATACTTGGGGCAGTCCCAACCATTACAACCCCAAGGTCTCCTGAACCCGGCTTTTTGGTGCTTGACGTCACCACATCGGTCCCCCTAGTGTCGGCGTGTAACTGAATCGCAATTCAGTTTCTGGAATGGGCGACAACGGAGTGGGTTATGACCGACGGCGAGGTCGATTCTCTGACGGCGGGGTGTCCGGTCACCCACGGCTCGGATCGGTCCATACCGGTGCCGCTGGGACCGGAATCGCTGACGTGGAAACTCACCGCGGACTGGTCCGGGATGTTGATGGGCTCCTACGCCACCGCGATGCAGAACATGCACCCGAAGCTCGGTGCCGCCGTCGAGCAGCACTCCACCTTTCTGCGTGAGCGGTGGGAACGGCTCCTGCGGTCGCTGTATCCGATCACCGGCGTGGTCTTCGACGGGGATCGTGCGCCGATAACGGGCGCCGAGGTGCGCGGATATCACGCCGGCATCAAAGGTGTTGACAGTCAAGGGCGCCGGTACAGCGCGCTCGACCCCGACGTCTTCTATTGGGCTCACGCAACCTTTTTCAAAGCGTTGTTGCTCTCGGTGGAGCGGTTCGGTGCGGGACTTACCGAGGGGCAGAAGCGGCAGCTTTTCGATGAGCACATCGTCTGGTACCGGATGTACGGGATGAGCATGCGGCCGGTGCCCAAGACCTGGGAGGAGTTTCAGGACTATTGGGATGACATGTGCGCCAACGTCTTAGAGGACAACAAGGCGACGCGTGATCTGCTGGACTTTGCCAAGTTGCCCAAGCCGCCGTTCCTGCCGCTGATGCCGACCTGGATGTGGCGCTTAGCGCTTCCCCTCTTCACCCGGTTCTCCGAGTGGGTGATGGTTGGGATGTTCGATGATCCAGTGCGAAAACGCCTGGGGTACACGTGGACCGACCGCGACGAGCGGCGTCTTGAGCTACTGGGGCGGGTAAACCACGCGATCTTCCGCCTGGTGCCGTTCCGGTGGAGGAAACATCCGCGCGCACGGGCGGGGTGGGACCGGGCGACCGGGCGGATGCCCGCCAACGCGCCGCTGCCGCAGACTTCAGCGCGCTACCTGCCTCCGGTGGCGCTGCGCGACAGTCCCCATCACTACAGCCCCACGGCGTCCTAACCGGCGGGCGGCCCTTCTTTACTTTTCGCCGGTGACATCGTGTTCAGGGTGCGAAGATGCTGCTCATGGCAGGAAGTTGGGGTTCTGTCCTCACCGGGCTTGTTCCGCTCGGGCTGGTTATCGCGCTGTCGCCGATCACGGTCATCCCGGCGGTGTTGGTCTTGCAGGCGCCGAGGCCACGGCCGAGCGGTCTCGCCTTCCTGGCCGGGTGGCTATTGGGCCTGGTCGCGCTGACGGCGCTGTGCGTCGCGGCCACCGGCCTACTCGGCGGGCTACACCGATCGGTGCCGAACTGGGCCTCGTGGGTGCGCGTGGTGCTTGGCTCGGCGCTGATCTTGTTCGGTATCTATCGGTGGCTGACTCGGCATCATCACACCGAGTCGCCGGGCTGGATGCGCTCGTTCGGCACGATCGGCCCGGCACGGGCGGCGATAACGGGGGCGGCTTTGGTGGTGGTACGGCCCGATGTCCTGTTCATTTGCGTTCCGGCCGGATTGGCGATCGGCGCCAGCGGGCTGGATATCGCAGATCGCTGGACGGCCGCGGCGTTCTTCGTCGCCGTCGCCGCATCGACGGTCGCTGTCCCGATACTGGCCTATGCGGCCGCGGGGCACCGCCTCGACGGCACCATGCGCCGGCTCAAGGATTGGATGGAGAAAAACAACGCGGCCTTGATGGCGGCAATCCTGGTGGTGATCGGTGTGATGGTGCTGTACAACGGAATTCACGCCGTGACGTGAGAAAGGCCTGCTATCTGCGCACCGGAAGCGGCTCGACGCCGACCAGCTCGCAGCTCTTGGCATACAGGTCATCCTGCGCCGCCAGCTTTTTCGTGTAACGCCGGACCGGGCTCGGCTTTTGTGCGGTGAGGTACTCCCCATTGTGCCCGCGGTGCTCCTCCGCCACCGCCATGTCGGTGATCAGCTGACTGGGCCGCTCCGGTGTGATCAGCGCCAGCATCACCAACGGCCGGATGGGCTGCGGTATCTCACGCCAGATCTCGGATCTGACGTTGCCGGGATGTAGCGCGTTCGAGGTGACTCCTTCGGGGAGTCGTCGGGCAAGGGCATTGCTGAACATCAGATTGCCCATCTTCGACTGGGCATAGGCGGAAAAGGTGAAGTAGAAACGCCGTCCACGCCAAGTCTTTTCATTGATCCTGCCCACGCTGTGGGCGACGGAGGCCAGGTGGATGACGCGGGCATCGCCGGTTCGGGCGGCCTGCAGCTGCGGAAGCAGCAGGTGCGTCAGCAGGAAGGGTCCTAGATAGTTGGCCCCCCACTGCAGTTCGAAGCCGTCCTCGGTGCTGGACTGGCGCATTGGTGAGGCGCCGGCATTGTTGATCAGCACGTCAACCTGGGGATGCTGTGCGGCTAGCTCACCGGCGAAGCGGTGGATGTGCTCGAACGAGGACAGATCCAGTGACATGACGTCGACGGGAGCGCCGGGCGTTGCGGCCAGGATTTCATCGCGGGCTGCCCGGGCCTTCTGCTGATTGCGGCAGGCCATCACGATGGTGTGCCCATCGGCGGCCAGCCGGTGCGCCGTGGCCAGGCCGATTCCGGCGTTCGCACCGGTGATGACCACTGTCCTTGGGGTGCTGGACATGCAGATCTCCTCGTTGAGACGTTCGGAACAGGGGAAGCTTCACACGGTGGCGGTCGGGTGTCGACCGGAGGACTGCCAGACGAGGCGCAGGGCTCTCATGGCGAACAGTAGCGCGATCGCGGTGAGAACCACGCGGACGAGGTTCAGCATGTTCCATTGCAGCGCGAGCTGATGTAGCTCGCTGGGGGATTCGCCCAGAGCGCCGAAGAAGAGTGTCATGTTGAGCTTGACGATGACATAGACGGACAGGACGACGGCCGCGATCTCGACGAGGCAGGCCAGGAACAGCGAGAGTTTCTCGGGGGCTCTGCGCGGGGTGCGCACGAACCAGACGATCAGGGTGATGGCGGCGATCTGGGTGAGCGGGATGTAGTAGTACACGGGATTGGTCACCTCGGTGAACTGCTGAAATGCCTTCAGCTGCTCCTTGGTGTCACCGGCGATGTTCGGTCCTATCACGATGGCCTCGTAGAGGTTTCCGAAGAACCACATCGCGATCCCGAACACGGTGAAGTACATCAGTATTCGACGGCCCATCGGCACATACTCCCAAGATTGGGGAACGATACGGCCGAAAGTCGTCGAAATATGGCCAGCGGCGGGCTTTCGGCGCCGCGGCGGGACCGATACCGTCTGCGCGTGACCAAGGTATTGCTCTCGATCCACGTGCTGGCGGTGATTCTCGCGGTGGGCCCAATCGCCGTGGCAGCCAGCATGTTTCCAGCGTTCGCACGTCGCGCTGCGGCCTCGCCCGACGGCGCTGGTGAGTTGGGAAGCTTGCGCACCCTGCACCGGGTCTGCCGGGTGTACGCGGCGGTGGGGATCGCGATTCCGATGTTCGGTCTGCCGCTGGCAGATTTGATGGGTGTCCTGGGCACCCCCTGGCTGATCGCATCGCTGGTGCTCACGGGGGCGGCCGCGGCGGTGCTGGTGTTTGTGGTGTTGCCGCGACAGCAGCGGGTGTTGGCCCAGCTCGGCGAAGGTGAGTCGCTCGATGGGCGGGTGTTCGCGCGGTTAGCGATGTTCACCGGGATCTTCAACCTGCTGTGGGCGGTGGTCACCGTGCTGATGATCGTGCGCCCCGGGTCTAGTACCGGGGTGTGACGGCGGAAAACCGCTAGCGCCGGTGGCCGGTAGTCCTGTGCAATTGCTCGGTGGATACCGCGACCGTCGCTCCGGCCCGTAATCGCTGGCTCCCTCTTCAGTTCGCAGCTCTCGCCCTGGTGTGGGGCGCGAGTTTCCTCTTCATCAAGATCGGTCTGCAGGGGCTTTCGGCGCTGCAGGTGGCGGCAGCGCGCCTGGATTTCGGCGCGCTTACGCTCGTCTCCCTGGTTCTGCTGCTGCGAGTTCCGCTGCCGCGCCAGGCCAAGGTGTGGGGACATATCGGCGTGGTCTCGCTGACGCTGTGTGTTGTTCCGTTCGTGCTGTATCCGTGGGCCGAGCAGACCATCGACTCCGGGCTGGCGAGTATCTACAACGCGGCAACTCCCTTGATGACCACTGTGGTGACACTGGTGGCGCTGCGGGCCGAGCGCCCCGGCCGGATGCAGCTGCTCGGATTGGCGGTCGGGTTCGTGGGTGTGTGCGTGGTGCTGGCTCCATGGCAGCTGCTCGGTCACGGGGGCCCGGTGCTCGCACAATTCGCCTGTCTTGGAGCGACTCTGAGCTACGGGATCGGTTTCGTCTACATGCGCAAGTACGTCACGCCGCTGGGTCTGCCCGCGCTGGCGGTCGCCGGTATCCAGGTAGGTGTGGGGGCGGTGCTGATGACCGTCGTGGTGGCGCTCGTGGACCGTCACCGGATGGACGCGACTCCGGCGGTGGTGTCGAGCATGGTGGCGCTGGGGGTGCTGGGGACCGGGTTGGCCTACGTCTGGAACACCCGCATCATCAACGGATGGGGTGCCACCGCGGCCTCGTCGGTCACCTACTTGACCCCGGTGATCGGGGTGCTGCTGGGCGCCGTGTTGTTGGGCGAGCGCATCGGCTGGCATGAACCACTGGGCGGGGCGATCGTGATCGCCGGAATTGTGCTGAGCCGCAGGGGTAGTCGCTGACCTGAGGTCATTGAGGCCGGTGTCGCATGCGCCAGCGTAAGGGCGGCTCGCCGAATCGGCGCTGGAACGCCCGGCTGAAGGCGGCATCCGAGGTGTAGCCGACGGCCCTGCCGACCTGGCTCACCGCCTCGGTGCTGAAGCGCAGGAGATGGGCTGCCCTATCGAGCCGCCGCTCGGTGATGTAACCGGCGGGCGGCTGTCCCAGCAGTGCGGTGAACCGCTGCGTGAAGGCCGAGCGTGACTGCTGTGCGTGCTTGGCGAGCTCTGCGATGGACCAGGGGTGCTCCAGATTGTTGTGTATCGCGGTGAGCACAGGGGCCAGGCGCGGATCCATGGACGCGGTGAGCCAGCCGGGTTCGGCGCGATCGGAAGTCGACCACTCCCGCAGCGCGTGGATGAACAGGAGGTCCAGGATCCGCGACAGCATCACCCAGGATCCAGGGCTGGGCGTGACGACCTCGGCCAGCACGAGCTGAAGAGACAGGGAGAGCCATTCATGGCCGGGCTGGTCGGCCCGAACGACGATGGCCGGCGGCAAGACCGACAGCAGCGGATCGGCGGCTGTCTTTCCGCGGTGAACCGCCCACTGACCCAACGGGTTGCCGTCGAGGTGTCGCGCGCATCGACGTGCCCGTCCGCCGCAGACAGGCTTCGCACGCAGCAGGGCTCGCCCTTGGCGAGGCGGTGTGCGGTACCGCGTGCCAGGAGCACCATGTCTCCTACGCCGAGGGTGTACTCAGGGTCTCCGTCGATATGCACGCGGAGCCCCGGGGTCTCCGCGATGTGGAGTACGCGATCGCTGGACGGAAGGGCGATATCGAAGGGCGGCTCGGAGGAGCAACGCATCACAGTTTCGCCCCTCAACCCTATCGCGGAGAGGACGCTGGAGAAGGCGTCGATATCTGTCGAGTCTGAGAACCAGCTGTGCGATTTTGGCCGATCGGCAAAATATTCAGGATGATCGGTCATACCACTTGCTCCATAGTCCAAATATGTTGGAGGAGCCCCGGTAAGTCAACAGTGCCGCCGACGGCGGACACGACGGGGTTGGGCTCGTCCAACATCTACTGAGAGGCAGATATGTCCAGCAAACCGGCCATCGTCTTGGTCCACGGATTCTGGGGTGGCGCCGCACATTGGGGGAACGTGATCGTCGAGCTGCATAAGCGCGGCTACGGGGAGCTCTACGCGGTCGAGAACCCATTGACGTCATTGGCCGATGACGCCGCCCGCACGCGGCAGATGGTCCAGCAGATCGACGGGCCGGTGCTTCTTGTCGGGCACTCGTACGGCGGCGCGGTGATCACCGAGGCCGGCGATCTTCCGAACGTGGTCGGCTTGGTCTATGTCGCAGCGTTCGCCCCCGATGCCGGTGAGAGCCCGGGGCAGCTGACCGAACAGCTGCCGCCCGCCGCCGCGGCCAATCTGGCACCTGACAGCGATGGTTACCTGTGGATCAAGCAGGACAAGTTCCGCGAGAGCTTTGCTCAGGACCTGTCCGAGGACGCGGCACTCGTCATGGCCGTCACTCAGAAGGCGCCGCTGGCATCGACATTCGGGGACGCCATCACCGCGCCCGCATGGCGGGTCAAGCCCTCCTGGTATCAGGTATCCACGCAAGACCGGATGATCAACCCGGAGAACGAACGCAAGATGGCGCAGCGGATCAACCCCCGCAAGACCATCGAACTGGATGCGAGCCACGCCTCGCTGGCGTCGCAGCCCGTTGCCATCGCCGATCTCATCTCGGAGGCCGCTGAGGAACTCGCTGGCTGAGAGATGGCGCGAGTGGGGGCATCGGCACATGCTGCCGGTGCCCCCATTGGTGTTCGTTAGGGGGCCAGGTCTTCGGTAAAGGCCTCGTCGGCAAGGTCTTCGAGCTCCTTGCCCTTGGTTTCGGGTCCCAGGAGGTATCCGATAATTGTCAGGATCCACAGGCCGCTGAGCGCCAGATAGGGCGTTTGGATTCCGTACTGCGTTATGGCCCAGCCCACCAGGGTGGGCGCGGCGATGGAGACGACGCGGCCACCACCGACTGCGATACCGAATCCGGTGCCGCGCAACACGGTGGGGAAGAGCTCGGCTACGTAGGTATCGCCGACGCCCCACAGCCAGCCGAGTGTGGCGATAGAGATGGCGCCGAACACCAAATACTGCGAGAGCGAGTCTGAGGTGGCTCCCAATGCGGTGGAAGCGATTTCGATGACCGCGGCGAGGATGGCCGAGGGGCGTCGCCCTATCCAGTCGGCCAGCGCGGTGCCGATGAACACGAACACGGCTTGCAGCAGAAAGAAGATCAGGGCATAGCGGATCGCTTCTACCGAGGTGGCGTGGAATTTCTTGACGATGTAGGTGGTCAGGAAGAGTGTCATGCCCCAGTAGCCGACCGCGTTGGCGGTGTAAACCAGCCATCCGACCATGAGGCGCCGTCGCACGCCGGGCAGATGCCACAGCGTGGGTTTGGTGGCGCTACGTTCGACCTTGGCCCGGGTCGCTGTGTAGCGGTGTGATTCCTTGATGCCTTGCCGGGCAAGGAAAAGCACGATCGCCGGGACGATCGCGACGATGAAGGCCGCCTGCCAGCCGAAGCGAGGAACCAGCACCAGGGCAACACCGGCGGCCAGGACGTAGCCCAGCGAGAAGAGTGAAAAGATCACGCCACCAACGCCTATGGCTCGGGTCTTGGCCGGCCATACCTCGGCGGTGTAAGGGGCCCCCACCGCGAGCTCACCGGCCCCGCCGACACCCGTGAGAAACCGCAACCCGGTGAAAGCGGCGACGTTCGTCGTGAGACCTGCCAGGGCGGTCGTGATGCCGTACAGCAGGATCGAGGCCCCGAGCGTTGTTTTGCGCCCCCATCGGTCGGCGGCAAGGCCGAATCCGATGGTGCCGATCGTGTAGCCGAGGAGAAAGATCGAGCCGATGTAGCCGGCTTGAGCCTCGGTGATGTGCAGGGTCTTCTTGATCTCGGGCAGCACCAGACCGTAGATGTTCACCGCGTACGAGTCGAAGCCGTACCCGAGCCCCGCCGTCACGGCGACGAAGAACGCCTGCCGGAACGTCACGGGCTGGGACTGAGGCGCTGCTGTCTCGGTGGTGTTCTGGGCCGTCGACGTCATTTTCCGAACGGTAGGCAGCGGGAGAGGGCCTGATAAGGCTCCTGCTCCCGCTGATCGCAACCGGCGCGCTGGTGCCCCCCGTAGGGCTCGAACCTACGACCTGCGGATTAAAAGTCCGTAGCTCTACCAACTGAGCTAGAGGGGCGTGCCGAGACAGAATACTGGTCGGAGCGGCGAGCCAGCACCGAGGTAATCCGGTTTGGGTTCTGGGGAGGTTGTGCCCTAAGCTAGGCGAGCTCCCAACGTGACCACGTTGACGAGTACCCCGGAGTGATTCGGACATGGGCCCCCATCGTCTAGTGGCCTAGGACGCCGCCCTTTCACGGCGGTAGCACGGGTTCGAATCCCGTTGGGGGTACGCAACCAGTTCATACTGGGAGCAGAGTAAGGCCCTGTGGCGCAGTTGGTTAGCGCGCCGCCCTGTCACGGCGGAGGTCGCGGGTTCGAGTCCCGTCAGGGTCGCCAGTACGGCGAGGCAGTTTCTGTGGATCTGCCGTCCGGCCAGGTAGCTCAGTTGGTACGAGCGTCCGCCTGAAAAGCGGAAGGTCGCCGGTTCGATCCCGGCCCTGGCCACCATGAGAGCCCGCTGGTGACAGCGGGCTTTTCCGTATTCGGGGCACGCGCGTCCATGCCGGGGGCGTACACGGTCCCATTCCGCTGTGGACAGACCTACTTGCGGCGCTGCGCCCAGGCTTCGCGCATCTCACGGTTGAACCGCCAGCCGATGCCGTCGAGCGGATTCCACGACCGGCTGCCCTTGGCCCGATGCCGGTAGTAGGCCGGGCCCGCCAAAATCATGTACACGGCGCCGTTGGTGCCGAATCCTCCGAATCCCAGCCCCGGGAAGGCGAGGTACACCACCACACCAAGGAGTAGGCCTAGCAGCATGATGGTTACGGCTTTCCGCCACATGCCTTTCACGATGAAGTAGATGGGCCCGAAAAACAGTGCAGGCAGATTGATGGCCGACCGCATCCTGACCGCGAAGGGTCTGGCTTTCGCGGCGGCGACCGCTTCCGGCGTAAATCTCGTCCCGTAACGGTCATAGAAATCGAACTTCAGCCGCCAGTACGCTGACAGGTCGCTGCGGTCATCGATCGTTGCCACGGCCAGCAACCTAGCAAATTCGTAAAGGCGGTGTTGCATAGTGCCGCGCGCTGCCCTGACGCGGGCGCGCCGACTCGGGTCAATTAGCCAAGTCCAGGTTGGCCGTCGTGCGGAATGCCCATAATTCCGGTGCCTTTTGGCATGACCCAGGCCAACGATGTTTGCTGCTGCGTTTGAGTGAACTCGGTGACGGTATCGAGCTCGCAGCGTGGGGCGCCATGCCAGTAACCGTCGTGGAGCTCGATGGCTCGATGAAGCGGTTCTCGGAGCCGGTGTTCGCGGGGATCGCTGCGCCTGGAGCCGTTGCCGGGGCGCTGAGCGTGTGTGGGGTGTCTCGTGGCGGCTGCGATTATCGAGACTGTTCCGCCACGGATCATTCTCAATGACCGCGGCCGCGTCGATGGTAGTCAGCGCGGATCACTGCCATCCGGATCCCAGGTGTTCGGAATCATCGGCGCACGAGCCCCCTCGCTGAGATCGTCATTGCGACCCAATGTCGCCAATCCCGCTGCCGCCGTGTCTTGTCTGGATGCAGTACCGGTGAACCCCATCGGTCCGGCACCGCGGCGTGAAGCCGTTGCGGAAGGCTCGTCCCAAAAGGTCGCGGTGGCGTCCATATCCATGTATTCGACAGCGCGGCCTTCGTCCTTGCTCCGATCCCGTCGTCGGCGTGCCTGCCGTGCTGCCGCTGTCGCGGCCGTTGCTGCCCGTTCTGATGCTGAATTCCATGCTGTAGCGCTCGACCTCGTGCGAACCCGGCTCGTCAATGCCAATCCCGCGCCGATGCGGGGTCCGCCACCCACGGCATACGGGAAGGAGAAGCCTGGGTCGCCGACAGGCGGCGGAGGCGACGGCGCGGGCGCAGTGCTGGTGACGGTCGGCGCTGGTGCACCGGAAGGGGCCGATGCCGGAGCTGACGGAGATGGACTGCTCGTCGGTGCCGACCCTGCGGCCGCCGCTGTCGGAGGCTCCTGAATGGGATCCGGTTCCGCGGCAAGAGCATCAGGCGATGGTTGAATCCCGGACAGGCCGGCGAGCCCGGCCACCGAACCCAGGCTGGCGATCGCCAGAGCCAGCGCGGGCTGGATCAAGGCGGGGGCGAACTGGCCGATTGTCGAAGCCAGTTGTGCGGCATGAAAAGCCACGTCCGCCAGCACCAAAGGAAGGTTGGTCAACAGTGCGGCCGGATCGGTCAGCAGGTTGTTCCACAGCAGCTCAATATGCTCGACCATCTCACCGGCGACGTGCACCCACCACTCCGGGTTGGTGGGGTCCAGGTCCCCGTGACCGTGGTCGTCGCCGTGCTCGTGGTCGTGATCGTGGCCGTTCAGGATCGGCGGTGGCGGCGTAGCGGGCGGTGTGGACGCCAGTGCGACATCGGAGGCCGTTTGGTACGTCGCCATCGTGGTGGCGGCCTGCACCCACATGCGGACGTAGTCGGCCTCGGTGGCCACGATGGGAATGGTGTTGATACCAAAGAAGTTTGTGGCCATCAACGCCGCGTGTGTAGCGTGATTGGCGGCTAACTCGGCAAGGGTAGGCATGATCGCGAGTGCCGAGCTGTAGGCGCCCGCCGCGGCCCCGTGCTGAGCGGCCCGGCCACTACTTTCGACGGCACCTTGGGTCAGCCACTCCAGGTATGGAACGTGCGCCGCCACATACATGTCCGCGCTGGGGCCCTGCCACGCTGCGGCATGGGTAGCAGCCAGAATTGCGCGAAGTTCGTCGGCAGTGGCGGTGTAATGCGCACTCAGCGAAGACCATTCGGCAGCGGCTGCGAGTAGCGGTCCGGGGCCCGGACCTCCGCTGAGCAGGGCCGAATGCACCTCCGGCGGAGACGCCATCCACACCGGCATAGCCATTCCGCACCCTCCGCAGCACTAATGACAACGATAACGATATTCATTTACATTAGCGTGTGAGGTTCTAGGTCGTGCCGGTACCCCGTAGGCGTTCGGTGCATTCGGTGCACGCTCGACAATATCGACGCCTCAGAATTCGGAGATATGTTCTCGGCGAACGCAGTTCAGATGAGCGCATGCTGCAGGCTGCGGCAGGCCCTGGCCACGAAGTCCTTCGATACCTGCGCCCACGGCGCGAATCTGCCGAAACCGTGGAAGGCGCCCTCGACCACTTCCAACTCGCACGGCACCCCGGCGGCTTGCAGGCGTTCGGCGTAGGCGAGGTCTTCGTCGTGGAACAGGTCGGCGGTCCCGATGCCCAGCCATGCCGGCGCCAACCCCGCCAGATCGGGGCGGCGGCCCGGCACCGCGACATCGGGGTCTGCGTTGCCGAGATACGAATCCCAGCCGAACCGGTTGCTTTTGTTGCTCCACATCCGCAGCGTGGTTTCGTCGACATCGGTGCGCGCGGCGGTGCGGTCATCGAGCATCGGATAGACCAACAGCTGCATGGCGGGGGCCACCTCGCCGCGATCGCGTGCCAGCAGCGCCAGTGCCGCGGTCAGTCCACCGCCGGCGCTGGCACCGCCGATGGCGATGCGGGTCGGGTCGATCCAGCCCTGCACGGATAACCAGCGCAGCGCGGCATAACAGTCCTCGATGGGGGTGGGGTAGGGATGTTCGGGCGCGAGGCGGTAGTCGACGGACACGACGGGAAGTCCCGTCTCCCGCATCACCTTGCGGCAGAAGAGATCGTCCTGGCGGGCGGTGCCCATCACATAGCCGCCGCCGTGAATCCACAACAGCGCTGGGGACGGTTCGTTGAGGTTCTTGGGAACGTGTGCGCGTACGGTCACGTCGTCGTTGACTGCCATGGTCCGTATCCCGAACCTCGGGAGCAGCCCCGAGGCGCGGATAACCGCGCGCAGCGTCGACAGCGTTCGCGGAAGGCCGACCTGCCGTGGAAAAACCTTGGCGGCCAAGCGGAGACTTGGATGAATGTCAGCGGACGACACACAGCGAGTATGCCGGGGGTACGGGCATACCGTGCGCGAATCGGACAGGTGGGAATGTTTCGGACCCCGGTCCCCTTGTCTTCTGAGTACCGACCGAAGGGATTGACATGACTCAGCCACTCACGGGCCGCCGCGCGTTCGTCACCGGTGGATCGCGCGGAATTGGCGCGGGCATCGTGCGCAGGCTTGCCGCCGACGGCGCACGTGTTGTCTTCACGTTTTCAAGCTCAGCGAAACAGGCCGCCGATGTGGTGGCTGATGTGAAGGCAGCAGGTGGGTGGTCGCTGGCTATCAAGGCCGATGTCGCCGACCCCGATCAGCTTGCCGCCGCCGTCAACGAGGCGACGGAACACCTTGGGGGACTGGATATTCTGGTCAACAACGCCGGGATTGCCAGTTTCGGCGATGTCGAGACAGCCAGCCTGGAGGACTTCGACAAGATTGTCGCGGTGAATGTGCGCGCCGTCTTCGCCGCGATCAAGGCGGCCTCCCCGCATCTGCGGGATGGCGGCAGGATCGTCACCATCGGAAGCATCAACGGTGACCGCTCGCCCACGGCCAATGCGTCGCTGTACTCGATGTCGAAGGCCGCCGTCGCCGGCCTCACCCGGGGGCTGGCACGCGAGCTCGGGCCCCGCGGCATCACCATCAACAACGTTCAGCCGGGCCCGGTGGCCACCGATATGAACCCCGAGGACGGCGCGCTGGCCGAGATTCTGCGTCCCAACATCGCGGTCGGACGCTATGGCCACCCGCGCGATGTCGCGAGCCTGGTGAGCTACCTGGCGTCCGAGGAGGCGTGGTACATCACGGGAACCGCCATCAACATCGACGGGGGATTCACCGTCTAGCAGTAGGAGGGTCGCTAGGGTCAGATCCATGGCCACTAGCGACAGCCGGGAAATCGTCATCGAAGCGACCCCCGAACAGATCATGGACGTCATCGCCGATTTTGGGGTGCTGCCGAAATGGTCTTCGGCGCATCAGAGTTCGACGGTGTTGACGACGGGGGCGGACGGGCGTCCGCATGAGGTGAAGATGAAGGTGAAGACGGCGGGTATCACCGACGAACAAACCGTTGCCTACAGCTGGGGTCCCGACACCGTCAGTTGGACGCTGGTGAAGGCCAGCCAGCAGCGCCGTCAAGACGGCAAGTACACCTTCACGCCCAAGGGCGACAAGACGCACGTCAAGTTCGAGCTGACGGTCGATCCGCTGATCCCGCTGCCCGGATTTGTGCTGAAGCGGGCCATCAAGGGTGCCATGGAAACCGCGACGGACGGGCTGCGCAAGCAGGTTCTCGCCACCTATCGATAGGGCCTTCCCTCCACCGGGGCCGCACTAGTATCGTTATTTTCAATATCGAAACTAAAGGGGGACGGTCGGAGAGTGGATAGACGCCAGGGCGGACGCCCCCGCGACCCCGACAAGGACGACGCGGTCCGTGAGACGGTGCGCCAGATGCTGGCCACCGAGGGTTATCAGGGCACCACTATTCCGGCGGTAGCGCGCGCCGCCGGAATCGGTGCACCCACGATCTACCGGCGTTGGCCCACGCAGGCCGACATGGTGGAAAGCGCGATCGCCGACCGCCCCTGGCCCGCGGCGCTGGCCGAGCCTGCCGAATTTGAGGACCACCTGCCGGTTGTGGTGCGTTCCGTGGTCGAATACTTCGCCGATCCGGCCACCCGTGCGGCGATGCCGGGACTCCTCGTCGAGTACTACCGCGAACCCAGCCGGTATGCGGTTCTGGTGGAGCGCACCGAAACGCCTCTGCGCGAGACATTTCGGGCGGCACACACCGAGGCTGTCGCAGTCGGCCGGTGCGCGGGCCAGCCGGGGGCAGACGCACTCTTCGACACGATCGTGGGCATGGCCGTGTACCACGGCGTGCTGCGCGGCACCGCCGACGACGCGCTCATCGAACAGATTCTTGGCGTCGTGCGCGCCGCGAGTTTTGTGGACCAGCGAAAAGTGAGGGAACGATGAACCGGGAAGCCTTCTCCAGCCTGTTCGACCTCACCGGGCGTACCGCGATCGTCACCGGCGGCACCCGTGGGATCGGACGCGCACTCGCTGAGGGCTATGCCTGCGCGGGTGCCAATGTCGTTGTCGCAAGCCGGAAACCAGATGCCTGCGCCGAGACTGTCGAGCACCTGCGCGCGCTGGGTGGGCGGGCGCTGGGCGTATCGACACACACCGGTGACATCCAGTCCCTGGAACATTTGGTGCGAGCCACCGTCGAAGAGTTCGGCGGTATCGACATTGTGGTGAACAACGCCGCCAACGCCCTCACGGAACCGGTTGGCGCCTTCACCGTCGACGGCTGGGACAAGTCCTTCGGTGTGAACCTGCGCGGTCCGGTCTTCCTGGTGCAGGCCGCGCTGCCGCATCTGGTGGCGAGCCCACACGCCGCCGTGCTCAACGTGGTCTCAGTGGGCGCCTTCATGTTTGGGCAGGGTGTCTCCATGTACTCGGCGGCCAAGGCTGCCCTCGTCTCCTACACCCGTTCCGCAGCGGCCGAGCTCGCCGCGCGGGGCGTGCGTGTCAACGCACTGGCGCCCGGCGCGATCGACACCGACATGGTGCGCAAGACACCACCCGCGGAGGTGGAACGCATGGCGAACGCCAACCACCTCAAACGGCTCGGGCTCCCCGACGAAATGGTGGGCACCGCTCTGCTTTTGACATCCGATGCGGGTAGTTACATCACCGGTCAGACCATCATCGCCGACGGCGGGCTGGTGGCCCGATGATCCGTACCGAGCAGCGAGAGAACGGAATCCTGGTCGTCACCATCGATCGCCCGGAGCGCCGCAACGCGTTGGATCCGCAGACCGTGGCTGAGCTGCATTCGGTGATCGAGAAGGTCGATGGCAACCCAAAGATCCGTGTGGTGGTCCTCACCGCGGTCGGCGCATCCTTTTGTGCCGGTGCCGATCTGAAGTCGCTGCCCGCTGATTTCACCAATACCGGTGTCACCTCGACGGCCGCGCTGCTCGGTGCGGCCGATTCGGAGCTGGTCCGCACCCTTGCGGCCCAGGAACTCATGGCTTCGCTGTTTGAACGAATTCACCGGATGCGTCAGCCAGTCATCGCGGCCGTCAACGGGCACGCGGTTGGTGGCGGATTCGCGTTGGCCCTGGCCTGCGATATCCGGTTTGCCTGTCCGGAAGCATCTTTCGGTGCCGTGTTCATTCGTCACGGGGTGTCTAACTGCGATATGGGCACCAGCTATCACCTACCGCGGCTGGTGGGTGCGAGCCGCGCCGCTGAGCTGATGCTGACGGGACGGGTATTCGGTGCCGACGAGGCCCTGCGGATCGGCCTGATCTTCGACGTGGTGCCTGCCGAGAACCTGCTGTACGCCGCACTGGCTAAGGCCGAAGAGATCGCGGTGCACTCACCCTTGGCAGTGTGGATGACCAAGGAGACGATGTGGCAGACGGTCGACGCGCCGAGTCTGCGACACGCACTCGATCTGGAGAACAGGACGCAGGTGATGTGCACTGCCACAGGGGAATTGCGCCGGTCCTTCGACGCATTCCGGGAGGGGCACGCCTAGTCCTCGCTAGGAGGTCCGGCCAGGATGGCGGTCACCATGTCGACAAGCTGCGCGTTCATTTGCCCGTCGTCAAGGTAGGTGCCGCTCAAGGACATCAGACGATTGGTGTGTGGGATATCGCCGAGAACCACACAGGTCAGCGTCACCGCGTGGGTGACGCCGAAACGGATTGACGGTAGTGATGCGTTCGGACGTAGCCGCACGATGAGTTCCTGGAGACGCGCGGCCTGAGGCTGGAAACTCACACTCATCGGGATCAACGCGGGATGGCCGCTGATGAGCAGCTTCCCCAAGGTGGATAGCCATGCGGTTCCGCCTTCTTCACCGATCTCTGCCAGCGGGACGACGATCGCCTCGGCGATGGCGCGCAGTGTGCCGGCCTTTTCGGCGACATCCAACAACGCGAACCGGCGCCTCTCTAGCTGGTTCAGGTACTTGTCGAGCAGCGCCTCGATGAGACGCTCCTTAGATCCGAAGTGATAGTGCACCGAGGCGACGTTGGTGCCGGCCGCCGCCATGATCGCGCGGAGAGATACCGCGTCCACACCGCGCTCGGCGAATAATCGCTCGGCGGCACCGAGTAAGCGCTGATCGGTGGAATCGTGGTCAATACCAGTAGGTTCTGCTGCGGTGTTGGTCATTGCCCGGTGAACCGTGCCTCTCGTTTCTCGCGGAACGCGGCCAATCCCTCGCGCGCGTCGGCGGAGGTGATCACCTGCCGGGTAAGCCGAGCCTCGATGGCGCGGGCGTCTTCCTCGGCGATCCATCCGCTGCGCACCACGGCCTCCTTGGCGTTGCGTACGGCCAGCGGGCCGTTGCGGACCACGCGCTCGGCGAGGCCGCGCGCCTTGTCCAATGCGGTGCCTGCCGGTGCCACGTGCCCCACCAATCCGAATTGGTATGCCTCCTGGGCGGTGAGTGGATCGCCGGTGAGGATCATCTCCATGGCCTTGGTGTAGGGAATCTGGCGCTTAAGCCGGACCATGGACCCCGCACCGGGCACCAGTCCGCGTTGTACTTCCGGAAGACCGAAGGTTGCGTTCTCGTCGGCAACACGGATATCGGTCTGTTGCAACATCTCACAGCCGCCACCGAGGCATGCCCCGTTGACCGCCGCGATGAGTGGTTTGGTCAGGGTATGGGTGAGCAGCAGACCCTTGCCGATGGCGGCGGGGTCCAGCGGCAGCGCTGAGCCGTCGCGAACCATCCAGCCGTCACTGAGATCGCCCCCTACGCAGTAGGCGGCACCGGCGCCCGTCAGGATGGCCACCCGGATTCCGTCGTCTGCGTCGATCTCGTCCCAGGCCTGAGCGAACTGCCGGACCATAATGGTGGACAGTGCATTCCGCCGATGCGGACGGTTCATGGTCACGATGACGATGGGGCCGTCACGCTCGACGAGAAGTTCTGGCTCCGCGTTCACGGCCTCTCGCTTCCCACTACCCAGAGTGCGTGGAACTGCGATGCTCCGCCCATGGCGTGTCCTATCGCGCGTCTGGCGCCGTCGACCTGATGTTCCCCTGCCAGTCCGCGTACCTGCAATGCCGCCTCGGCGAACCGTAGGAGACCCGTCGCACCGGTGGGGTTGCCCGAGAGCACACCGCCTGACGGGTTGATCGGATGCCTGCCCTCGAACGCGGTGTGGCCCTCGTCCACGGCGCGCCAACCCGACCCTTCCGGGGCCAGCCCGATGTTCTCCATCCACATCGGCTCGTACCAGCTGTAGGGGATGTAGAGCTCGGAAACATCGACCTCGTTGGCGGGATCGGTGATTCCCGCCTCGCGATACGCCTCGGCAGCGCACTCCTGTCCGGCGCGTGGATTCACCTCATCGCGGCCTGCGAAATGACCTGTCTCGGTGCGCCATCCGGTGCCGTGAATCCAGGCCGGCGGTCGCGGGGCATGCGTGGCCAGCAACTCGGAAGAAATGACGACGGCACATGAGCCATCCGATGACGGGCAGGATTCCAGGAATCGGATCGGATCCCACAGCATCGGGGAATTGCGCACTTCCTCGACGGTGATATCGGGTTTGTGGATGTGCGCGTACGGGTTCCGGGTGGCGTTGAGGCGATGATTCACGGCGACCTGCCAGCCGATGTGCTCCGGCGCCTGCGAGCGGCGAATGTACTCGCGGATCACCGGTGCGAAATGCCCGCCCGCGCCCGCGCCCAGCTGGACGCTGAACGGCAGTGGCCGTGACAGTGCCCAGGTGAAATTTCCTTCTGACTCCTTGGAATACGCGACTACCAGTACTCTGCCGGCGAGTCCGGCCTGTACCAGGTGCGCGGCGTAGATGGCCGCGTGCCCGCCCACACTGCCGCCGGTGAACACCCGGGTGACCGGCAGGCCACGCGCGCCCATCGCGTCGGCGAGGTACAACTCGGGATTCATCACCCCGTCGAAAAGATCAGGGGTCTTGGCGAGCACGATCGCGTCGATATCCCCGAAGGTCAGCTCCGCATCGGCCAGTGCGCCGTCCACTGCCTCGCGGACCAGTGCCGCGATGCTGACATCACGCTTCTTGGCTTGCTTGCTTTGTCCGACACCGACTACCGCAACCCGGGTGCTCACGTACTCGCCTCCATCAGGCACACCAGGTTGTGCTGCAGTGCGGGCCCATTGGTGGCGTGGGCCAGTGCTCGGGTGGCCCGCCCCTGCAAGATGGTGCGGGCGGATTCACCGATGCGGATCAATCCGGTGGCGGTAGCGGGCGCACCCGCCAGCGGCCCTCCGGATGGATTGACGAGCGTGTTGTTGTCGATGCCAAAGGTCTTGGTGAGCAACGTTTCCGCGTAGCTGTATTCGGTGTGCAGCTCGGCGACCTCTACACTCGAGGCCGTAAAACCGGCCATGGCGGCTGCCTTCTCGGCGGCGATCCGGGCCGAATCGAGCACCGCGAGGTCCCGCGAGCCGGGATGGTGCGTATCCATCCGATGATCGATGGCCCGGGATCCACGCCGGTCGCCGGACCAGTCGCCGTGCCACGTCGCCGGTGGCCAGGATGAGCACCGCCGCGCCGTCCCCGACCGGTGCCGCATCGTGCGGGCGCAGCGGTGCGGCGATGTACGGCTCATCCAGCAGGGTTTCGACCCCTGGGGCACCGGCCTTGAGCGCAAAGGGATTTGATAGGGCGTCGGTCAGTGATTGGTTCACCACATCGGCCATCGCGCGCTCCGTGGTGATACCGGCTTCGATGACGGCGGCCGCCTGCAGCCCGGCGATCGCGTGCCGGTGCGGATGCAGGGGAGCCAGGTAATAGGGATCCAGCGAAGAGGGAAAGACCTGATCGAGGTCGGCGGGTAGCGCTCCCCGGCCGACGCCGTAGATCAACGCGATATCGCCGTGGCCCAATTGGAGCCATGCCCACGCCTCGTAACACGCCCACGCGGCGTCCATTTCGACGTGGGATTCCGATATCGGTGGCCAGGCGCCGACGGCGTCGAGGGATTCGATGTACGCGAAGGTGCGGCCCTCGAAGAAGTCATGGCTGCCCGAGGCGTAGAAGTCGATATCCTCGCGGCGCAGCTCCACCTGCTCAAGGGCTTCGCGAACCACGGGAAGAAGGATCTCGGCCATATCGTCGCGGAGATTAGCTGCAGTACAAGGTGATTGAGCAAAAGAGACGACGGCGACCTCACGCATGGGCGGCCTCGTTCGGTACCGGGCGGAAGTAGCGGATGCTCTGCATGGTGGCACCGAGATCCTCGTCGGATACCCAGACCGGCTCGACCGTCATACCGATGTGAACGCTGCTCGGCGCGGTGTCCCCGATCATGTGCATAAGCCTGGTATCGGCGCCGTGCAGCTGGATGTGTGCGACCGCGTACGGCGGGGTGAACACCTGCCCCGGAAAGGGAAAGCTGACGATGCAGAAGGTCTGGACCGTGCCGGTTCCCGCAAGTGGGTACGGTGCGCCCAGTTCGCTCAGGCATCGCGAACAGAATTGCGGCGCAGGACAGTACACGCGTTCACAGTTCGGGCATTGGCGCGCCAGCAGGCGGCGCTGCGTCAATCCGCGGAGGAAGACCGAACGGCCGATTCCGGCGACGTACGTGTAGTCCATGTGGAACGGACTGGCGATCGAGGTGACCGGTTCGGGCAATGTGGTCACGGCTGACCGATCGGTTCGAAGCAGACGATATCGGTGATGGCGCCGACGCGGTCGGTGCGCCAGCGTGGGGCGACCGGAAGGCCGGTCCTCATCACCGCGAGGTTTCCGCCCACATCGACAGCATGAAACATCGAGTTGGCGGTTCCGTTGATGCGGATGAGCGCCCACGCGAAACTCGTATCGATCTCATCGGCGGGCCGCGGAGATACCCAGGTCCATTGCAGCACAATGCCCTTCGGCTCAAGCTCTATCAACTCGCCGGTTGCGCTGGCATCCGTCGGATCGAACTCGAGCACCGGGCACAACACCTGGCCGTGGGCCGTCCGCACTCCGAACAGGCGCGCGTCGCGCAGACCGCCGAGGAAGGTGCCGATCTTGGGGCCGACGGTGCGTTCAAATCCGAACTCGATCGTGTACGGAGCGCGCAGGGACTCGGCGGATTGGTCGGTCACAGCCCTCCCGACAAGGTGTCTATCAGTTGATTCAATCGAGCGATAGGACCGTAACACGGCGGTGATCGAGGCCACAGACCTTCGTCGACACCGATGCGAGGGGGAGGCGGCGCTTATCGCGGAGGAGGTGGTTTCAACGCCCTTTCGAGCTGGGGTGTCAGTTGTTCAAGGGCATAGATCCGAGCCAGCGGGCCGCCGAGCCGAAGCGCGTTCACTACTGGGCTGTCCGCCGGGATGTAGACCGCGCGCCCCTCGGTGACGGCACGCAGATCGGCAAGGCCGCCCATGGACTTTGCCTGCTGCTCGGTGGCTCCCACCACGACCAGGAGGTCCTGATCGGCTTTTGCCTTCAGCTCGCTATCGGGCACCGGGCCGGAGTATCGCTGGCTCAGGAACCCCAGCCCGTCGAAAACCGCTCGGCGCGGATCGCGGAAACCCACCAGGAAGGTGTCCTGTCCGTCGGCGACCCAATCGACGACGGCGGTGCGGTTGACCCAATGCTGGTGCCCGGTGCGTATCTGGTTGTACCGAGTGCCAACCTCTTCGGATCGCATGCGTGCTTGATCGGACTTGCCGAGGGCTCGCCCGATGGTGAAGAGCTGTGTATACCAAGGGGTTTCGGCACGGTCCAGGCGGTCTTCGGAGACCACGGTTGGCGCGATCTGGGCGAGCCTGTCGTAGGTGGGCCTGTCGATATCGGCGCCGGTAGCCAGAATCACATCGGGCTTGGCGGCGGTGATGGCCTCGAAATTCAGCTCCGTGCCAGAGACGACGGCCGGATACGAGACCTCCGGAACCACCCAGGGGTACATCGGGTATTCCGGCAGTGTGGACCGGACGCCGACGGGTTTGGTGCCCAACGACTGCACGAGGTCTTGGTCATTCCATCCGAGTGTGACCACGCGGTTGGGTCGCGTCGCGAGGAACGCGCCGCCGTACCTATGCGGGATGCTGAGGGGGAAGCCGTCGGGAGACAGTGTCGGCGTGGTCGCAGGCGGCGGACTGTGATTGCGGGAACATCCCGTGAGCGCCAGCAGCATCAGGAGCGCGGCAATAATGCGCCACCCGGCTGTTGCCATGCCGAGCAAACTACCACCGGCCGGTGACGGCAAACGAATGTGACCCCCAATCGGCTCGGGGTGAATCGAACGGCCGACGGTTGGGTTGCACGTCCACCACCTGCGGGAACGCCACCAGGCGGGATGTCATTTGCTGGGCGTTGCCATTGACGCCTGGTCGGGCCCTTCATACGTTTGCGCCGTTCCCAGCTCGTGCTACGGGTCAGAGCAACAGTGCACTAGGAAGCCGATGATTAAGCATCTCACCCGCCGCGCGACGGTCGCCCTCGTCGTGGCAGCCGCGGCGATGTCGCCTGCCGCCTATCCGGCGGTGGCCGATACAGCGACGCCGCTCAACGGCCTATTCGCGTTGGCGCCGGGAAGTTGCGCGGAGGGTCGCGCCACGGGCTCCTATTTCCGCATGATCTTGCCCGCCGGTGATGCGTCCGGCCCATACCTCGCCAACGGCGATTCGACGTGCTCGGACAACACGGTCACTCTGCTGGCGCCGGGTACCGACGGTGGCCTGAAGTCGGGCGAGTATCAGCCGCAGCCTGGCAACGCATTCGATGGAAACGGAAATGCGGTGTCCGGCAGTATCACTCAGCCCGTCAAGTTCTACGGTGTGGGGTTTGCCACCGCGTCCAACCAGACCGATCCGCAGACGGGTCAGGGCACCGCGACTCCGCAGATCACGGTAAGTGGTAACAAGCTCGGCGGTGATCTCAGCGCCTTCGGAGTGACCTGGAACAACCAGGTGTTCAACCAGGGATCGCCGAAACCCGGTGGCGCATTTCCCGGTAAGACCACGCCGGTGACCGGCACCTACGACCGCAACACCGGGGCCTTTATCGTCGAGTGGACCAGCCAGATCGTGGGCGGTCCGTTCAACGACTTCACCGGGCTGTGGCACCTAGTCGGCAAGGTCGGGGGCGGGCCCGGTGGCGCAGCAGTGGCCGAACCGCCACCCCCTCCGCCGCCCGGTGCGCCACCAGCGGCGGATGCACCGCCCGCCGTGGCCGCGCCGGCGGCCCCCGGGCAGGTTGTTGTGCAGGCTGGGCAACAGCTGGCGGCACCGCCACCGCTGTCGGCCGGCCAACAGCTCATCGCGCTGCCCGTTGATGACAATCCCCGCACGATAACTCCGCCGTGGGTCATCGCACTGCTGGTGTTCGTGGCGATCGGCGGCGGAATCCTGTTCGTGGTGGGGGAGCGGATCTTCAGCCGTGGCCGCTGAGCGGTTGGCTGAGACAGCTCAGTCGGCCCTGCCCTCGTATGCCGATATCGTCGGTGAGGAAGCCGTCGTCGCCGAGGCCGGAACGGCCCCCAGGCCCCGGTGGCCGTTTGTCGCACTCATCGCCCTTGGTGTGCTGCTGTTCGTACTGCCGGTGGTCACCGGGATGTTCACACGTGCCGCGGGCGGTCAGCAGATGCTCACCGAGTTCCGCCCCTTCGTATCGTCGGAGATGCTTGCCAAATTCCGCGGTTACCTCGATACCATTGATGCCGCTCGTGCCGATGTGCAGGCGACCCGGCCGGTTGCGGGCGGACATTACGAGCGACTGGATGTCTTTGTCGCGCAGTATCCGTCGATTCGGCAGGATATGAACGGCCTACTCGACGCGGTCGGCGGTCAGGTGAACAACTACGGGCAGTTGCGCGCCGTGGGACCGTTCGACGTCTTGCCGTTTCTGCTGGCAGTGCCTGGGCTGATCCTGCTCGGTGCGGGTGTGTGGGGCCTTCGGCGAACCCGTGATGGCGAAAAAGCACTTGGAGCAAGGATTCTCGCGGTTCTCGCGGCGGCGGTGCTGATCGCGGTGCCGTTCGCGGACGGACTCTTTTCGCGTGCCCCGGCGGGTGCCCAGCTCATTGATGCGTTCACTCCGATCATGACCCACGAGCGAGTGGCTGCGGTGCAGCGCCATTTCGTGGTGCTGGTCGCCGCGGAGGGGGAATTGGACACACAGTTCCTGGGAGATCTGCGACAGCATGATCCAGCACGCGCGGTTCCGGGTATCGACGCCTTCGTTTCCCAATGGCAGCCGATGACAGCGGATTTCGCTTCGCTGATCGGAGTGATGGCCGACAACGTGGATAACTTCGGCAGGGTGGTGTCGCTCGATCGGATCACCGCCCCCCTCGGATTCCGATCATTCGACTATTTCGGGTGGTTTTTCCTCGTGCCCGGTGCACTGGCGGCCGCTGCCGCTATTGACGTGAAAGGAGCCGCACGGTGGCCCAGAAAACGATGACGCGCAGCACTCTCTGTGCGGCGCTGGCGGCGGCGGTGCTGGTGACGGCTCCGGCCTGTGGGTCCGAGAAGCCGGCCGAGTCCCCACTGACCGGGCTGCTGGCCTTGCAGCCCGGCACGATCGACGGCAACAAGCTCAGCGGCACCTGGTTCAAGATGGTGCAACCGGGCGGCAATCCCCAAGAGGGCCCCTTCATGCCGAATGCCAATTCTCCTGTGCCGCAGGGGGCCGCAACACTACTTGCGCCGGGCACGGATGGCGGGCTGGTTCTGGGCGACTACCAGGGCGAGCCCAATCCCGCGTTTGACGAGGCCACCGGCTACTCGCTGGCCTCCCGCGTAACCCAGCCGACGAAGTTCTTCAACATCGAATTCGGCATCTCCACCAACAAGATCGACCCGCAGACACAACGTGAGCTCTTGGCGCCGTCGGCCACGGTATCGGGCGACAAGATCTCGGCCGATGTGTCCGCATGGGCCGCCTCGTGGAACCGTCAGGAGTTCAATCAGGGCGCGCCGAAGCCGAAACCCAAAGAGCAGGCGCAAATTCCGGGAGAGGCACGTGCCAAGCAGGTGTGGGAGTTTGTCGCCGGGCGCTGGGTCGGCCGCGATTCCGTGGACGGCGAAAGCCCCAAGGCCACCGGTACATACGACAAGGACACCAAGAAGTTCACGCTCGATTGGACCAGTCTCATCGTGGGCGGCCCGTTCAACAGCTTCACGGGCGTCTGGCACCTCGAAGGCGTGGTGAAAGACCGATGACTACGACCCCCGCAGAAGAGACGGCTCCGCTTGCTTCCGCTCACCGGAGGCCTACGAAGGAACGCGTATTCGGTATCGCGGTAAGGACGTTCGCCGCGATTACCGTGATCGGCAGCGTTGCCGCCATTACCCAGCTGTCGTATTCGCCCGCGCGCGCACCCATCGTCGGGTACCAGATCGTGAACCGGGACGGATCGATTCCCGAAGGTGCTATCCCGATCCCGGTGCCGCCACCGGGGCCGCAGTTGATCGCGCCGTTACCGCGTCCTCAGGTGCCCTCGCATCCACCGGGTCAGGCCGCAGGACCATTTGGCGCACTGCCCTCGGTGACCGACCGTGGGCTTCCGATCTCCGTCGCCCAGCCTTGCCCCTTCGGCTGGCCGGCACCAGGCCCGGACGAGCAGGGCGGGTTGGCCTCGCTGATCGATGTGGCGCCGGCGGCCGGCGTGTTCTCCTCGGAGGCCTTCGCCCCGGCGACGGCCTATGAACCGATCCTGAAGATGATGGGACCGGTACTGGCCCGCATCTCTCCGCTGCTGTCCCGCCATCCGTGGGCGATCGACCAGTTCGTCACCCGATTCCAGACCGTCATGGTGCGCGTCCTCGAAGCGATCCTGCCGTACTACGGGCCGTACCGGAACGATGTCCTCAAGGCCGAGGGTGACCTCGCGAAGGCGTTGACCCCCTTCCTGGAAAGCCTGTACAACACGCCCACGGCGCAATGCCTCGTCGCGTGGGAGGCGCAGCGTATTCGGGACGCGCGGGGAGGCCGTCCACCGGCCCTGCGGCTGCACGATCTCGGCAAGGTGATCGACCTGTATCGCTCGACGCACTGGCGTGAGGGCGATGACGATCCGCCACCCGCTCCGCTGCCTGCCTACGAGTTCACGCCACCGCCTGCGCCACCGCCGGCGTCGGACGCTCCGGCGGCACCGAGCACGTCGCGACCGGTGATCCCCAACTTCCCGACCCCGACACCGGCTCCGGCACCCGCGCAAACCTCGTCACCGGCCATCTCCTCGTCGCTCTAGCCACACTTCCCAACCAACGGGTTGACTGGTTAGGGTGACCCCCATGGCTGACACTGGCGTCAAGACAGGGCCCCTTGCGGGCGTAAAGGTGATCGAGCTCGGTGGCATCGGCCCCGGGCCGCACGCGGCGATGATGTTGTCCGACTTGGGTGCAGACGTCATTCGGGTCCGTCGCCCCGGCGGGCTCGCGATTCCCGCCGAGGAGACCGATCTCTTCCATCGCGGCAAGCGCCTGGTCAACCTGGACGTCAAGAAGGACCCCGAAGCGCTGCTGGCGCTCGTCGACAAGGCCGATGTACTGCTGGACCCGTTCCGGCCCGGCGTGTGCGAGCGCATCGGAATCGGCCCCGAGGAGTGTGCCAAGCGCAACCCACGGCTGATCTTCGCCCGGATGACCGGCTGGGGCCAGCACGGCCCGATGGCGGAGCGCGCGGGGCACGACATCAACTACCTGTCGCTGACCGGCGCCCTGGGCTCGATGGGCTACAAGGACCGCCCGCCGATGCCGCCGATGAACTTGGTCGCCGACTTCGGTGGTGGCTCAATGCTTTTGGTGCAAGGCATCCTGGCCGCGCTGTATGAGCGTGAGAAGTCGGGCACGGGGCAGGTCATCGATGGCGCAATGGTCGACGGTGTCAGCCAGCTGGCTCAGATGCAATGGACGATGTACAACAACGGTCTGCTGTTCGACGAGCGTGAGTCGGGTCTGCTCGACGGCGGGGCGCCGTTCTACGGCACCTATGAGACCTCTGACGGCAAGTACATGGCGGTGGGATCGATCGAGCCGCAGTTTTTCGCGATCCTGGTACAGGGCCTGGGACTGGATCCCGAGAGCGTTCCGTTCCAGCTGGACAAGGCGCGCTACCCCGAGATGCGCAAGATGTTCGACGACGCGTTCAAGACCAAGACCCGCGACGAGTGGACAGAGATCTTCATCGGTACCGACGCGTGTGTGTCACCGGTTCTCACCTGGGGCGAGGCCAAGCAAAACGGGCATTTGCGTGATCGCGCCACCATCGTCGACGTCAACGGAGTGACACAGGCCGCGCCGGCCCCGCGCTTCTCGCGGACGCCCAGCGGGCCCATCGAGGCGCCGCCGAAGGACACCACGGAGCTCTCCGATATCGGCTGGTGATTTAGCCGAGATTGCTAGTACTAGGTACTGGTAGTCTCGCTCCAAAGCAATGACGCTATGAGGAGGCTCGATGACCAGTGCCCGACATGCCGCCGAATCCCGGTTGGCCGACGTCACCTATGCGGGACCGGAGTGGATGGGCAAGGCCAATTGGCATTCGGTGGCCGAGACGTACCTGTTCAAGGCGGTGGGTAAGCCGGGTCTCTACGCGCTGACTCGGCTGATGCTGGCCGTCAACCGTCGGTTCCCCGATGCCCTGCTGAATCGGCGGTATGACGGGCTCGAACGTGTCATGGGCTGGGTGCCGGGAGTGTCCGGAACCCGCACCGAGCGTGTTCAGCTGCCGAATTGCGAGGCCGAATGGACCTGGAACGCCAAGAACGAGCCGGGTCCAGACGCCCCGGTGGTCATCTACTTCCACGGGTCGGCATTCATCGCGTTGGGAATCAACAGCCACCGGCCGTTGGTGAGCCATATCGCGCGTGATTCCGGTGCACGGGCGCTGAGCGTGGGCTACCGGTTGTGCCCGCGCAACCTGGTCGAAGATGCCGTCGCCGACGGTGTCGATGCGTACCGCTATGTGCTGAGTCAGGGTGTCGATCCGGACAACATCGTGCTCGCGGGAGATTCGGCCGGAGGATTCCTGGCAGCCATGACCGCTATCGCGGTGCGGGATGAGGGCTTGCGGCCGCCCGCGGGGTGTGTGCTGATCTCGGCGGCCACCAACAACGACATGGAGCCGAAATACGCTGCCGCCAAACGCATCGGCGATGCGATGTTCCCCGTGAACTTCCTGAAGATGATCAACGACGTGTTCGTGCTGCGCAACGGCGTGCGCGTGCCGGGAGCGTGCCCGGCCGACTCCGACCTGACCGGACTGGGCCCGTTCCTGCTGCAGGTGGGCTCGCAGGAGGCGCTGCGACCAGACTCCGAACTGTTGGCGGAACGGCTTGTCGCGGCAGGGGTTCCAGTACGGCTGCAGATCTTCGACCGCGCGATTCACGTGTTTCAGGTGTTCGCGGCGACGAACCCGGACGCCCGGCGTGCGGTGGGAGAGATCACCGAGTTCATCAAGATCCTGCCCGGCCTGGCCAGGGCGCGTCAGCGCCCGGGCCCCGTCGCGACGGGCCTAACCTCCTAGTCGGGCCAGGCGGGATATCGCCTCGTCGATCACCGCGTCGCGTTTGGCGAAGGTGAACCGCACCAGGTGATTCCACTGATCGGCCGTGGCGGTAGTGGGATCGCAGAAGGCGCTTACCGGAACCGCGGCCACGCCCACGGTTTCTGGCAGGCGCCGACAGAGCTCGGCGCTGTCGCTGAATCCCAGTGGCCGCGGATCCGCGCAGACGAAGTACCCGCCCTCACTGCTGTGCACTTCGAACCCCAGGTCGGTGAGTGCCTCGGAGAGGCGATCGCGCCTGCGCTGCAATGACTCCCGCAGGTTCTTTACCCAGACCTGTTCGGTGTCCAGGGCCACCGCCACCGCGGGCTGAAACGGCGCACCGCCGACATAGGTCAGGAATTGCTTGGCGGCGCGTACACCCGTGACCAATTCCGCTGAGCCACAAGCCCAGCCGATCTTCCAGCCGGTGCAGTTGAACGTCTTGGCGGCGCTGGAGATCGTGACCGTGCGATCGGCCATCCCGGGCAGGCTGGCCATCGGGGTCTGCGTGCGCCCATCGAAGAGCAGTCGCTCATAGACCTCATCGGAAATGACCAGCAGATCGTGCTCGACCGCGAGCTCGGCGACCCGTGCCAGCTCGGCGTCGGTGAATACCTTGCCGGTCGGGTTGTGCGGGGAATTGATGACCAGAGCCGCGGTCCGGGGTGTGATGGCGGCGGCGAGCGCCTGGGTATCCAGCGCGAAGCCCGCACCGTCGGGGACAAGCGGCACCGGGACGCGGACGGCGCCTGCCATGGCCACCACGGCCGCATATGAGTCGTAGTACGGCTCGATCAGAATGACTTCGGAGCCGGGTTCGACGAGGCCCAGGAGCGCACCCGCGATCGCCTCGGTGGCGCCGACGGTCACCAGAACCTGTGTCTCCGGGTCGAGCTCCTCGCCGTAGCGGGCGAGCCGATCGGCGGCGATGGCCCGGCGCAGTTCGGGTGTGCCGAGCCCGGGCGGATACTGGTTGAGGCCGGAACGGATGGCCTGCTGCGCCGCATCGAGCATGGACGCGGGGCCGTCTTCATCGGGGAATCCCTGGCCCAGATTGATCGCGTCGTGGCGGACGGCGAGGGCCGACATTTCGGCGAAGATCGTTGCGCCGAAAGGGCGCAACCGGTTGACGGTCTTCCCCGGCTTCATGCCGGGCAGCCTACCGCTGGACTTAGCAGCTGGGCGGTTCGAAGGACAGGTCGGTGTCCGGGATGGGACAAAAGTAGTGACTGAGGCCGGGATTGTCCCGGTTACGGCTGTCCACGAAGACCTCCACGTCCCGGTCCGCGCGGTACACCCGGTAGTACGTGGTGGTGTCCTCGAGGAAGAAGTTCGCGATCGTGGTCACCAGTTCGGCACCGGTGCCAGCGGCGCGGGCCTGGCGCATGCAGGTCAGATAATTCGGGGGGATCTCGTGTGATGGCGGCAGCATGCGCAGCCTGCCGCAGTTCTGCAGCGGTGGCCGTTGCTCGAACGCGATGTCGGGGTTGAGCGGTTCCGGCTCGGCCTGTGCCAGCGGCGGGGATCCTGCCGCGATGGCAGTCAGGATGACCGACGCGGTGCAGAGTCTTTTGAGCATCGCTCCAGACTTGCCGCCTTCGGGTCGACCGCGGAAGATTTCGGGGAAATCTCGTCGAAAAGCACCGCAAAGCGCACCTTGGACTGGGGTCTGACCCCAGGAGGGCTATCGATCGCGCGGGTCTGCCAGGGATGCGCAGCTGGGGTCGGGTGGGTAGTTGAGCGGAACGGCCCAGCAGAAGAAGTGACTCCAGCCGGTGTTGCCGAAGCGGTCCGTACTGGAGTCCACGAAGACCTCAACCCGCTGATCCGGGGAGAACACCCGGTAGTAGGTGGTGATGGGATCACCCTCGATGGTGGGCTGGACGACCGTCAGTTCGCCGCCGAGGCCCGAGGCCCTGCCGTTGTTCATGCAATCGCGCTGGGCGGCGGGTAGCTCCTCGTGGAAATGCTTATGCGTCCCGCAGTTCGGGAGAGCGGCCCGCTGTGTGAATGAGATGGGCGGGGGCGCCGGCCTGCGGTGGCCCGGACCGTCGGTGGTCCAGTTCCAGGCCCACCACACGGCGAATACCGTCAGGGTTGCAATAGCCCCGATGAGCACGCGTCTTAGCGGTCGAGACCGAGTCCACAGCACACTTCGAGCGTACCGGCACCATATTCCCAACCAACGGGTTGGGAGGGCTGCTTACCACGGGGACGCCACCCTGGTCTAACGTAGGGCTGTCTCGGCGAAACTGACCCGGAGTCAACCCGGATTCACAGGCCGCGGCGCTTGCACCACATGCCCCATACGCACCCCCTATAAGGACGTATACCCATGACTGAAGCATTCATCTACGAGGCCATCCGCACGCCTCGCGGTAAGCAGCGCGGCGGCGCCCTCAACGAGGTCAAGCCGCTGAACCTGGTGGTTGGCCTGATCGACGAGATCCGCCGCCGCTTCCCCGACCTGGACGAGAACCTGATCAGCGACGTCGTGCTCGGCGTCGTGGCACCCGTTGGCGACCAGGGCGGCGACATCGCCCGCACCGCGGTGCTGGCGGCCGGCCTGCCCGACACCGTCGGTGGCGTGCAGCTCAACCGCTTCTGTGCCTCCGGCCTGGAAGCCGTCAATGTCGCGGCCCAGAAGGTCCGTTCCGGTTGGGACGACCTGGTGCTCGCCGGTGGTGTGGAGTCCATGTCGCGCGTCCCGATGGGCAGCGATGGCGGCGCCTGGGCCTCGGACCCGGCCACCAACTACGACGTGTCCTTCGTGCCGCAGGGCATCGGTGCCGACCTGATCGCCACCATCGAGGGCTTCACCCGTGACGATGTCGACGCCTACGCCGCCCGCTCGCAGGATCGTGCCGCAGCTGCGTGGTCCGGCGGTTACTTCGCCAAGTCCGTGGTGCCGGTGAAGGACCAGAACGGTCTGCTCATCCTGGACCACGACGAGCACATGCGTCCCGGCACCACCGCCGCGGACCTGGGCAAGCTGAAGCCGGCCTTCGAGGGCCTGGCAGCTCTGGGCGGGTTCGACGACGTGGCGCGCATCAAGTACACCTACGTCGAGAAGATCAACCACGTGCACACCGGTGGCAACAGCTCGGGCATCGTCGACGGCGCCGCTCTGGTGCTGGTGGGCTCCGAAGAAGCCGGTAAGTCGCAGGGTCTGACCCCGCGTGCCCGGGTCGTGGCGACCGCCACCACCGGTAGTGAGCCGCTCATCATGCTGACCGGCCCCACGCCGGCCACCCAGAAGGTGCTCGACCGCGCCGGACTGACCGTGGACGACATCGATCTGTTCGAGCTCAACGAGGCCTTCGCCTCGGTGGTCCTGAAGTTCCAGAAGGACCTGAACATCCCGGACGAGAAGCTCAACGTCAACGGCGGCGCCATCGCCATGGGCCACCCGCTGGGTGCCACCGGCGCCATGATCACCGGAACCATGGTCGACGAGCTGGAGCGCCGCGGCCTCCGTCGCGCCCTCATCACCCTGTGCGTCGGCGGCGGCATGGGTGTGGCCACCATCATCGAGCGAGTGTAGGGAGAACCAGAACCAATGAGTGCAAACACAATTCAGTGGGAAAAGGATGCCGACGGCATCGTCACTCTCACCCTGGACGACCCCAATGGCTCGGCCAACGTGATGAACGACGACTACAAGCAGTCGATGGCCGCGGCCGTCAAGCGCCTTGTGGAAGAGAAGGATTCGATCACCGGTGTAGTGATCACCAGCGCCAAGAAGACCTTCTTCGCCGGTGGTGACCTCACCAAGATCATTCAGATCCAGCCAGAGCACGCTCAGGAGGCATTCAACGAGGTCGAGGAGATCAAGAAGGATCTGCGCACGCTGGAGACCTTTGGTCGCCCGGTCGTGGCGGCCATCAACGGCGCCGCCCTCGGCGGTGGCCTGGAGATCGCGCTGGCCACTCATTACCGGATTGCCGCAGATGTCAAGGGATCTCAGATCGGCCTGCCCGAGGTATCGCTGGGTCTGCTGCCCGGCGGCGGCGGTGTCACCCGGGTTACCCGCATGCTCGGTATCCAGAACGGCTTCGTCACCGTGCTGGCGCAGGGCACCCGCTTCAACCCGACCAAGGCCAAGGAAGTCGGCCTGATCGACGAGCTGGTTGGCTCCGTCGACGAGCTGATCCCCGCGGCCAAGGCATGGGTCAAGGCCAACCCCGAGGCCGTGCAGCGCTGGGATGTCAAGGGCTACAAGATTCCTGGCGGCACCCCGGCCACCCCGGCGCTGGCGGCCATCCTGCCGTCGTTCCCGTCGAACCTGAAGAAGCAGCTCAAGGGCGCGCCGATGCCGGCCCCGCGGGCCATCCTGGCCGCCGCGGTCGAGGGCGCCCAGGTGGACTTCGATACGGCCAGCCGTATCGAGAGCCGCTACTTCACCAGCCTGACCACCGGCCAGGTCGCCAAGAACATGACGCAGGCGTTCTTCTTCGATCTGCAGACCATCAACGGTGGCGGATCACGTCCGGACGGCATCGCCAAGCGGGAGATCAAGAAGATCGGTGTGCTGGGTGCGGGCATGATGGGTGCCGGTATCGCGTACGTCTCGGCCAAGGCCGGATATGACGTCGTTCTGAAGGACGTTTCGCTGGAGGCGGCTCAAAAGGGCAAGGCCTACTCGGAAAAGATTGAGGAGAAGGCTCTTTCGCGTGGGAAGACCACCGCGGAGAAGTCTGCGGCGCTGCTGGCCAAGATCACCCCGACCGCCGATCCTGCCGATCTGGCTGGCGTCGACTTCGTGGTTGAGGCGGTCTTCGAGAACACCGAGCTCAAGCACAAGGTGTTCCAGGAGATCGAGGACATCGTCGAGCCCAACGCGCTTCTCGGCTCCAACACCTCCACCCTGCCCATCACCGGGCTGGCGTCGGGTGTGAAGCGTCAGGAAGACTTCATCGGTATCCACTTCTTCTCGCCGGTCGACAAGATGCCGCTGGTGGAAATCATCCGCGGTGAGAAGACCTCCGACGAGGCGCTGGCCCGGGTGTTCGACTACGTGCTGGCCATCAAGAAGACCCCGATCGTTGTCAACGACAGCCGTGGCTTCTTCACCTCGCGCGTCATCGGCACCTTCGTCAACGAGGCCGTCGCGATGCTGGCCGAGGGCATCGAGCCCTCGACCATCGAGCAGGCCGGCAGCCAGGCCGGATACCCGGCTCCGCCGCTGCAGCTGTCGGATGAGCTGAACCTGACGCTGATGCAGAAGATCCGCAAGGAGACCGTCGAGGCCGCCAAGGCCGAGGGCAAGGAACTGCCGGACGATCCGGCGGGCCGTGTCATCGACACGCTGGTCGAGGCGGGCCGTCCGGGCCGCCTGGGTGGCGCTGGTTTCTACGATTACGTGGACGGCAAGCGCACCGAGCTGTGGCCCGGCCTGCGCACGACGTTCAACACCCGTCCGGGATCCGACGCGGCCAACCCGCCGCTGCAGGACCTCATCGAACGCATGCTGTTCGCGGAGGCCATCGAGACGCAGAAGTGCTTCGACGAGGGCGTGTTGACCTCGACCGCTGACGCCAACATCGGCTCGATCTTCGGCATCGGCTTCCCGCCCTGGACCGGCGGTGTGCACCAGTACATCGTCGGATACGAGGGTCCCGCCGGTAAGGGCAAGGCCGGGTTCGTGGCTCGCGCAAAGGAATTGGCCGCCAAGTACGGCGACCGCTTCAACCCGCCCGCGTCGCTCCTGGACGCGTAAGACAGGGCTCGAAAACACCTCAGCCGCTCACCCTTCGGGGTGGGCGGCTGAGGTGCGTTGTGGGGCCGAATTTTTCGTGAGACTCGGGTGCCGACACACCCCGCTCGGTGTCAACAACCGTTGAACCCCTAGCGAATTCGGAAGTTTTAGAGATAGCAGCCAGAAATGTCGCCGCGCGCCGCGTGGCGTACGCCACAGTGCGGGTAGCCGAGGGTGGTAGCCCACAGAATTTGTGAGCCATCACGTAGGTTCTCTGGTGACACTACAAACATAGTTATTGGTACTTCGCGTAACCAGACATGTATTGCCTGGTCATAGGGTATTTCGATACGGTAGTTATATTTGCTGGAATTGGTTTACCGTAAGACTTTCGAGAAGTTGCTGAAATAAGGCGTAACGCGACGTTACCCACAGTTCACTCGCTATTTCTTTGATGGAACGTACCTTTGCGAGATATTTGTTCGCTACGCTGCCCGCAATGAGTAAAGTCTTTGCCACTCGCATTGTGGCGGCTAGGTCGAATTTGGTTCGGCTCGTATTCAAGATCGCTGAGCAGGGATAGGGACGATGGTTGCACTCGGAACGATCCACGATTGGCGCCCTAAGCCGGGAACCGTCATCTCCTGGAGTGCTTCGCCACGCGCCCGCCAGGTCGCTGCGCAGGCGCCCGCCAGCCTGGTCCCGCCGAGCTATCAACAAGCCCAGCATGTGCGCTCATACCGGGATCTGGCGCGCCAGGACCGTGAGATGGCACGGTTGGGCATCGGATCCTGGGATGTTCCCGGTGTCTGCGATATCGATGCGATGACCGCGGCGATCAACGCGCACCTGCGTCGGCACGACACCTACCATTCATGGTTCGAATTCGACACGGCTGACAACATCGTCCGGCACGCGATCGAGGATCCGGAGACCATCGACTTCGTGCCGCAGGATCATGGGCTGCAGGGGCCCGATGAGATCCGTGCACACCTGCTGCGCACGTCGGGCACTCCGCTCTCGTGGGACTGCTTCACCTTTGGGGTGATTCAGCGCGCGGACCACTTCACGGTGTACATCAGCGTCGATCATCTGCATACCGACGGCATGTCGACGGGGATCATCTACGTCGAGATCCAGTTGATGTACGCCAGCCTGGTGCACGGGTCAGCACTGCAGCTTCCACCTCCCGCGGGTTATCTGGATTTCTCCGCCCGCGAACGTGCGCACAACCAGGCCATGACCCTGGATTCCTTCGAGGTGCAGACCTGGCTTCGGTACGCGCGGGACAACGGCGGCACTCTGCCGGACTTCGTTCTGCCGCTCGGCGACCGCTCCGTGCCGCACGTCGGTGGCATGGTCGCTGCTCCTCTACTGGACGCCGAGGAGACGGTGGCGTTCGAAAAGGCTTGTGAACAGGCGGGCGTGCGCTTCAGTGGTGGCGTATTCGCGTGTACCGCACTGATCGACCGCGAGCTCACCGGCGCCGATACCTTCTATGGCATCACCCCGTACGACACTCGCGGCACCGCCGAGGAGCAGATGTCGGTGGGTTGGTACGCGAGCTTCATTCCCTTCGTGGTTGATCTCTCGGAGGCTTCCTTCGCGCGGGTCGCGCGGTCCGCCCAGAAGTCGTTCGACGAATGCCAGCCGCTGGCGAAGGTTCCCTTTGAGCGTGCATTGGAGCTCGCGGGTCCGGAGTCGGGGCTGACCGCCCCGGACTACGTGGTCCCGATGGTGTCCTTCTTGGACGCGCGCAAGATCCCGGTCAGTGCCGAATGGGATCGTATTAATGGCGGAATCTACGGGGACAGCCGTTCTTCCGATCAGGTGTGCATGTGGGTCAACAGGTTTGAGAACGAAACCAACCTGACGATCTCGTTCCCCGACAACGCCGTCGCCCGTGAATCTGTGTCGCGCTATCTCGAAGTGGCCCGCATGGTTTACCAGCGTGTCGCGCAGTCACAGTTCGTTTCCTGAAACCGCGGCATCGCGGCCGCACTCGAGCAGCAGTGAAAGGTTGGGATTGTCATGAGCACAAGCCTTGACATCGCGGTGAATGGAACCAGCTCACCGGATTTCGACAATGTCCGGCGCGCATTCGCACTGAATTTCCTGGAGAACGACGAGCTGGGCGCCGCGGTCGCGATCTGGGTCGACGGTGAACTCGTCGTCAATCTGTGGGCGGGCTGGGCCGATGAGGCGCGCACGCGTCCCTGGACTGAGGACACCTTGGCGCCGGTCTACTCCGGGACCAAGGGATTGATGAGCACCTGCGTCCACATGCTCGTCGAGCGGGGCGTGCTCGATCTGCATGCGCCGGTCGCACGGTACTGGCCCGAATTCGGCCAGGCCGGTAAGGAATCCATCACGCTGGCCATGGTGCTCGGGCATCGGTCGGGCGTGATCGGACCACGCACCCGGCTGACGCCGGAGCAGGCCGCCAACTGGGATGAGGTGTGCGAGCACATCGCGAGGGCGACGCCGTGGTGGGAGCCCGGAACCGCGCAGGGTTACCACATGGCGACGTTCGGCTTCATCCTGGGCGAGGTCGTCCGCCGGACCACCGGTCAGACGCTCGGGCAGTTCCTGCGTACCGAGATCGCCGAGCCGTACGGGCTGGACGTACATGTCGGACTGCCGCACAGTGAGCACCACCGGTGCGCGGAGTTGATCAACAAGCCGTACTTGCGCGACGTATTCCGCGGTGCTCCTGGCGAATTCGATTGCATGAGTGATCACCCACTGGCGGGCCCACTCATCTCGGGTGATTTCATCCCCGACGACGAAATTGCCCGTAAGGACATTGCGCTGTGGCGCGCGCTGGAATTCCCCGGGACCAATGCCCACGTTTCGGCGCTGGGTCTGGCCACCTTCTACAACGCGATGGCGCTCGGCAAGCTGCTCAGCCACGACCACATGGATGTGGTGCGGGTGTCGCAGGGCGGGTTCGATCCCGATGTCGTGCTGGGCCCCCGGGTCGCCAACCACGGATGGGGACTGGGCTACATGCTCAACCAGCGCTGCTATGCCGGGCCCAACCAGAAGACGTTCGGGCACGGGGGGTCTGGTGGTTCGTACGCCTTTGTCGACCTGGAGCACCGCATCGGCTACTCGTACGTGATGAACCAGTTCGATGTGACCAAGGCGGATGCCGATCCTCGTAGCGTGCGGCTGATCAACGAGCTCTACAGCACGTTGGGGGTGTCGCCGGCGGGAGAGTCGCTGTGACGGCGACGATCCCGGAGGTGCACGCGCCGCCGCGCACCACAAACCTGCCGATCCCTCATTTGGACTTCGTCGATCAGGCGTCCTTCCTGGGGCTGCGCGCCACCGAGCTGTCCACGCTGGGACAGATGGTGTGGGTGTACGAACGCGATATCGACACCGACCGGTTACGCAGATTCCATGCCAACCTCGGCCACGGACTGCTCGGCCGCCGAATCGAACGTTCCCGGGTGCCTTTTGGCCGTCATCGCTGGGTGCTCGATCCCGCGTGCCATCCCATCGATGTCGAGCTCGCGCCACTGCCGCGGGCCGAACTGCAGGATTGGGTGCACCGGCATGCCCAGCTCCCCATCGATCCCGAGCACGGTCCGTCCTGGCGACTTGGTGTCACCCGGTTCACCGATGGTGCCACCGCGGTGAGCCTGGTGGTCTCGCACAGCATCGCCGACGGCGTGGGCATGTGCCGGGCCATCGCCGATGCGGTCAACGACGCGGCAGTCCCGCTGGGCTACCAGACACCACGGGCACGCAAGCGCTTGCATAGCGTGCGGGAAGACTTGCGGCGTACCAGGCGTGACCTGCCCGACACCGCACGGGCCTTCCGTAAGGCCACCAAGATGTTGAGCGCGCGGCGCCAGGACATCAAACACGCGGGCCGGCCCGCGGCCGAGGTGCACATCGAACAGATCCCGGCGGTGACCGTGTATCTGGACGAAACCCATTGGGACACACACGCGCGTGGTCGTGGCGGTACCAGTAACTCGCTGGTCGGTGCGTTTGCCGCTCAGCTCGCCCTCAAGGTGGGCAGGCTCGGCCCGGATGGCCGGGTGACTCTCTCCATGCCCGTCAATGAGCGTACTGACGGTGATTACCGTGCCAACGCCATGACCTCGGTGATGTTCGCGGTCAACACGGCGGATCTGACCACCGATCTACGCGGAATCCGCAGTGCCACCAAGGAGGTGCTCTCCGGCCTGCAGGACGCACCCGACGAAAAATGGGCGCTGTTGCCGCTGACTCCATTCATCCCCAAGGCTGCCGCGCGCCGATTGGCCGATGTGGCACTGGAATACGGTGACTATCCGGTGGGGTGCTCGAATGTCGGGCCCCTGGATCCCGATGTGAATCGCCCGGACGGGACCCACGCCGATTACGCCTACTGCAGACTGGCCGAGCAGCGGGTGCGGCCGGACAAGGTGCTGAGCACCTACGGGCAGCTCTTCGTCGCATCCGGGAGAGTCAACGAAAGGATCTTCCTGGCAGTTGTCGCGTACCAGCCCGGTGTGGTCGAGACACGCGCTGATCTGACCAGCTTGCTGACCGAGACGCTCGACGATTTCGGTATGCACGGGGTGATCGAGTAGTCGTGGCGGACAACACAGGTGGTATCTACGGACTGATCGCTCGGATCGTCCGGAGGGCCCCTGTCGCCGTCATCGGGGTATGGATCGGCCTGGCCGCCATTTTGGCGCTCACCGCGCCCTCGCTGCAGAAGGCCATCGAGGACCACCCGGTCGATCTGCTGCCCAAGGATGCTCCCGTCATGGAGACCACGCGGCAGATGGTCGAGTCGTTCCAGGAGTCCGGTGCGCAGAACATCCTGCTGATCGTCCTCACCAACGAGAACGGTCTGACACCCGCCGACGAGCAGACCTACCGGGTTCTCGCGGCGCGAATGCGTGAAGACACTCGCGATGTGAGCATGGTGCAGGACTTCATCACCAAACCGATGCTGCGCGAGATGATGTCGAGCACCGATGGCAAGGCCTGGTACCTGCCGGTGGGATTGCAGGGCGAGCTTGCCACCCCCGAATCCGGTAAGGCGTATGTGGGGGCCCTCAAGATCATCAAGGACGCCACCGCGGGCACCACGCTAAAGGCCTTTACGACGGGGCCGACCGCCACCGTCGGCGATTTGACGGTGGTGGGAGAGCGTGACCTGCACAAGGTCGAAATAACCACGGCTGCTTTGGTTCTGCTCATCTTGCTGATCGTCTACCGCAATCCGGTGACGATGATGCTGCCGCTCATCGTGGTGGGTGTCTCGCTGGGCATCGCCCAGGCGGCCGTCGGGGGACTGGCGCAGATGGGTCTGAGTATCTCGAATCAGACGCTGACATTCATGACCGCGATGATGATGGGTGCGGGTGTCGACTACGCGGTCTTCCTCATCAGCCGGTATCACGAATACGTCAAACAGGGTATGGATTCCGACAGTGCGGTGACCGCTGCACTGGAATCCATCGGCAAGGTGGTCGCGGCATCGGCGGCGACGGTGGCGGTGACCTTCCTGGGCATGGGCTTTACCAAGTTGGGGATCCTGTCCACCATCGGTCCGGCGCTGAGCGTGTCCATCCTGATCGCATTCGTGGCGTCGGTGACCTTCCTGCCGGCGGTGCTGATCCTGGTGGGACGCCGCGGCTGGGTGAAACCGAGAAAGGCTTACGCCAACAAGATTTGGCACCGCTCGGGAATCAACATCGTCAAACGTCCGGGTACGCATCTGGCGGTCAGCCTGGTTATTCTGATCATCCTCGCCACCTGCGGAGCGATGGTGAAGTTCGGATATGACGACCGCAAGAACCTGCCCTCCTGGGCCGATAGCAATCAGGGTTACGCCGCGATCGAGAAGCACTTCCCGGTGAATTCAACGCTGCCGCAATACCTCTACATCAAGTCGCCTCATGATCTGCGCACCCCGCGCGGGTTGGCCGACCTGGAGCAGATGGCCGCGCGGGTGAGCCAGGTGCCCGGTGTCGACAAGGTGCGCGGTATCACCCGGCCCACGGGTGAACCGCTGGAGGAGGCCAAGCTCTCCTACCAGGCCGGTGAGGTCGGCGGGAAGCTGGGCGATGCGTCGAACCTGATCGATGCCCGCACCAGGGACTTGGACAAGCTCGCCGCTGGCGGACACACGTTGGCGGACAAGCTTGGTGAGGTCCGCGACTCGGTGAAGAACTCGTTGGGCACGGCGCGCGCACTGGTCGAGGTGCTGGCTCAGCTGCGGGGCAGTGGGAGGACGGGCACCCTCGCGGATCTGGACTCGGTGGACAAGCTGGTCACCAGCATGCATTCCCTCGGCGATGCCATCGAGGCCAACGCCCAGAGTGCCAGTGAGGTGTACGGCTGGATCGAACCCGTCGCCCGTGTGTTGGTCGGCAACCCGGCCTGTGAGATGGACCCCGCGTGCCGCTCCTCGCGAGATGAGATGAACAAGTACCTGGAGACCAAACAGGATGGCACCAGGGACAGAATTGTCGAGCTCGGTCGTGAGTTGAAGTCCGTCGACAATGACAAGCAGATCAGCTCGACCATTGCCCGGCTGCGCACCGCGCTGAACGCCATCGACACGAACCTGCGCCGGTTGGGTCTGTCCGACTCCTACGGTATCCAGCAGAAGTTCGCCGAAGTCCTGACCGGAGTCAACTCACTGGCCGATGGCAGCGCACAGCTGGCCGAGGGTGTGCAGATGCTGGTGGACCAGACCAAGCAGATGGGCGGCCAGTTGGGTGATGCCTCAACGCTCTTGGTCGCCGCCAAGCGTGACGCGGCACCCGGATCGATGTCCGGCTTCTATATACCGCAGCAAGTGCTCACTCAAGATTCCTTCAAGACCGCTGCGGCAGCGTTCGTTTCGGCCGACGGGCATGCGGTGCGCTATCTGGTACAGAGCAACCTGAATCCGTTCAGTCCCGAGGCGATGGATCAGGTCCGCGCCATCCAGGATGCGGCGCACAGCGCACAACCCAACACCACGCTGTCCGATGCGTCCATCTCGATGGCCGGGTTGTCGGCGATGTACAACGACATCCGCAACTACTACAACCACGACTTGCGGTTCATCATCGTGCTGACGGTGATCGTGGTGCTGCTGATCCTCGTTGCGCTGCTGCGGGCCATCGTCGCACCGCTGTATCTCATTGGGTCGGTGATCATTTCGTATGCGTCGGCGGTGGGCATCGGGGTGATCGCGTTCCAGTTCATCGGTGGACAGCCGTTGAGTTGGAGTGTGCCGGGTATGGCGTTCATCGTGCTGGTCGCGGTGGGCGCGGATTACAACCTGTTATTCATCTCGCGCATTCGCGATGAGTCACCCGACGGCATCCGCTCCGGGGTCATCAAGACGGTCAAGTCGACCGGAGGTGTGATCACCTCTGCCGGAGTGATTTTCGCGGCGTCGATGTTCGGCTTGCTGATCGGCAATCTACAGTCGATGGTCGAAGCGGGCTTCATCATCGGGATGGGCCTGCTCCTGGACACCTTCCTGGTGCGCACTATCACCATTCCCGCTTTGGTGGTGCTGTGTGGGCAGGCCAACTGGTGGCCCTCGGCGATCGTGGAACCCTGGTTTCAGAAACATTTTTCGCGGTCCAAGGCCGACGTTCCGGATGCGGCGTCTGAGGACGTGGACGAGCCCGATTGTGCTAGCGGCGATCCGTTACTCGAGGAGCCGCTGATTTCCGTTTCCCGAGAAGCCGAGCTCGCAGGCCGTCGATGACGATCGCGAGTCCGTCCTCGAAGTCGGCATCGAAGTCGGGCTCGTAGAGCTCCGAGAAGACCTCCAAGATCGCGGGATACTTCTGCAGATCGAGCTTGGCGATCAGATTTTCTTCGGTGTAGGGATTGGGCCCTGGATATTCGGAGCCATCACGGGCCTGCTGCTCGATGGTGAATCCGATGGTGTAGTGGTGGATCACGGGTGACAGACGGGCCGCTTCGCGAACAGTGAACCCGGCAGAAGTCATGGCATCCAACATCGGTTCCAGCATGTCGGCGGCATTGGTGACGAAGGTGCCGGCCAGGATTCGGGCACCCTGGTGGTAGCGCAGCATCGCCCGCCGCAAGGCGCGAGCGCCGTTGGCCAGGAAGATATCCCATGGCGCAGCCGTATCGACGAAGGCATCATAGGCATCGCTCATGATCGCCTCACCCATGAGGTCGATGAGCTCGCGCCGGTTCTTCACGTGCCAGTACAGGGCCGGTGCCTGTACCCCGAGAGATGCCGCCAGTGCACGCATGGTGAGGCCGTCGCTGCCCTTCTCGTCCAGCAAGGCCAGGCCGGCGCGCGCGATGGTTTCCCGATTCAAAATCACATTGACACCTTAACATTGTTAAAGTAATTATTGATGCAATGCCAATAACAACGTTAAGGAGCACTATGACCGAGCATGCAGTGGTCATCGCGGGCGGGGGCCCGACCGGACTCATGTTGGCCGGTGAGCTGGCCCTCGCTGGTGTCGACGTTGCGGTGTTGGAACGTCGGGACAGCCACGAAGAGGTGGGATCTCGTGCGGCGGGAGTGCATTCACGCACGATCGAGGTGTTCGATCAGCGAGGGATCGCCGAGAGGTTTCTCTCCCAGGGGATGACCGGTCAGGTGACCCACTTTTCAGGCATTTTCATGAGCATCGAGGACTTCCCGACCCGTCACCCGTACGCGTTGGGTCTGCTTCAGCATTACACCGAGAAGACGCTCGCGGCCTGGATCGCCGAACTCGGGGTACCGATCTATTACAGCGCCGAGGTGGTCGGATTCACCCAGGATGACTCCGGTGTGGACGTGGAGCTTGCCGACGGGCGCGCGATGCGCGGGCTGTACCTCATCGGATGCGACGGCGGACGCAGTGCGATCCGCAAGGCCGCGGGGATCGGGTTTCCCGGCCATGACCCGTCCTGCTCGGCGATGCTGGTCGATGCCGAGATCACTGAGCAACCGCTCGAGTTCGGACTGCTGCGCAAACCCGGTCAGGCCTTCCTGGCCATTCTGCCGTTCGAGGAGGGGTGGTGCCGGCTGGTCTTCAGTACCGACCTCTCCCGACTCGGCGCCGAACCGACCCTGGAGGAGGCGAAGGAAGCGCTGATCGCCATCGCGGGTACGGATTTCGGTTTGCACAGTCCACGCTGGATGTCCCGGTTCTCCGATATGACTCGCCAGGCCGACCGGTACCGTGACCGGCGCCTGTTCCTGGCGGGCGATTCCGCCCATATCCACTTCCCGTTCGGTGGACAGGGACTCAACACCGGTGTCCAGGATGCGGTGAACCTGGGTTGGAAGCTTGCCGCGGTGATCAAGGGAGAAGCCCCGGACGCACTGCTGGACACTTATCACTCCGAGCGTCACCCGGTGGCGGAACGGGTGCTGCACAACACCATGGCCCAGACCCCGCTGTCCGAGGCGAGCCCGCGGATCGATGCGTTGCGTGACATCATGTCCGATCTGTTGGCCATGGACGAACCGCGCAAGCGCATCGCCGGCATGATGAGCGGCCTGGACATCCACTATGAGGTAGGTGGGCATCAGGGCACGGCGCATCCACTGCTGGGTCGCCGCATGCCGGACCTCGACCTGGTGACCGCGGAGGGGCCGACGCGCGTCTACCCATACCTGCACACGGCCCGTCCGCTGCTGTTCAACTTCGGAGAGTCGCAGAGCCTGCACATCGACGGATGGACAGACCGAGTTCAGCTGGTGGACGCGAAATACTCAGGTGCATGGGATCTTCCGGTGCTGGGCGAGGTGACGGCACCGGATGCGGTGCTGGTGCGCCCCGACGGCCATGTCGCCTGGGTGGGCGAGGGCTCCGACGCCGGCCTTATCGAGGCCCTCACCCAATGGGTGGGATCGCCCGTCCCGGCGTAATGTGGCGCGGGTGGCCGAGACACTGGAGTTCGGAGTCTTCATCCCGCAGGGCTGGCGCCTGGATTTGGTAGGCATCGCGCCCGAGGATCAATGGACCGCCATGCGCGATCTAGTCCAGTACGCGGAGGACGGTCCGTGGGACTCGGTATGGGTCTACGACCACTTCCATACCGTTCCGGTGCCCACCGACGAGGCGACCCATGAGGCGTGGACACTGATGTCCGCTTTCGCGGCCGTGACCTCGCGGATCAAGCTGGGGCAGATGTGTACGGCCATGGGATACCGAAACCCGGTGTACCTGGCCAAGATCGCTGCGACAGTGGACATCATCTCGGGCGGGCGCACCCAGATGGGCATCGGCGGCGGATGGTATGAGCACGAGTGGCGCGCGTATGGCTATGGCTTTCCCGGTGCCGCCGAGCGCCTCGGCAGGCTGCGCGAAGGGGTGCGCATCATGCGCGACGCCTGGCGCGACGGGCGCGTCTCTTTGGACGGCACCTATTACCAGGTCGATGACGCCATTGTCGCTCCCAAGCCCTTGCAGTCCAAGGGAATTCCGCTGTGGATCGCGGGTGGCGGCGAGAAGGTGACATTGCGGATCGCGGCGCGATATGCGCAATACACCAACTTCGGGCAGTCTCCCGAAGAATTCGAGCACAAGTCGAAAGTGCTTGCAGCGCATTGCAAAGACATCGGCACCGACTTCGGCGCGATTGTCCGGAGCGCCAACATGAACATCGTCATCGGAGCCGATGGCGCCGAGGTGGCCGATCGGCTGGCGGCCATCAAGGCGCGGCTGGTCCCGGTCATCGGCGAGGACGTCGCCCAGGTCACGGTCGGGAACCTTGCCGAAACGGCGGGAACCCCGGAACAGATCGCCGAGCGTCTGGCGGAGTTCCGCCGACTGGGGCTGGGTTACGCGATATGCAATTTCCCGGAAGCTGCCTATGACCGTTCTGGAATCGACTTGTTTGTTCGCGAGATAGTCACCAGCAGTTCATAGTTGAGCCTATTGGTCAGTCTGTCTATTGCAGATTCATCGCCGGAGAATATCGCTTGAACGAATGCCCTGGTGAATTGATTCAACCCGGGAGTATTTTGCGCGTGAATCGTTTTGCGTCTGCTATCGGACAGGGTATTCACGCTCATGAGAGTTCTGCGGTTCTTGGCTGCCGTGGCCGTCCTAGCGGCCATGGGGATAACATTTCCCTCTGTCTCCCAAGCGGATACGGCCATCGAAGCGGAGTCGATGTCCTACTCGAGCGGGGGCGCGGGCACCTGGGCGGACGCCAGCGCATCCGGCGGAACACTGTTGGGTCTGTATGGCCAGAATGCGGTTGCTACCCACACGGTGTGGCTGCAGGCCTCGTCGAGAATTGTCATTCGGGCACGCGGGCAGCAATGCCTGGGTGCACCGGCGATGCGCGTCAGCGTCGACAATGCCGCGGTGGGAAACTTCACGGTATCGGCAAATGCTTTGACCGAGTATTCGGTGGATTTGTCTATCGCTGAGGGGTCGCATTCCATCACCATTACCAACAGCGCGGCATACAGCACGTTCCTCTGCGGGCGAATGCTGGTGCTGGACAAGATGACGGTGGTGTCGACCGCACCCACCACGATCCCGACGACCCCACCGTCGGATTGCGCCGTCAATGAGTACCAGGTCAGTTACTACAACAACACCGCGTTGAGCGGATCCCCGGCGGTGCGACAGTGTGAGACATCGGTGGGTGGCAACTTCCGAAGTGCCGCACCGGTATCCGGTGTCAATACCTCGAACTGGGGCGCCCAGTATGTCGGGACAATCCACTTTCCTGTCAACGGGAACTACGTGTTCAGCGCGGACACCGGAAATATGGCGGTGCGCGTGTGGCTCGACGGACAACTGGTCATCGACAAGGGGGCGGTGAGCTGGGGCCGCAATCTGGCCGCCAAGGACGTCGCCGCGGGCGATCACACGGTTCAGGTCGTCTTCTGGAAAACGTCGGGCGATTCCTTCGAGTTCTTCTCGGTCTCACAAATGGGGCCGGGCACGGCCAGTACCAACGGCAACTACTACTCGGCGGACTCCTTCTGGAACACGCCCATCCCCGCCGATGCCCAGATCGATCCTCGCTCCGACGGCTGGGTGACGATGCTGGGAAATCAGAACGGCATCTCGCTGAACAGCAGCACGTGGACCCAGCCCATCTACGTCGCGCCGCCCGGCACTCCCACCCGTGCCATCCGGATCACCAACTCGAGTAAGTACCTGACCGTTCCCTATCTGCCGTCCTACAAGGCGAGCCCTGACGGCGACAGCGCGCTGATCATCGTGGATCAGGCGAAGGGATGCGCGTACGAACTGGAGATGTTCAACAATTCGTCTTCGGCGGTGGCCTCGGCCTCGTATCACGCGTACACGGGCACCGGTGGGCATACGTCGGGGCCGGCTCACGCCGGCGGCGAGCTGTCCTGGCTTGCCGGGCTCATCAGATCGGCCGAGGTGAACGCGGGCGGCATCAACCATGCGCTGCGATATGCGCTGCCCATCGGCTCACCACGATTCGCGTATCCGGGCACCCGTTCCGACGGCAGCACGCCCAATGGAATTCCGCAGGGAACGAGAATGCGGCTGGATCCGAGCCTCAATCTGGACCAGTTTGGGCTCACGCCTTTCCAGCAGATGGTGGCCGTCGCGTTGCAGATCTACGGCGGCTACAACGCCGACACCGCGGGAGTGCTCGCCGTCGCCACGGAGAACACCGCGGCCTCGGCGCCGTTCAACGTTGCCCTCGCGGGCCTGCCGCAGTCCCTCATGCAGCACCTGCAGTTCCTCAAACCGACTGTGGCGTCGACGGACATCCGGCTGGACGAGCAGGCCGATCAGACGTGCGCCCAGCAGCAGTAGGGCCCATTGTTTACGACCCGACCGATACCGTAAGTTACGGGAATGCCTTCGCTTGACGCAGTCGATGAAGCCTTCCTGTCCAGCGCTCCCGTGAGAGCGAGCCACACCATCTCCGTACCGGTGTCCGCCGACACGGTGTGGCGTGAGCTGACCAACGACACCACGTTGCGGTGGTTGGCTCCGGGTATCAGGGTCGTGTGGGGTAACCCGCGCGCCGGTGTGGGTGCTGTCCGCAAGATCGGGCCCGCTGTGGGACCGAAGGTGAATGAGCACTACTTCCTCTGGGAAGAAGGGCGGCGGAAGGCGTTCTACGTCACGAGCATGCCGGTGCCGGTGCCTGGCCTGCGTGCCTTCGCCGAGGACTATGTGGTGACGCCGACGGATCGCGGCGCCGACTTCACCTGGGCATGGGCCATCGACGGCACCGGACCGATTCGCAATGCCACCCCCGCGGTGAGTGCCATCGTCGGTTTCTCGATGAAGCGCACCCAGAGATACTTCGACAAGATCGCCGCCGCCGGAAGGTAAGCGTTCGCCCGTACAGTGAATCCGTGCGCACGCTCGCCCTGCTTACGGTGATCCTGCTGGTGGCCGCCTGTGCGCCCGCCCGGAACGAGACGGATGCGGCGGCCCAGAACCCTTGCGATGTAGGTCAATACTGGACGCGCTACTACAACAACACTGATCATTCCGGCACTGCGGTGCTCGCCCGATGCGAGTACTCGGTCGGCGGGAACTTCGCGGCATCTCCAGCGCCGGGTGTGCGGTCCGACGGATTTTCGGTCGATGCCGTCGGTTCGCTGCGATTCCCCGTGACGGGCGAGTACCAGATTGCCGCGATGAGCGGTGGCGTTGTCGGGCGGGTATGGCTCGATGGCGAGCAGATCTTCGATCACGCCAACACCCGTGACTGGGGGGCCGATCTGGCCACGCGCACCGTCCAGGCTGGTGTGCACGCGGTCCGGGTCAGCTACTCCAGTGCGAGTGGCCCTGTGGTACAAGAGTTCTCGGTGTCTCAAGTCGCGCTGGGCCCGGAGTCTGCGAACGGCAACTTCTTCGCGGCTAACTCATTCTTGAATCAGCCGCTGCCGCCGAACCCGGCGATCGACCCTCGGTCGGCGAAGTGGATTGCCGCGCTGATGCATCACCCCGACGTCAAGGCAATCGACGTCAACGAGGACATCTGGACTACCGCCGTCTATCACGCACCCGCGGGCACTCCCACCCGGACAGTCGCCGTCCGCAACAGCGGGAAGTCGATCGACATCCCGTATCTGCCCCATTACCTGCCCACGCAGGACGCCGACGCGCATCTGGCAATCATCGACGACACCAACGGGTGTGAATACGAGTTCCAGTCCTTCAGACCGGATTCGATGTCGGCGATCGCGCAGGCCACCTATCGGGTAAACACGGGATCGGGCGGGCATGTCAGTGGACCCGCGCATTCGGGAGGTGAGCTGTCCTACCTCGCGGGGCTGATCACGCCGGAAGACGTACAGGCCGGAGTGATCGATCATGCGCTGCGGTTCGCGATCCCGATCAACGCACCCACCTATGTGTACCCGGGTACGCGGTCGGACGGCACGAATCCCGATGGGGTGCCCGAGGGGATCAGAATTCAGCTTGATCCGTCCCTGGACTTGCGAACGTTGAACCTAACGCCCTTCCAGCGGATGGTCGCGGCGGCGCTGCAGAAGTACGGTGCGTTTGACGCCGACGTCGCGAAGACCTTCTCGCTGACCGCGCGCAGCGTGATCGACGGCACCCGCTATTCCACCCGGATCGACGATCTGCCGCGGGAGCTCATCGGACATATTCGGTTCCTGACGCCCTCGATCAGCTCCACGGATATCCAGCTCGACACCGCCGCGGATAACGGATGCCGGCAGCAACACTGATCTGGTAACGCTGATACCCTTCTTTCGGTGTCGCGACGGGCTGTGGCTGCTTACGAATCGTTTCTCGTCACGAAGAAGTTCGGGGCGCTGGACGGCTTGCGGGCACTGAGTGTCCTGGCGGTGATCTGGCACCATACGTCCGGAACGCCCGGTCCAAGGATCTCGCACAGCGGATTCATGGGCGTCGACTTCTTCTTCGCGATCAGTGGCTTTCTCATCACCACTCTTCTTGTCCGCGAGCGTGATCGCACTTCCGACGTATCGCTGCGAAACTTCTACGCACGCAGGGCATTACGCATCTTCCCGCTGTACTACGCGGTGCTGGCCCTGTACGTCCTGCTGGTGCTCGCCACCGAACGCGATACGCCAAAGGGCGAGCGATTCTTTGGGGACTTGCCGGCATTCTTGACCTATACCGTCAACTGGTTCGTGGACCTGTCCACGGGCGCGTCGGTGCCGTTCTACTTTTCCTGGTCGCTGTCCACCGAGGAACAGTTCTATCTGTTGTGGCCGCCGCTGTTGGTCGGGGCCCTGGTGTTGAGCAAGGGAAAGGTCTGGGCACCGTTCGTGGTGCTCTTCGTACTGGTAGCGGTTTCGACCGGAACCGGCGTCTTCTTCGATGCGCGGGTATTGCCCTGGCGCGTCCTGGCGAGCTTGTCGTTGCCCATCCTGCTCGGCGCGGCTTTCGCGATCGTCGTCAACACCCGCCGTGGCTACGCACGGGTCGCCGCGGTGCTGGGCTGGTGGTGGTCGGCCCCGGCGGTGTTCGCGGCGATGATTGCCGCGTTGTGGTTCGGTGCGCCACCCTGGTCGATCCAGGTCCTCATGGTCGTCACTGTCGTCGCCGTCTCCATCCGCGAGGACACCCTCATGCACCCGGTGCTGAGCTGGAGACCCCTCGCGTTCATCGGCGTGATCAGCTACGGCATCTACTTGATGCACATGTTGTGCGCCAACGTCGTACGCCGAATAGCCCATGAGGAGCAGGGGCTGGCACTGTGTGCTGGAACGACGATCCTTGTCATCGCCGTTGCCTACCTGAGCTTTCGATACTTCGAGACGCCCCTGCTGCGCATCAAGCGCCGCTTCGAATCATCCCCGGAGCGGGCCGGAGACCAACTCTCCAGGGTCTCGAACGATTAACCGATCGCGGGTCCGAGAAGATCGTCGGCGTCGGTGATCCGGTAGCCATAGCCCTGCTCGGCCAGGAACCGCTGCCGATGTGCCGCGTACTCGGCATCGAGGGTGTCGCGGGATACCACCGAATAGAAGTAGGCCTGTCCGCCGTCGGCCTTCGGGCGCAATAGCCGCCCAAGCCGCTGCGCCTCCTCTTGGCGTGAGCCGAATGTTCCCGAAACCTGAACCGCTACAGCTGCTTCCGGCAGGTCGATGGAGAAGTTGGCCACCTTCGAGACCACCAGTGTGGCGATCTCGCCGCGCCGGAATGCGTCGAAAAGTGCTTCACGTTCGGCGTTCTTGGTGGAGCCCTGGATCACCGGGGCATCCAGCTCGGTTCCCAATTCGTCGAGCTGATCCAGGTAGGCGCCGATGACCAGAGTCGGCACGCCGGGATGGCGGGCGAGAATCGACTTCACCACGTTGATCTTGGTGTGGGCCGTCGAGCACAGTTTGTATCGTTCGTCGGCCTCGGCGGTGGCGTAGATCATCCGCTCGTTGTCGGTGAGGGTGACCCGCACCTCGATGCACTCGGCGGGGGCGATCCAGCCTTGGGCCTCAATGTCTTTCCATGGCGCGTCGTAGCGTTTGGGGCCGATGAGGCTGAAGACATCGCCCTCGCGGCCGTCCTCCCGAATGAGGGTGGCGGTGAGCCCGAGGCGGCGCCGCGACTGCAGATCTGCCGTCATCCGGAACACCGGAGCGGGCAGCAGATGTACCTCGTCGTAGACGATCAGGCCCCAGTCCCGGCTGTCGAACAGTTCCAGGTGGCGGTACTCGCCCTTGGTACGCCGGGTGATCACCTGGTAGGTGGCGATGGTGACCGGCCGGATCTCCTTGCGCTCACCGGAGTATTCGCCGATCTCTTCTTCGGTCAAGGAGGTTCGCGCGATGAGTTCGCGTTTCCACTGCCGCCCCGCGACGGTGTTGGTGACCAGGATCAGGGTGGTCGCCTGTGCCTTGGCCATCGCGGCGGCGCCCACCAGGGTCTTACCGGCCCCACAGGGCAGCACCACCACGCCGGAACCGCCCGCCCAGAACGAGTCGGCCGCCATCTGTTGGTAATCCCGGAGCTCCCAGCCATCCTCTGCCAGGCTGATCGGGTGGGCTTCGCCGTCTACGTATCCGGCGAGATCCTCTGCGGGCCAACCGATTTTGAGCAGCATCTGCTTGACGCGGCCACGCTCACTGGGGTGCACCTGCACGGTGTCGTCATCGATGCGGGTGCCAAACATGGGGGCGAGCTTTTTGTGTCGCAGGACCTCTTCGAGGACGGCGCGATCCAGGCTCACCAGCGTCAGGCCGTGCGCCGGATGTTTGATGAGCTGGAGGCGCCCGTAGCGGGCCATGGTGTCGACGATGTCCACCAGCAGCGGTTGCGGTACCGCGTAACGAGAGAAGGTGACGAGGGCGTCGACCACCTGCTCGGCGTCGTGCCCGGCGGCGCGGGCGTTCCACAGCGCCAGCGGGGTGATGCGGTAGGTGTGCACGTGCTCGGGGGCGCGTTCGAGCTCGGCGAAGGGGGCGATAGCCTGGCGCGCCGCATCTGCCTGGTCGTGATCGACCTCCAGCAGCACGGTCTTATCGGACTGGACGATCAGCGGTCCATCGGTCATTCGGTCCAGGATAGTGACCCCTGCGGACATTGGCGGGTGCTGTGTGTCCTGGTAGATTGCTGCGGTGACGACACCTCAAGACCGCAGCACCCTGGCCGAGATCTGGCAGCGCCGGTTCGCGTTCTACGACCACTACGCCGCGGCGCCGACGAAAGAAGAGGCGAATGCCATCTTCCGTGCGGGGTCGTTTTGGGAACGTATCCGGTTAACCAGTAATTTCCTTGCCTTTTTCTTTGGTCCGATCTACTTCTTCGTCAAGGGAATGTGGCGCAAGGGCCTGGTGCTGCTGGGGATCAGTGTCGGTCTCGGCGTCGTGCTGGGAGTGGTGGGCGCCTCCGACAGCGTGACGCGCGCGTTCTCCTTCGGCTTTGCTGCGCTGTTTATGGGGATCGCCAACCAGGCCTACTACTTGCACTGGGTTCGCCATAGCGAGTCATGGAATCCGTTCGAGGGCGTCCGCTGACGCGGAGCTGATCGACGGTCAGGACGGCGGCGAGACCGCGGTGATGCGGTGAATCGCGAAGTCGCGGATCCGCCCCGCCGCGGTGTCGAAGGCTGAGAGCTGCCCACCACGAACGCTGATCGGATTGACCACTCGCGAGGACGCCACCCCGGCCGGGTCCACGTACCCGATGAGCACGCTGGTCTGGGCCTTGGCGGACTGCTGCAACAGCGCTACCGCATGCGACGGCTCGATGCGGACGCCGTCGTGATCGCCCGCCGCGCGCAATGCCTTGACCACCGCCGCCGCCGCGGGCTCACTGAGCACCGGTGGCGTCCAGCCCATCCGGTGCGGCTGGGGAGTCACCCGGGCGCGGTGTGCCCGGAGTTCCACGATGGTTCCGGTGGCGTCCTCGGCGGCGGGGGCGAAGCCCGCCGCGCGCAGCCCAGCCACCAACTCGGCCAGCGGGGCCAACGACACCGCGACGGTTGGGGCCAGTAGCCGCAGCCCCAGATCCTCCGCCAGAACCGACGCCATCACCTGCGTCAGCAGGGCCACGTCATCGCAGCGCAGGAACGAGCTGGCCACACCGGCCCGAAGCTGTCCATGCCGTCGCGCGACATCGTCGATGAGATAGGTCAGCGATTGGGGGACAGGGGTTTTGGAGCGCGAACCGAAGAAGCTGTGCAGCGAGGTGGCGGTCCGCCCCGAATCCAGCGCACGCCGGATACTGGCGTCGCTGACCCGGAAAACACTTGCCGCCCCCGCTGATTCGAGGTCCGCCATCGCGGCCAGCTCGAGCTCCACGTCGCGTATCAGTGGGCCGGGTGCGACGACCGTCAGATCGGCCTGCACGAGGAAGTGGTCGATAGGAGCGGGTAACGCCTTCTCCATCGCGGTCAGCGTGGCCGCCTCGTCGCCACTGCTGTCCAGGAAGGTACGCACGTGTGTCGTCAACGCGCCACGCCCGATCACACCCAGCGTCGTCGCCTCGAACAACAGTGCCGTCACCGGCTCCACGCCCAGCCGTGCGCCCCAGCGCGGACGGCGCCACCGCATCACCCGGGATGTCTCTTCGGCCCGCAACCCCTCGCCGGGCTTCAGCTCGCCGAGGATCTCCAAGAGCAGCTTGCGGTCATGGGGCGCCGCCGTCGACCGTAGCGAATCCGAAAGGGCCGCTATCGGTTTGTCCTCGCTAGTGCGCTTTCCGATCAGATCGGGACGGGCCGCCAGCATCAACCACGCCGACATCAGCCGAAACCAGCGGGTCGCGGTCGGCAGTTCGGCGAAGCGGTCGGCCTGCGTGGTCGGCGCCCAATGCCAGCCCTCGGCGTCTGTCTGCACATCGGGGTCCCCCACTGCGATCAGCTCGGCGGCCGCCAGCACCTCCAGCAGCAGCCCCATCCGGGTGTCATCGATACCCGTCGCCTTCGCCAGTCTTTTGACCTCGCGCACGCCCAGGCCACCGCTGCGCAGCTGAGGAGCGGGGTTGACCCCGAGCTCATCGAGAAGTAGGCCCACTTCACGCAGCAGATCAAGTGCCGCCCCCGCGGCAGCGGCGTTGGCTTCGGCCTGGGTGGCCGTCGTCGTCTCGGTGGTCGGTGGCTGCAGCCGGTCGGGCTCCTCACCGCGGAGCAGCTGTGCCACGAACCGGGGCAACAGCACCGTCTCGTCGTCGATCCGCTGCAGCAGGCCGGCCGCGAGCAGCCGCTGTACCGGACGATCAGCCGGGGCATCGGGTGCGGCGTCCCGGGTTCGGCCGATGGGAGATCCCGTGATGAGGGCCTGCAGCAGCTCCATTCCGCGCTCGTCGGTCGCCGCCAACGCGGCGCGGGCCGCGTCGTAGGACTCGGGGGTCTGCTCGCTGATCACCTGGCCGACCACCCAGGGCAGCCCCAACCGTGTCTCTCCCGCCAGGTGCAGCTCGCGATTCCCCCACACCAGTGCCAGCTCGCGCAGCCGGTCCAGGGTGGCACGCACCTGCAGTTCAGTGGCGCGACCATCGACCTGGGCGAGCACCTCCGAGATCGGAGTGCCGGTGACGTCTGCGCGAGCCACTAGCAGCGCGTCGAGGACTGCCAAGGTCAAAAAGTCCAGGTTGTCGGTGGCCGCGCGTACCGACTGGCGCGACAGCGCCCGGCCCGCGAGGGCCGCCAGTGACCCCGGAGGTGGCGAGGCCAAATCGGGTCGCAACCGGACCAGCCGCACCAACTGTTCATCGGGCAGCTGGCGCAGCCAGGTAGCCAACGCCGCATCGTCACTCATCAGACACCAGCGTAGAGGCGGGTTGGGTTCGCCGTCGTGCTCCCGGCCTGCCACAATGGCTTCGTGGCTGACAAGAAGCAATACGTCGACAACGGCTGGCCCGCACATGTGGACGGTGAGCATGCCGTCTCCGAACTCGCGGCCGACCGTACCGGAGCCCTGTCACCCTTCGGCGACATCGAGTTCCCGGTGCAGTCCGTGCCCTATGTGCACCCCGTCACCGTCATCAACAAGTAACGGTGTCCGACGGTCTTCGCGATAGCGGCTCATCACCGCCTGACCGTCTCTCTCATATCGACGAGCACGGGTCCGCACACATGGTCGACGTCTCGGCCAAACAGGCCACCGCCCGCGAGGCGGTCGCGGCCGGACGCTTCGTCACCACTCCGGAAGTCCTGAAGCTGTTGGCCGACGGCACGCTGCCCAAGGGTGATGCCATTGCCACGGCCCGGCTGGCTGCCATCATGGCCGCCAAACGCACCAGCGAGCTCATTCCGCTGTGTCACCAGATACCGCTCACCGGTATCGACGTGGACTTCGAGATTGAGGCCAGCGCAGGATCCCTTCAGATCACCGCCACCGCGCGCACCAACGACCGCACCGGGGTCGAGATGGAAGCGTTGACCGCCGTGACGGTCGCCGCCTTGACCTTGCACGACATGGTCAAGGCCGTCGACCCGGCATCGCGCATCGACGACGTCCGAGTGTTGCGCAAAGAGGGCGGCAAGACCGGAACATGGACCCGACCCTGAGGTCTGCGCGGGTGATCGTGGCCTCCACTCGGGCGGCCACCGGTCAGTACCCCGACAAGACCGGACCAGTCATCGTGGAATGGCTTGGGGCACAAGATTTCCGTGTGGAGAAACCGATCGTCGTGCCCGACGGCGGCGCGGTGGGAGCGGCGATCCGCGCCGCGGTTTCCGACGGAGTTTCGTTGGTCATCACCACCGGCGGTACCGGGCTTTCACCCACCGATGCCACACCCGAACAGACCGCTCCACTGCTGGATTACCAGATTCCCGGGCTGGCCGATGCCATCAGACGCTCCGGGCTGCCGACCGTGCCCACCAGCATCCTGTCCCGGGGCGTGTGCGGAGTCGTCGGCCGCACCCTGGTGGTCAACCTGCCCGGCTCCACCGGCGGGGTGCGTGACGGACTTGCGGTGCTCGACGGCGTGCTGGGCCATGCGCTGGACCAGATAGCCGGGGGTGATCACGTATGAGCGCTAGCGTCTCCCGTGCGCTGCTGACCGCGGAACGCATCTCGCTGATTGAGCACGAGCAACTCGTCGATCACGAATCTGCCGGGGCCACGGTCGGATTCGTGGGCAATGTGCGTGACCACGACGGCGGCAAGACGGTGCTGCGGCTTGAGTATTCGGCACATCCGTCGGCCCAGCAGGTGTTGACCGACGTGGTAGAGCGCATCGCCGCCGAAGCAGAGGATGTGCGCGCGGTGGCGGTGAGTCACCGCATCGGCGCCCTGACGGTCGGAGAGGCGGCCTTCGTGGTGGCGGTCAGTGCCGACCATCGACGGCAGGCATTCGTCACGTGCCAGCGCCTCGTCGACGAGGTCAAGGCGGCGCTGCCGGTATGGAAGCACCAGTTCTTCGCCGACGGCAGCAACGAATGGGTGGGGTCGGCCTGAAAAATTCGGGCCCCGATTGGGGTCTGGTACCTAAAAACCCAGATCAGGGCGTTGGGGGTGCCGTGTGTGCGTTAGCTTCCTTAGTTCATGAGCACTTCCGTGCAACCGAAACACCGCGCCGCGGCGCCGGCGCCGCAGATCTTCCCGCACCCGGGTAAGCGCCCGGCACATCCCGCCGGTGATCCCTTCCACGTTCCGCCCGTCGGCTTCGAGGATGCGGCACCGGGAACTGTTCTGCATGCGCGCCCTGTGGACATCGGATTCTTGGGACTGCAGCGTCAGCGAGTGACCGCGTGGCAGCTGCTCTACCGGACTACCGATCCGCATGGTGTGCCAGAGGTTTCGATCACCACCGTGCTGGTGCCCGCCGGGCATGATCCGCGCTCGCCACGTCTGCTGGCGTACCAATGTGCGATCAACTCGAGCGAGCGATCCTGCTTTCCTTCCTACTGCCTGCTGCAGGGTGCGCGTGGACCCTTCGCCAACCCGCAGATCGAACTGCTGCTGATGGCCGCCGCGTTGCGCCAGGGCTGGATCGTGAGCGTCGCCGACCACGGCGGGCAGCCCGGGCGTTATGTCGTCGCGCGCCAGCCCGGTTACCACGTGCTCGACGGTCTGCGGGCCACGCTACGGTTCGCCGAACTGCGGCTCCCTGCCGATACGGCGATTGGATTGTGGGGGTACTCCGGTGGCGGGCTTGCCAGTTCGTGGACCGCGGAGATGGCACCGGACTATGCCCCCGAACTCAACATCGTCGCCGCGGCGTTGGGGTCGCCGGCCTCGGACCCCAGCAAGATTCTGCAGAGGGCCGACGGAGGGTTGTTCGCGGGGCTGGGCATCGCTGCGATCTCTGCTCTGCGCGGAAGCTATCCGGCATTGGATTCCGTGCTGACGAAACACCTTACGCATCAGGGTGAAAAGATCATGGCGACGGTACGGGGGCTCTCGACGGGTCAGGCCGTTGGGCGGTACGCGATGCGCAACTTCGATCGCTTTGTGGACCTGCCGATCGCCGAACTGATGGCGCTGCCCGATGTCGCCGCGATGAGCGAGGACCTCCGCTTGGGCAAGGTGGCGCCAACGTGCCCGGTGTACATCTACACCGCCATCCACGACCAGCTCGTCGGCATCGACGAGGTGGATAGGCAGGCTGACTTCTACGCCACCCACGGCACCGACGTCACGTACCGGCGTGACAGGCTCAGCGAACATCTATCACTGGTGATACTGGGCGCACCGGCCGCGCTGCGGTGGCTGGCGCAACGCCTCGAGGGCATGGCACCCGAATCCGGCACCCGCACCGTGAGATCCATGCTCGGCTCCACGCCCGCGCTGTGGACCATGGCGGTGATGTCGGCGGCGGCGGCCCGCGTACTCGCGGGCCGCCAGCTATAGTCCTACGCCCGTTCGGCGATGACCGTGTACACGGGGATGTAGAGCAGCGGATCGTCGAGATCCTGTTCCAGTCGCTCTAGCCGCTCGGGGTCTCCGCGGTAGGTGCCGCGAATCGCGTTGAGGAACTCGGCCTTTGGTGCCGCCATTGTCGTCGGGTTCAGCTGCAGCACCGTCCATCCGTTGGCGGGCAGCGCCTCTTCGATTTCCTCTGCCTGCTGTGCGTTCTGGAACGGGGTCGGGATGCCGTGCACGCTGGCCTGAGCGAAACACCATATATACCAACGTGCTCCGGGGCGTGCGGCCCGGTGCAGCGCGCTCGCGTACTTCGCGTGTCCCTCGTTGTCGAAGCAGTGGTACACGCCGCTGTCGATCACGGTGTCGAACCGTCCGTCCCAGCCATCGAGCTCGGTGGCGTCGGCGACCTGGAAGTCGACGGTGACGCCGGCTGCAGCTGCCCGGCCCTTGGCCTGTTCGATCGCCGAGGGGGCGAAGTCCAGTCCGGTGACGTTAAAGCCTTGCTGAGCCAGGTAAATGGCGTTGTCGCCAAGGCCGCATCCGATATCCAGGACGTCTCCGCGGATCGCGCCGAGCAGGGCCAGCTCCTTGATCCGTGGTTTGGCGTCCTTGGAATCCCACGGGATGATGGGCCCGCCGTCCTTGACGCTCTCTCGATAGAGATCCTCGAAGATGTTCTGGGTTGGTGCGGTCATGATGTTCAGACCCTTTCCGCGATGATGTTGAAGAACGGCATGTGGATGATGTCGTCGTCTAGCTGCTGGAGACGCTCAAGGGTCTTCTGTGCTTCTTCGGCCACGCCCGGCCGCTGATAACGCTCACGCATATCGGCGGGCATCTGTTCCGGATCGATGCCGGCCAGCGCGGCGCCGACGAATGCTGTCCGGGATCCGAGATATGTTGTCCGGCCGAAGTATTGGATGTTCCAGTTGGCTTCGGACAATACGCTGTTGATCTCTTCGGGATCTTGCACGCCGAACGGCATCGCGATGCCGTTCACGGTGCCATCGCCAAAGCAGGCGATGAACCAGCGTGCCCCCGGCCGGGTGGCCCGGTGCAGTGCCTTCGCGTACTGCTGATGGCCGGCGTGGTCGAAACAGTGATAGACGGCGCTGTCGATCACGGTGTCGAACTGCGCGTCCCAGCCGTCGAGCGTGGTCGCGTCGGCCACCTGGAGGTCGACTGTCACACCCGCGGCGGCGGCGCGTTGCTTCGCCTGCTCAATGGCCGAAGGGGAAAAATCCAGGCCGGTGACCGAGAGGCCTTGCTGGGTGAGATAGATCGAGTTCTCGCCGAGACCGCAGCCGATATCCAAGATGTCTCCGCGCAGCGCGCCGTAGGCGGCGAGCTCTTTGATCCGCGGTTGCGCGTCCCTGATATCCCAGGGCACGCCCGCCGCGGGAGCGCCTTCGAACATGGGTTTGCCGTTGTAGACCGCTTCGAATGCTTCGTGACTGGGAACGTCCGGGGGAGTGGTCGGTGCCGTCATGACCACCAACGTACGCCTCGAAGCCGGGACGTCAACCCCCTTGACAAGGGGCCTACACTTCCTGCCGAAAGGGTTACCCCGCAACGACAATCGCCCCGGCCGTGAGGGCCGGGGCGATTGTCTAGGTACGAGTTAGCGCTGTGCCAGGGCGAGGATTGCGTCGCTGGCCTTGACATCCTGCGTCTGCATGGCGAAGACGATGTCCTTGAGGTAGGACACTCCGCGACTGTCCTGAGGAGTGACATCGGTGGTGCCGGGAGGCAGGTTGTTGGGATCGGGCAGATGCCGCACCACACCGGCGACCGCATCAGGGTTCAGCGTCCCATTGGAGGCAACCGGACCGGCGTCGAACGCGGCCTTGCCGGCGGCAAATCCGATATCCGCCGCGTCCGGGACACCCGCGGGAAGCGGGATTTCGGGAGCTGCCGCGGCGGGTGCCGGGGCAGGCTCGGGGGCGGTGCGGGCTCAGCGGGCGCCGGGCCGGACTGGAACTCGTAGGGCAGCACCTGGTCCTCGGCGGCGGGGGCGTCGGGAGCCGGGAGCTGCTCGGGGGCGGGCGCCTCGTCGACGACAGGTGCCTCAGG
>NZ_MAEY01000031.1:0-33345 GCF_002013745.1 Mycobacterium sp. D16Q16
ACTCTGAACGTTGTTGGGGTGTCTTAAAGTTCACGTTGATAGGCCGTGATAAGGGGCTCGGCCAACTGTCTGCCTTGCGCGGTGATGATCAGCCACCAGCGGTACTGCCATCCGAATATGTCAAAGTTGTCGACATAGTCGGCGCGGACCTCGCGTAGCGCAGCTTCGGGATCATCGGTCGGCACAAATCGGTGTGCGTTTGGCGCCATAGTGCCCAGCTCGAATAGGCCGTCGCGGAGAAGCGAGCGGATTATGCTCAGTGTGGTCGCTCGGATCCTCGGTAGGTACGCTTGCCTGTCGGCCTCCTGGACGTGCCAGTGCACCGCGAGCAGGCATACCCCACCCCCGAGACCCTCCATGAGGATCTTCGCGTGTGCCGAGTCGTGGGTGTAGCTCACAGGTGTGGCCTTTCCGCCTACATGGCATCGTCGGGCAGTCTCATACCGGTTTGCCTCTCTTAGCGCTGCAGCTTCCAGACCACGAACACGGTTGCGCTCATGAGCGCAATAAGTACGGTGATGGACGTCCACGAGTGCATGCGGGGCTTTCCTGTCAGGTGTGTGTGGGGTAGGGACGGCCGGCGTGGCTGCGGGCGTGAGCGATAGCGTCCTCGAGGGTGTCGATGAGGTGTTTTTCGTGGCGCAGGGATTCGATGACGCCCACGTTGGTCAACAGTTTGAGGTGTTCGGGGCGTACACCTTTGATGATTACGGTGATGCCGCGGGCCTCTAGGTCTTCGGCGATCTGGGCCAGCGTGTGTGCGCCGGTGGCATCAAGCATGCCCAGTTGGGACATGCGGATGATCACAACATTGACGTCGGGATGATCGGCGTCGGTGATGGTATTCGAGATGCGTTCGGCCGCACCGAAAAACATGGAGCCATCCAGGCGCAGCAGTGCGATCCTCTCATCGCCCGGCTCCGGAGGGCCGGGTAGCTCTTCCCGGGTGACACTGCTGCGTCGCGCCACGACGCGTAGGGCGAAGAAGGCGGCCACCACGATGCCGATTTCCACAGCTTCGATCAGATCGAAACAGATCGTGACAACTGCGGTGAGAGCAAAGGTCAGGGCATCGGAGCGGGTGGAGCGCAGGATTGTGACCGCAGTGCGCGCCGAGATCATCCGGAAGGAGGTGATCATCAGGACCGCCGAGAGTGCGGCTAACGGGATGGCAGCCACTGGCCCGCTGGCCAGGTACACCACCGCGAGCAGCAGAACTGAGTGTGTGATCGCCGCGACACGGGTGCGGGCCCCGGATCGGACATTGACGGCGGTGCGGGCGATCGCTCCGGTGGCCGGCATCCCGCCGAACACCCCGGAGGCCACCGAGGCCAGGCCCTGCCCGACGAGCTCGCGATCGGGATCGTAGGGGCCGGTGGGTGACATGGTGGCCGCGACCCGCGCCGATAGCAGCGATTCGATCGCAGCCAAGGCAGCAATTGCCACTGCTGCTCCCAGAAGGGCTTGCAAGGCAGCCAGATTGGCGTGCGGCAGCAGCGGCGCCGGTAGCCGCGACGGCAATTCGCCGATACGGGCGACCGACAATCCTGTGGCGGTCACCAGCACGGTTGCGGCCACGACTGCTGTCAATGATTCGGGGATGGCACGGTGCAGCCGCGGCAGGCCAACCATCAGCGCCGCAACGAATCCCACCACCAACAATGGTGATGCGGCCACGCTCCAGTGGGTGTGCATGAGAACGTCGATCGCGGCGGCCAGCGGGGGGTGGCCCTGCGGTGCCGACAGGCCCACGGCGGCGGGGACTTGCTGCAGGAAGATGATCGCGGCAATCCCCAGGGTGAAGCCCTCGATCACAGGCCACGGGATGAACGTAACCGCACGACCCAACCCGGTGATGCCCGCGGCCACCACGATGATCCCGGCCAGGATAGTGACCAAAGCCAAACTGCCGCTGCCATATTGAGCCACGATGGGCGCCAACACGACCGCCATAGCCCCGGTGGGCCCGGACACCTGCACATGTGAGCCACCGAACACCGCCGCGATCACACCGGCGATCACCGCCGTGATCAGGCCTGCGGCGGCCCCGGCCCCCGAGCTGATCCCGAACGCCAACGCCAGCGGCAGCGCAACCACCCCGACGGTGATCCCAGCCAGGATGTCGCGGCGCCATGACCGACTCAAACCGGCGTAATCGTTGCGTCGCGGCAGCAGCCGCGCCACCGCGCCGCTACCGGCTGCACCCATCACCGGCAGCCGTGACCGATCGGGCCCCGCTGCGGCACCGAGGCCTCATCTGGGTTGATGGTCACCGTGATTCGGTGGCCGAGCCGGCGCATCCCTGCCGTGCTTCGACCAGTCGTGTCCGCAGGGCGCCCAGCTCGACCCGCAGGTCATCGGGCAGCCGGTTGCCGCCGATGCTGGCATACCAGTAATCGATCGACTCGGCTTCGGCGATCCATTCGTCGATGTTCACCGACAGCGCCTCTTCGAGGTCCCGATCGCTGATATCCAGCCCGGTGCGATCGATCGCATCAACGGTGGGCAGGTAGCCGATTGGGGTTGCGACCGCGTCAGCGGTGGCTTCGAGGCGCTCCAGCGCCCACTTGAGGACGCGGGCATTGTCCCCAAAACCGGGCCACAGGAACTTGTCATCGCTACCACGGCGGAACCAGTTGACATAGAAGATCTTCGGCAGCAGATCCGGATCGCTGCGGGTACCGATATTGAGCCAGTGCTGAAAGTAGTCGCCGACGTGATAGCCCAGGAACGGGCGCATCGCCATCGGGTCGCGGCGCAAGACACCGACTTCACCGGCAGCCGCCGCGGTGGTTTCGGAAGACAGCGTGGAGGCCAGGAACACCCCGTGACGCCAGTTCCGGGATTCGGTGATCAGCGGCACCGTGCTGGCGCGCCGGCCGCCAAAGAAGATCGCCGAGATCGGCACCCCCGTGGGGTCATCCCATTCGGGGGCCACCGTCGGGCACTGCGCGATTGGGGTGCAATAGCGCGAATTCGGGTGCGCAGCGGGCTCGGTGGATGCCAGCGTCCAGTGCTGGCCGCGCCAGTCGGTCAAGTGTTCGGGCGGGGTGTCGGTCGCACCTTCCCACCACACATCCCCATCGTTAGTCAGCGCCGTATTGGTAAAGATCGAGTTGCCCAGCTCGATAGTGTCCATCGCGTGCGGATTTGTACCCCGCCCAGTACCCGGCGCGACCCCGAAGAACCCGGCCTCGGGGTTGACCGCATACAAGCGCCCATCGGCCCCGAACCGCATCCAGGCGATGTCATCGCCGATCGTTTCGGCGGTCCAGCCCGACAACGTGGGGGCCAGCATCGCCATGTTCGTTTTGCCGCACGAGGACGGGAACGCCGCCGCTACATACTTCACGACACCTTGTGGGGAGGTGAGTTTGAGGATCAGCATGTGTTCGGCCAACCACCCCTCATCGCGGGCCATCACCGATGCGATGCGCAACGCGAAACACTTCTTTCCCAACAGTGCGTTACCCCCGTAGCCTGAGCCGTAGCTCCAGATCGTGCGGGTGGCCGGGAAATGCGATATGTACTTGGTCTCATCACAGGGCCACGGCACATCTGCCTGTCCCGGTGTCAGCGGGGCGCCCACTGAGTGCACGCATTTGACGAACCGGCCACGCAGCCCCAGCCGATCCCACACCGGGGTACCGGAGCGCGTCATGATCTGCATCGACACCGCCACATACTCCGAATCAGTCACCTGCACACCGAACTTCGGGTCATCAGAGCCCAGCGGGCCCATGCAGAACGCGATCACGTACATGGTGCGCCCCGCCATCGCGCCCCGATATTCCTCGGTCATGATCGTGGCCATATCCACCGGGTCCATCCAGTTGTTGGTCGGACCCGCGTCGGCCGCGTTCTCCGAGCAGATAAACGTGCGGTCTTCCACCCGCGCCACATCCGCCGGGTCCGACACAGCCCAAAAAGAATTCGGCTTACCCGTCAGTGGCACAAATGTGCCCTTAGCCACCAGCTGCTTGGTCAGCCGATCCCACTCGGCGCGCGACCCGTCACACCACACCACCTGATCCGGACCCAACAACTCGGCCATCTCCGACACCCACAGCAACACTCCGGCGTGCGTGGTCGGCGCGGGCGCCAACCCCTGCACAGACCGCGCCGTATCCATTGCATCCACAGAACTCGCCACAACACTCTCCTTGCCCACGCTTGAGAACATCACCATCAATAAATCACGCTAATTAAGAAAGTACGCAACTAGTGCGCTAGTCGGAGATACCCCCGTCGATACCTCCGACTAGCGCCGGGTCTGCGCTACTACCACCGGCTCGGCCGGCGCGGCACCATCGAGCCACTCGGCCTGATCGGCAACCACCCCCGTCAAGATCCGCCGCGCCGTGGCCAGCAGCTCAGCCACCTGTGGAGAGGTCAACGTGTACAGCACCGACAACCCCTCACGCCGCGCCGTCACCAAACCTGCTCTGCGCAGCACCGCCAACTGCTGGGACAAATTCGCCGGCTCGATCCCAACTTCCGGCAGCATCTCCGATACAGCCTGATCCCGCTCGCTGAGTAACTCCAGCACCCGTATCCGCACAGGATGCCCCAGCGTCTTAAAAAAATCCGCCTTCATCCGATACAGCGGTTGACGTGCATCCACCACAAGCCCACCTCACCAAAACAATCAACATGCAAACATTAGCAACCCGGCAATAACCCAGGACAAGGGCCCGTCTATAGTTCTCCATGGCTCTCACCGGGGCTACCTTGTACTCATCAGGGCTGTCTGATGCCCGCTTCCGGTGAGAGCCACCCAATACCTACCCAGTGGGCGCGACCGACCAGGCACACCGGGCATCCAACGAGGAGTTTGTCGATGGCCACCGACCGGCCGACCGCATGGCAGTACATCACCTACGCGTATGGGCGGCGCCTGCCCGACAGCATGGGCGATTGGGTCGCCAACGACCTGGCCGGCCCCGGGGCCATTCGACGACACATGATTCGTTACGTGATCCCGCCCCATTTCATCCTGGCCCCATTCTGGCTGCTGCCCGGCGGACTCCTGCTGCATACCGCGATCACACTGCCCATCTACGTCTGGGCAATCCTGATGACCCACGCTCTCAACAAGATTTGGCGGCGCCACCGGCTCGCCACACACGGCCTTGACCCCAAACTCGCCGACAACGTCAACCACGAAAAGAACGCACGCAAGCACCAGGCATACGCCCAAAGGTATGGCGCGCGCACACAGACAAACGACACCTATTCCAGCAGCGACCCTATCTGAATCACCCACGAAAACTGCACGACAGCAACTTATTTCGTGCAGATCGTAGAGCTGGCCGGAAGGCCCCCGGGCCGTTCAACGATGGTGAGATCACGCCCATCACCCTCGTGAACGAGCTCCGTTCAGCATCAAGCAGTTTGGTCGGACCACTCCCTGCCCTGTATTTGGAATCCGGTGGCCAATTCATGTTCTGGGGCACCGAACTATTGTCGGTCATTGGTTATCGGGCTCGACCTCTGATATGCTGAAATCGGTTGATTTTCTTAGTGACACGCTCGCGAAGATTTTCCGCGGCGGACACACACCAATCTCCGTGACTTTTACCGGTTGCTTTGATTTCGCGTACCTCCGCAAGACCCAGGGTCGAACGTCGACCCCGCAATTAGATACTCAGGAGAGTAATCGCATGGCTCAAGGCATCGTGAAGTGGTTCAACGCCGAAAAGGGATTCGGGTTCATCACCCCGGACAACGGCAGCAAGGACCTCTTCGTTCACTTCTCGGCCATCCTCGACAAGGGCGGCTTCCGCAGCCTCAACGAGAACGATCGCGTCAGCTTCGAAGAAGAAGCCGGCGATCGCGGCCCCCAGGCAGTCTCAGTGCAGACTGTCTAAAGTCTTACCGCGCAAGATAAATGCGCTCGGCTGGCCGTCCAGGATTCCTGGGCGGCCAGCTTTTTGTTCGCCGTCCAGACTATCGGCTCAGAGGCTGGTGCGGCGCTCGATGAGATTGGCCCCTTGCGATGTCGCATGCCTTTTCGCGGCGTACATCGCGCTGTCGGCCTTAATGAGTAAGTCCGCGACTATCACCGCCAGTGATATGGGTGCGCTGTCGTCGGCCCGCGATAGTTCCTCGGATGCGACGCCGACACTGGCATCGATCTGGGTGACGTCGCCGGCGAGGGCGTCTTCGACCGCGTGCTGGTAGTCGAGCACGCGGTGTGCGTCGAGAACGGCAACGACACCGAACTCGTCTCCACCGAGCCGGACTAGCCACGTATCGGGACCAGCCAACAGCTGCAGCAGTTGAGCCGTTTGCTGCAGTACTTGGTCGCCCGCGTGGTGTCCTTCTTTGTCGTTGATCGATTTGAACCCGTTCAGGTCGATGACAGCGACTGCCACGTGCTTGCCGGTTGGGTCACCGGCCCAGTCCGCGCAGGCTTGCTGAAGGCCGCGGCGGTTGAGCAGGCCGGTGAGTTCGTCGTGGCGGGCAAGGCGATCCTTGTCGCGGGCGACCTCGCCGAATTGCGCCATGCCCACGTAGATTGCCCAGGCAGTGCGGTCACCGCAGCCTGCAGTGCCATCGCCAACCGGCCGTGAAACGCGAACGCATAGGTGTTGGCGGCAACCAGCCACACCAGCTTGAGAAACGCGATACCGGTCTCCGTGACGACGCAGACACCGACTGTGATCGCTAGATCGCAGTACGCGATATAGGCGATGGACTCCGCGTAGGTGATGGGTTTTTTGAGGGCGTACCGGATGCCCCAGGCGAACGCCGGAATCGAAATCGCGAGACAGACAAGCGGAACCGTGGACATACCTTCGAAGGCCAGCGTTATCGCTGCGGCACCGATGCCGGGTGCGCAGATAGCTGTGAGGATCCAGACAGGGCGTAACAGCCGAATGCCCTCAAGCGTCTCGGTATTGGCCGCATAGATCTGCTCCGCACGATCGCGGAAGCTCATGACATGGCTAGACATGTTTCCGCCTAAGAAATCAACACTTCGCTACGAGAACCTCGGTACCGCGCTGGACCTCGGACACGCGCCCGAACCAGGCCAGCGACATCGTAGCCTTCTTCTCTGGCGTGCGCGCTCCGAAGCGGTTGCTGGTCAAACAATGCGGTGGTAATCCGGTCATCCTGGCGGCAAAAATCGCTCGCGGCTGTGGCCACCAGCTCGGGCAGGAAGGTGATAGCTGTGCTTCGCGGCCGACACGTTGACTAGCCTGAACAGGGATACCCGGACACCGAGGTAAGGAGATGTCATGCGCCTATCTACACGCAATCAGCTGACTGGAACCATCACCGAGGTGAATGTCGGAACCGTGATGGCCATTGTGAAGATCCGGCTCGACGGTGGCGATCAGGTCGTGACGTCTTCAATCACCAAGGACGCCGTGGCCGACCTCGGGCTCACCGTCGGTCAGGCCGCCACCGTCTTCATCAAGTCCACCGAGGTGACGGTGGGAGTCGAGTAGTTCAGGTTCGCGGCGAGCTGGGTCTCACGTAAAGGTGCGGTGCCCGAGCTCGGTGAAATCCACCTCGACCTCGTCGCCGTCCCGCTGGACCTCGCAGTAGCCACTGCGGCGAAGCTCATCAAGTGCATCCCATGGCGGCTCTTCGTCAGGCAGGTACCAACCAACGGCCGTCGGCCAATCGCGGTCGTGATGGTGATCGATAAGCTGATCGACCACCGACGTGGCCTCGGGGCTGAGCTGAACGGGCTCGGGGCGTTCGCTACGTCTCCGTGAGAACCACTTCATGGCAACAGTTTACGAGCACTCCGCCCGTGTCTGCGGTCAGCCTTCCTCCGACATCACCTCGGCCGCCGCACGCTCCCCCGCCCGGATGGCTCAGCGCGGGTCCGAATTCCGTCAACACCCCGGATTGACTCGGGTATTACGGAGCGGCAAGCGTGGACAGCATCTTGGCGGTAACGGTGGTCAACTGCTGCGCTGAGATACCTTGCGGCCGTGCGACACCGATCCGGTAGCACATTGCCAGGCCCGTGGTGGCGAGGACGAATGCGCGCGCATCAAGCTCGGAATCTGGTAGTGGGCCCAGGTGCTGCAGGAGGTATGTCCGCGAGAGCATATGGAGCCTTTCTTCGACTCCCGTGAAGGCCTCGACGCGAGTTCCTTGGGATTCGAACGCGCGCACCAGATCGCCTTGCTCACTGAGTATCTCGGTGATGACGCGGAGGCTTCGCGCGAACGCCTCTACCGGGTCGAGGGTAATGCTCTCGAACACAGCCTCCGTAAACCTCTGCTCGAGGGTATTGATGAGTCTGCGTTGAAGCACATGCGCGATCTCTTCTTTGTTCGCAAAATATCGGTATAACAAGCCGATGCTCATCCCTGCCTGCTGAGCAATCCTGTTGGTGGACGTGCCCACGATGCCGCGTTGCCCGAAAAGGTGAGCGGCTGCTTCAAGTATCCGCTCACGAGAGTCTCGTGCACGCTGTTGTACCAGTTCAGAGCCTCTAGCCATGATCGCTCCTATTAGAGTAGAAGGTGAGCTATCGCTCATCTTATTCTCTCGCCATGAACTCCCCCACATCGATCGCGCCACCGGAGCCCAGTGCTCGGTCGGCAGCCCCCACTGCCTTCCGTTGGGATGAGCGTTCTCGATCCTGGGGTCCGTTTACGGCGAGGAGGTGGGTGCGACGTCTGACGGGCTTCGATGTGTTTCCCCGGCCCGAGGTTGCCGCGGAGTTTGCGCGTCTTCGCACCGTCGGAGATCCGGTCGCCGAACGCTTTGTAGCTGAAACCATCTACGGTGAATTGGGGCGCGAGAGGACCGACGAACTCGTCGACCGCGCACTGGCCGACTCGATTGAAGCCGTTCCGGAGGCGCCCGAGTCGATGCGTGCACTGTTCGCTGAATTCGAGAACATCCCTGAATGGGTGGATCCCGAACTCATCGAGGCCGGTGCGGCTGTCTGGCGACGGTGGGCATATCACATGGGTGCAATGGCCAATGCCGCGACGATGGACACGTACACCGAGGGATCACTCGCTGTCCCCCTCGTCCTGGCTGGCGGCTATGCCGGACAGAGCGCCCTGCACCGCTATCTGGAAACAAGCCGTTGGTGGATCGAGTCGTGCCGACCGGGGGCTGCGTTGACCCCCGGCTCCAGGGCCCGCGAAATATCGATGAAGGTCCGCATCATGCATGTCAGTATTCGAAAAGGCGTACAGCAGCATGTCGAATGGGATACCCAGCGGTGGGGTCTGCCGATTAGCCAGGCGGAGATGCTACTTACGCTCATGGGCGGCAGCGTCGCTCCGGGCCTGGGTCTTTATGCGCTGGGCCATATTACGTCCAAGCGTGAGATCGAGGCGTGCATGCATTTCAGCAGGTATCTCGGGCATATGCTTGGCGTACGGTGTGACGCTATCTATCCGACGAATTTGGCGGACGGTATCCGGATTCTCTACATGTTCGATACGGCCCGGTCCTACGATTCGGGCGAAAACGGTCGCCAGCTCATCGAATCCTTCGTGCCCTCGTTCGCACCCGCACCGAATGCGGGCCTCGGCGATCGCCTACGTGCCGCCGGACATCTTCGGGTACAGGCTGCGCACGCCAGACTCTATGTCAGGGGCCACATTCGCCGTCAGCACCATATTCCGGCGCCCGGCGGTGGGCTTGCATACCTCATTGCGCGGATTCCGTTGATTCTGACGCTTGAGGCCGCGCGACGGGTCTGCCCGCCCATTGACCGTCTCTGGCAGTCAATCAACATACGTGCGTGGGAACGTTGGCACGCATGGGCACTGGGTAACGAGGCCGAACAATTTGTCGCACCGGAACTTCAGCGTTGACGTTCAGGAGCGCACCGGCGACCAGCCCCGCCGCCTTGGAAGGCAGCTGTTAGCGTGACCACCGTGAACTCTTCGCGTGTGTACCCATCCGTCGCGCTTGCAGCCTGCGCCGCCTCGTTCGTTCTAGCGCTCGCCGCGTGCGGGTCCGATACGGAGGCCAAATCGGCGCCTGCCGACCCGGCAACCGCGGCCAGTGGGTGCCCAACAGCAGCACCGCAGACCGGTGGCACGCCCGAGTGGACGCAGGCCGGGAGCACCGGCAATGTCGCGGTCAGTGGATCGACGGATACGGCGGCGCCATCCGTCAACGTGACCGCTCCGTTCAGCGTGACCGAGACCCAGGTGCACACACTGCAGGCCGGTACCGGACCGATCGTCGGGGACATAGCCACGGTTTCGGTCTGCTACATGGGTGTCAACGGTCGTGACGGGTCCGTGTTCGACAGCAGCTATAGCCGGGGCGCCCCGGCTCAGTTTCCGCTGAACGGAGTGGTGCCGGGCTTCAAGAAGGCCATCGCGGGACAGAAGGTCGGGTCCACCGTCGCTGTGGCGATGGTTCCTGCCGACGGCTATCCGGCCGGTCAGCCCAGCGCTGGCATCCGCCCGGGCGACACACTGGTCTTCGCGATCAAGATCCTCGACGCGTCTAACTGATTCATCGGGCCGGCTCGGGCGCCGTCGACTGCGCGTTCTCGACGGCACCGAACGCGGCCACTGCCACCGCCGCGACGACCGCGACCAGGAATGCGACGGCGACAAGCCAGCCCAGTCCCGGGCGGGCGCTGTCGCCTAAGAGCACGACACCGGTGACGCCGGGCACGACCGTCTCCCCCACCACCAATGCCGCCGCCGCACCGTTGACCGAACCCACTTGCAGCGCAACGGTAAACAAATAGAAGCCACCCACCCCCGCGAGGATCACCGCGTAGGCGGCTGGATCGGACAGCATGACCTGCACGCGCAACGGATCGAGTCCATCGAGGACCCTGACCGCGACAGCCATTGCCCCATAAAGAATCCCGGCGCACAATCCCGCCGGGATCGCGGCGCGGGTGCCAAGCAGGCGGATAGAGCCGAGGCCAGTGAGCAGCACCACCGCTGACGCGATCAGCACGCCCCAGTGCACGGACACCGGTGCGGCGTCCTCGCCGCGATGCCCGGCTGTCGTTGCGAGGACGCATAACGACAGCAGCACGGCCGAGATTGCCAGCCAGTCCCGTCGTTGCAGACGCACACCCAGTACGGCGATGCCGAGCACCGCGGTGACCACAAGGTTGGCGCTCATGATCGTCTGGGAGAGGAACAGCGGAATCAACCGCGCCGACACCAGACTGCCCGCGAACCCGACGAGATCGAGAACCATCCCGGCGATGAATGCCGGAGTCAGCATCGCGGCAATCGTAGATTTCAGCGTGGGGGCACCGTCGTCGCTCATGCCGTGAACTTTCGCCGCGGATTGACGGGCACCGTAACCCTGCAGAACCGACGCGGTCCCATACCCAAGGCACGCGAGCACGGCCGCCGCGATGCCGATCAGCATGGAGTAGCACCGTCATTGCGTGCGGTCATCGACATCGGTCGATTCTACTTACGGTTGGTTCGGCGACTCCGGTTAGACCGGCCGAGGCCTCCCCTTGGGGCCGATGTTTACGAGTACATCTGCTGAATGAGCTCGTCGTAGCGGGCGTCGATTGACTTGCGTTTGAGTTTGTGTGTCGGCGTCAGGTAATCGCCACCGGGCTCCCATGTTTCGGGCAGGACGGTGAACCTCTTGATTTGTTCCACGCGAGACAGTTTGGCGTTCGCCGCGGCGATCCCGGTCTCGACTGCTTGGTGGATTGCAGGTTCCGACGCGTACCGGGTCTTCGCATCGGGGTCCAGACAGATCAATGCGGTGTTGTACGGGCGTGCGTCACCGATCACCGCCACAACCCCGACGAGTGCGCAGTTGGCCGCTATCGTGTTTTCGATGTTCGTGGGTGACATGTTCTTGCCGGCGGCGTTGATGATCAGTTCTTTCTTCCGATCGATGATGGACAGGAAGCCCTCCTCATCGATGGACCCGATATCGCCGGTGTGCAACCAGCGATTGGAATCAATTGTTTCGCTGGTCTTTTCGGGATCCTTCCGGTAGCCGCGCATCACCATCGGCCCGCGCACCAGCACCTCGCCGTCGTCGGCGAGGATGATTTCCGCGCCGGGTACCGGCCGCCCAACGGTACCGATCTTGATACGGGTCGGCAGATTGACGGTCACCGCAGCGGTGCATTCCGACATCCCCCAGCCCTCGCACAGCGGGACCCCGAGTCCGAGAATGAACTCGTGCACCTCGGGCGGGATGGGTGCGGCGCCGGTGACCGCGAGGCGTATCTGGTCCATGCCGAGTTGTGCGCGCACCTTCGACAGCACGAGCCGATCCGCGAATCCGTACCGGATACTGCCCAAGACATGAAGGCGCCCTCCGGCCGACTCGATGCGGGCCTTGGCTTGCCCGGTAGCGAACGCCCACCGTGCCAGGCACCGCTTCACTGGACTGGGCTCATCGGCAATCCGCTGTTCGAGTGCCGCCTTGAGCTTCACCCAGATGCGTGGCACGCCGAGGAACGCGGTTGGCCGCACGACGGTCAACGCGGCAAGCACCTGTTTGACGTCGGGCACCGTGGTCACGGTGACTCCGTGCAAGAGGTTTGTGTAGTGGGCGAACCAGCGGTTGGCCGCGTGGGCGTCCGGCAGGTAGGAGATCACCCGATCCGCCGCACCGATTCCGCCGAAATCGTCAGTGATACGGGCGTTCTCGATGAAGTTGGTGTGTGTGAGCTCCACCCCCTTCGGTGGACCCGTGGTGCCGGACGTGTACACGATTGTCAGCAGGTCATCGGGCCGCACGGCCTGCCAGGTGGCGTCGAAATCGAAGTCGCCGGCGGAGGATGATCCAAGCGCACTCAGACTGATGACGCCGTCGGCCTCCCCGTCGACACAGATCACATGTTCGACCTTGCCGCCGTGCGCGACCGCGGCGAGCACCGTGGGCAGAAAAAGCTTCTCGCAGATCACCACGTGGTTTCCGGCGTTATCGAACTGGTACGCAAGCACTGCTGCGGGATTGGTGTTGTACACGGAGAACGGCGTCGCGCCGGTGTGTAAGACCGCTGTGTCGCAGAGATGGAATTCAGGCCGGTTTGTCAGCATCAAGGCGACGGTGTCTCCCGGCGCGACGCCGAGGGCGGCGAGTCCGGACGCTATCGCGCGAACCCGCTGGGCGTACTGCCGCCAGGTAAGGGAGAGCCCGCCGTCGGCGCTGCGGATCGCCACGACGTCGGGTTGGCGTGCGGCAACGGACTGGAACGATTCGACCAATGTTCGCGGCGTCATATATCTGCCTTCACCTTTCACCGCGGGCGCGGTCCTCATACGCCTTGCGCTGCGCCGTGTCGACGTTGTCAGTGAAGACGTGATCTCCGCCAAAGAGCGTGGTGAACCCTTCCGCAATGACGCGCGGCATGAATTTCTGCGATGAAATGAGTGCGCCAGCCAACCGAGTGACTCGTACCTTGGGCCGCGGGTTGATAATGAGATCGACTATGGCGTGGGCGATATCGCTAGGCTCGGCGTTCTTGAGGCCCTTGATACCCGTTGTGCCCGAAGTCAGTTCGGTATTCACGAACGATGGCAGCACCGTCGAGAAGTGCACTCCCGTCTTCCGGTTTTCTACGCGCACCGCGTCTGTGAAGCCGACGACCGCATGCTTGCTCGCGCAGTAGGTGGCGAGCCCGGCCGTGTAGGTCTCGCCGGCCAGCGACGCGACGTTGATGATATGCCCCGATGTGCGCGGAACCATGCGCTGCGCAGCGAGTTTCGTTCCGATGATCACTCCGTACACGTTGACGTCGAGGATTCGCCGGGTCACCGTGTCCGGCTCGTCGGTCAGCAGGCCGACCGGCATGATTCCCGCGTTGTTGATCAGCACGTCCAGCGGCCCGAGTTCACGTTCCACGTCGTCAAGGAATGCCGTGAACGACGCGAGATCGGTGACATCCAGCCGGCTCGCGAACGCGTCGATATCCGCGCCGGACTGCTTGGCCGCGACCTCGTCGACATCGCCGATGGCCACCTTGGCGCCCAGCGCGCGCAAGGTCGAAGCCGTCGCGAATCCGATACCGCGCGCGCCACCAGTGATTGCTATTACCCTGCCGCGCAAAATATTTGAATTGTTCTTCATCGAACTTTCTCCTTTGATAAGCCGATTCGACGTAGGCCCTGTGCACCAATAGCACGCATGGCACCGAAAGCGAGTCGGATCCGGGTCTTGGAATAGGGAAACCACATGGGTTCGTTGATCACCGGTGGCAGACGTGGCTCCGTGATAGCGGTCTGTCGGCAGTACTTGCGCACGCCGGCCGCCCCGCCCCAGCGTGACCCGATACCGGATTGCTTCCAGCCGCCCATCGGCAAGGCGAAACTGAACAAATTCGCGATGGTGTCGTTGATGTTGACCGCGCCGGCATCGAGCTTCCTGGCGACCCGACGCCCGCGCGCCTGGTCGCGAGTCCACACCGATGCCGACAAACCGTAGCGTGAGTCGTTCGCAAGCCGAATCGCCTCGTCCTCGTCGGCAACCTTCATCACCGGAATCGTCGGGCCGAACGTCTCCTCGTGAATGCAGGACATCGATTGGTTCACGTCGACGAGTACCGTCGGCTCGAAGAATGTGCCGCGGCCAGTGGGCTTTCCGCCAATAGTCGCGCGTGCGCCGGCCGCAATCGCCTCATCGACGTGTCGCTGGACGATATCGCGCTGAGTCATGTTCGCCATCGGCCCGGTGTCGAAGCGGAAACCTCTGTCATCCTGCCCCTGACGCAGTTCACGGACACGCTGCGTGAGTTTCGAGACGAACTCGTCGTAGACGGGTGCCTCGACGTACACGCGCTCGACCGAGACACAGACCTGGCCGGCGTTGAACAACGCGCCCCAGGCAATACCGTGCGCAGCGCGGTCGATATCCGCATCGGCCAGTACCAGCGCGGGATCCTTCCCGCCGAGCTCCAGACTGTACGGCTTCAGCTGCTCGACACATCGCCGCGCGATACTTCGACCGGTGCTCGTCGAGCCGGTGAACTGCACGTAGTCGACAGCGTCGACCACTGCCCCACCGGTATTGGCACGCCCTGTCGCGACCGCGAAAACCTTTGGTGCGCCGATTTCGTCCCAGCCCCGTGCGAGCTCGAGTGCGCTGAGTGGGGTCACCTCGGACGGTTTCAGCAGTACGGCGGCACCGGCCATGAGTGCGGGCGGAACATCAAGTCCAGCCATAGCGAGGGGAAAGTTCCATGGGGCGATGACGCCGACTAGCGGATAGGGCCGGTACGTGGTTGTGAGCGTCTTCGTCCAGCCGAGTGGGCTGTGCGGTCTTGGCCGCTCGTCGGCCAGGAACTTGCCCGCATTGCGGGCAAAGTAGTTGATCAGGTCGACCCATGCAGGGACCTCGAATTCTGCCTCGGCGCGCGGCTTGCCGGTCTCGGACTGCAAGACATCGGCGATATGCGCCGAATGGTCGAGAAGCCACGACTGAAACGTGAAGAGCCAGCGGGCTCGACCCTTGTGTCCCAGGGCTTCCCACTCCCCCTGCCCCTGCCGCAAGGCGAGCGCCTTTTCGGCGACCGACTCTGTGGACTCGTCGATGACCTTGCCGACCAATCGACCGTCGGCCGGGTTGTGTACATCGATGGTGGGCCGCTGATCCAGAGCCCGGTTTGTGCTTGCCTCCATGGCGACTTCCTTCATGACGGTGTGGATTCGCCGGAAGTGCGGATCTGATAGGTGCCATGCGTGGTGGCCACTGTCGCGCCGGAGTTATCAGTCAGGACAGCATCAAGCACGAACTCGGTTCTGCCGGTTATCCGGACTTCTTGCTGCATGCGGTCGATCGTGGCCGCGCCCAGTGACGCCCGCGCCCGCACATCGGTGGTCGCGGGCCGTCGATAACGAATCTGAAGGTCCTTCACGGTCGGGTAGAACCGTGCCGCATCGAAATTCGGAAAGAACAGGGCGCCACCGAGCAGCTCTGCGGCACCGAATAGTGCGCCCGCATACATGGTGCCGATGTGGTTGCTATTGCCCGCCAGTGGCACCACCGTGACCGCGTGCTCGGGCCCGACCTCAAGAACCCGGATGCCCAGTTGGTGCATCGCCGGGACGGCGTGCTCCATCCCGGCATTGATCATTGCGGCCAGTGCATCCATATCGGAGTGGGTGCCCCCACCCGCACTTACCTGGTCTGCGATCGCCATTGGATACTCCTTCGAAAAACAGGGCACGTGCCCCGCAACTAACCTAAGCGATGTTACGGGGCACTTGCCCCGTTTGGCTAGAGTGGAGTCATGCCCAGATCCAGCGCGCAGATTCCGGCACCCCGCACGCAGGCGCAGCGCCGTGAACACACGCGTGCCGCGTTGATCACCGCGACGATTCGCAGCATTGCCGAGCACGGCTATCTCGCCACCACCACCCGACGTGTGATCGAAATGGCCGATTCCTCGCCAGGTGCCCTGGCATACCATTTTCCGTCCCGGCTGGATCTGATTGCGGCCACGCTGGACGAAGTCGGCCGACTGGCCGTCGACGAGCTGCGAGCCCGGGTGGCGGATCTGCCGGCTACTGGCGATACCCGCACGGCCGAGGCACTGGACGTGATGTGGGATTACTTCACGAGTGAGCTGTTCCAGGTGTGGATCCGGGTATGGTTCGCCGCCAGCGAAGACGCTGAACTCTACGAACGGCTCGCCCCACTGGAGCGAACCATGAGCGCCGGGATAACTGCAGCGGCAACCGATCTCATACCGCCCGACCTGCCTCGACCGGTGTGGAATCGCCGTATCGGCGTCGCGCTGGACACCATGCGTGGCCTTGCTCTGCGCCTGAGCATCGAACCCCGCCAACGGCCGAGAAAACCTGACCCCTGGCCTGCAACCAGGGCCGAACTCAGTCACCTATTGGACCGCCGATCCGGTCAGGGCTAACGAAAGATGTCGGCAGAGGAAATGTGACCAACGACTGCTCACCGGCCCGTCTGTGTCACGCCGGCCTGGATTGATCGGCATCTCCGGCGGTTAGCCCGCGGGAGATGCCGACGATGTAGTCGGGCTCATCCAGCTGCGGACAGTGGCCCGCGTGGTCGAGCACCACCAGCCGGCTCTGTGGAATGGCTTGGTGCCAGCCCTGACTCGACGCGAGCGCGACAAGTCGATCCCGGCGCCCATGCACAAGCACGGTAGGACACGAGATACCGGTAATCGCCGGCTCGCCATCGACTTCCGCCTTCATGCGAAGCCCCTGCACCAGCAGCTTGTGGGCGTCGCCGCGGCCGTACAACTGAGAACTGAGGGTGCGCACCATCTTCTTGTCCCGCGATGCCTGGTTTCCGTAGATCAGCCGCCCGATGACCGCGTCGGCAAGATATGCCCGAAGGGTCCGAGGGGTACATACGGTCGCCCGCGCGAAGAAACGTGCGGCACCCAGTTGACCGACCCGGACCAGCCGCGTCCACCCCATGCCGGGAGTGCCCGTGGGCACAATGCCCCGGATGGGAAGTCGCTGGGGTGAGGCCGCCGCGCGGAGAGCCAGATACGCGCCGAGCGAGTTCCCGACCAGGACGACCGAAGCGTTCCGACCATGCCGCGCGATCACCTCCCCGACGAAGCGGTCGCCCTGTGGCAGCCATGCGCCGGGCCGGGCGGAGTCGGCGGCACCGAAGCCGGGCAGGTCCACCGCGACAGCGGCCTGCCCGGCTTCTTCGAACCGGTCCAGAAGCGGACGCCATGCGTCCGCAGAGTGGGAAAACCCATGCAGAAGCACGACAGCCGGCCCCTCCCCCTCTACGAACAGTTCGCGCGTGCCCACACCGGCGTAGACAGCACGTCGCTCATCAATCACGCGTTCAGGCCCCAGCCGCCCAATGGTCCAACTGAGTGGGCAGCTCGTCGAGAACCCACGGACCTTCGGTCTCGACGGTTTCCCGTGACGTCCAGCCCTCCAGCAAGGTGATGGCACCGCCTTGGACCGCGAGAACAGCGCCGTTCAAGGGGCATTTCTCGCTGGCAAGGTACGCCACCACGGGTGCGATGTTCGCGGGGCTGAACGCATCGAACTCACCCTCAGGAACCTCTTCGGCGAAGATCGCGCTCATGCCCGGCGTCGCGAGGGTCAACCGAGTTCTCGCCACAGGAGCAATGGCATTCACGCGCACCCCGTAGCGCTCAAGCTCCAGCGCTGCGACCTGAGTGAGGGCGGCAATGCCTGCCTTGGCGGCACCATAGTTGACCTGGCCCGCGTTCGTCAGGAAGGTGCCGGATGCAGATGCGGTGTTAATCACGGCAGCGTTGACCGGCTTGCCTGCCTTCGACTGTTCCTTCCAGTATCCGGCGGCATGGCGCAACACCGCGAAGTGCCCCTTCAGGTGCACCGCGAGAACGCTGTCCCACTGTGATTCCTCCATGGCCGCAACGAATCCGTCACGGAGGATGCCAGCGTTGTTGACGACGATGTCCAGGCCGCCGAATTCGGCAATAGCTTGATCCACAAGGCTCTTCGCGCCATCCCAGGTGGCGATGTTGTCGGTATTGGCAACCGCTTTGCCGCCCGCGGAGACGATCTCGTTCGCCACTTCCTGTGCGGGGCCGACATCTGCACCGCTACCGTCGTTGGCGCCTCCGAGGTCGTTGACGACGACACTTGCGCCCTCTTTGGCCAGCAGTAGCGCATGCTCACGGCCGATGCCACGACCCGCCCCGGTCACGATCGCGACCCGATTCTTCATTGAACCCATATGAGTTTCCTTCTGAGAGTGAATGATCGAATGTCAGGCGACGAGGGTGGCGAGCTTGTCGAGGGACTCGTTGAGTTCCTTCGTCGATGCGCGTTCGATCGCTCCACCGATAGCTCCGACCATCATTTGGCTGATGAACTCCGCATCGACCGTCGCGATGGAGGCGTCGTCACCCTTTGGCTCGACGGTGAGCCGGAAGCTGATCTTCGCTCCGGCCATGCCGGTGCCCGAGAACGTGGTGCTGCTGGGGGCGTCGAACTCGTCGACGGTGAACGTGATGGTGTTGGCCATACCCATGATCGTGAGAATTTCGCTCATGGTGGCGCCCTTGGACAGCTGCGCCGGTGGAGCTTCCTTCCACTTCGTGTGTACAGTCAGCCATTCCTCGAAGCGAGCAGGATCGGAAATGGTGGCCCATACCTTTTCCTGCGGCGCGGCGATCTCTTTGGAAACGTTGGCCTTGGCCATGATGCATTACTCCTCTTCTATAGGAACTGATTGTCGGATAACAGAATTCATCGGTTGGCCGCCTGGTAGGCGGTGACGACCGCAGACCCGCCCAGGCCGATGTTGTGTTGCAGAGCGGACTTCGCGCCGTCAACCTGGCGGTTACCCGCCGTGCCGCGCAGCTGCCAGGTCAGTTCGGCGCACTGCGCGAGACCGGTAGCGCCCAGGGGATGCCCCTTGGAGATGAGACCACCTGACGGATTGACGACCCAGCGCCCGCCGTAGGTGGTGTCGCCGTTGTCGACGAGCTTGTGGCCTTCTCCCTCACCAGCGAGCCCGAGTGCCTCGTAGGTGAGTAACTCGTTGGGTGCGAAGCAGTCATGTAGTTCGATCACGTCGATATCGTCTGGCGTGATCTGCGCCTGCTCGTACACACGGTTCGCGGCGGCGCGACTCATATCGGCACCGACAAGTGTTGCCATGCTGCCCGAATCGAATGTCCCCGGCACATCGGTGACCAGGGCCTGGCCGACGATCTCGATCGCCCGCGCCGCGAGGCCATACTTCTCCACGAATGCCTCGCTGGCGAGCACGGCTGCGGCGGAGCCATCGGACGTCGGTGAGCACATCGGTCGGGTGAGTTGCCCTGGGGTGTAGATCATCTTGGCGTCCAGGATCTCTTCCTCGGTGTACACGTCCTGAAACTGCGAGTAAGGGTTGTTCACCGAGTGGTTGTGATTCTTGACGGCAATCCGGGCGAAATGCTCCGGGGTTGAGCCGTACTTCTGATTGTGCTCGACGCCCGCCGCACCGAACATCCACGGCGCGACGGGGAATGCGAATTCCTGGAGTTCGGCCATCGCTTCCAGGTGCTTCTGCATGGGCTGTTCGCGGTCGTCGTAGGTGGAGCCCAGTGACCCCGGCTGCATCTTCTCGAAGCCGATTGCCAGCGTGCAGTCCGCTAGTCCGCCGCGAACTGCTTGTGCCGCAAGAAACAATGCGCTCGAACCCGTCGAACAGTTGCTGTTCACATTGAAGACGGGGATTCCGGTCAGACCGAGTCCGTACACCGCGCGATGTCCGGAGCATGACTCGCCGTAGCAGTAACCGGCGTAGGCCTGTTGCACCAGGTCGTAGGCGATGCCCGCGTCATCGAGCGCGTTGGTGCCCGATTCCAGGGTCATCGCCGGGTAGTCCCAGCCCTCGCGCCGTCCGGGCTTCTCGAATTTCGTCATACCGACGCCGACCACAAATACTCTGTTACCCATAATTCCATTGCCTTTCTAGGCGTACTCAGCCAAGCCATCCGTGATGACGAACTTGCCGGGCTTCTCATCACCGGCGGTCTCGAAGGCATAGATACCCTCGCCCGTGTTCCAGAACCTGCTGGTGATCGTTTCCTTCGGCAGTGCGGGCTTGCTGAGCCGCACCGCAAGCCGCTTGAGACGACCGGGATCATCTGGGCACAGCTGCGATAGCAGCGCGTGCGAGGTGAAGGCGATGGTGCATAGACCATGAATGATGATGCCCGGCAATCCCATTGCCTTGGCGAAATCGTCATCCAAATGGATCGGCATCGGATCGCCGGCGGGCCCGCTGTAACGGAACGTCTGGTCCTCATCGAACGTCTGGACCGCGCTGAAGTCCGGCTTACGGTCACGCAGCGACGCGTCAAAACTATGCTCAGGGCTTCTCTCCCCCACGGTGCCGTCGAATGTACCGCCGCGGAAAAAGCCGATGAAGTACTGCTCGTTGACCAGATCGCCCCGATTGCTGCGGGTTTCCATCAGCGTTGTGACGACAACGCCCGAGTCCTTGCCCTCGATACCGATCGGCTTCGCGCGCACCGTTAGGATTTCGCCGGGCTCGATCGGTCGGTGGATGCGGAAGTCATGCTCGCCATGGAGGATTCGCATCATCAGCTCATCGGGAACCACCCCCATGGTTGCGTCGGCCATGATCGCGGTGACTGGTACTACCGCGAACACCGGAGGCGCATAGGTGCCTTCCAGGTGGGCGGCGATTGGGTCGTTGGTTGCCTTTGCGTAGGCAATTGTCTGCTCCCGCTCGACCTTGAACTCCTGCTCCTCGGTCCACTGGCCCAGGCGGTCCAGGTTGAATCCCTCACGGTTGGCCATACATTCTCCTTGCGCAACATCGAATCTGGTTGATGACGTTACGAACCCGAGGCCTAGCCCGCGATGACCGAACTTCTCGCCTTCTTGACCGAACTGATCGCGCCGGCACGGTAGCTTCATCTACGTGCCTCTTCTTGACGCGGCGACCGCATACACGATCCCGATCCAGCGGGTTCAGGCCTTCGCTGGGCTGGCGTTGCGCTGTGGCTGGGACGTCGAGACGATGCTGGGCGCCGCCGGAGTCTCGCCGACGCTGCTGGCAGAGGGCCGTTCGCGGGTGACGACAGATCAAGCAGGCGTCCTGTTTCGAGAGCTGTGGCGCCAAACGGATGACGAACTGCTGGGTCTCGGGCTCACGCCCGTCCCCCGCGGCACGTTTCGGCTCCTCTGCTACGCGCTGATCAATGCGCCAGATCTCGGTGCGGCGATGCAACGGTTCGCAGATTTCAAACGGGCCGTGCCCGGAATTCCGCCCGTCACCATCGCAGTTCGGGGCGACACCGCCACATTATCGATCGATCTCAGCAAGATCGAGCAGCCGGTGGACCTTCTGATCGACACCTTGCTCGCCATGACACACCGGTTCCTGGGATGGGCCATCGGAAAGCGGATACCGCTGCATCGGGTTGAAGTCCCTTATGCCGAACGTACGGAGGTAGACGACTATGACCTGATATTCGGTGCGCCCATGGTTTTTTCGGCCGATCACCCGACGCTGGTGTTCGACAGAGATAACTTGTCGGCACCCGTCGTCCGTGACGAAGGTTCATTGGACGACTATCTTCGTCACGCGCCGGCAAGCGTGATCACCTATCGCAGCTATGCGACGTCCACGGCCAGCCAGGTACGTCTGCTGCTTGCCCAAGGTCTGACCGGAAACTGGCTGAGCTTCGACGAGATCGCAGCGACGTTGACCATGAGCCCCCAAACATTGCGGCGCAAACTCCGCGACGAGGGCACGTCGCCGCGCGAGATCAAAGAAGAGATTCTTCGTGATGCGGCGATCACGAGCCTGGTGCGCGGCGAGGAAACCGTAGCCGCGCTGTCGCGCCGACTTGGATTCTCAGAGCCCAGCGCCTTTTCGCGTGCGTTTCGTCGCTGGACCGGTAGCCCCCCAGGTTCGTATCAGCACTAACCGGTCAGCCGTTTGACTTGATCATCGGCAATCCCCCAGTCGGACAGCATCTTTGCAAGCACCGACGAGTCCGCGGTATGCGGTTCGGGATGTGGCGCGGGGGTCCGGCTGAAACGCGGTGCCGGGGCGGGCTGACGCAGTCCACTGACCTCGATGAAGGCCTCACGAGCCTGGTTATGTCCGTGCTCATGTGCCTCCCAGGGACTCAGCACCGGTGTCACGCAGGCATCGGAGTTCGCGAACAGGGCAGCCCACTCGTCGCGGGTGCGTTCTTTGATCTTGGCCCCGATCACCTCCTTGAGCTGCGCCCATCCGGATGCGTCCAACTGGAACGGCAGGTCGGGGTCGTCGATGCCGAGTGCGGCCAGAAGCTGTACATAGAAGGGGAATTCCACGCATCCGACGGCGACGTAACGGCCGTCCGCGCACTCATAGGTGTCGTAGAACGGCGCGCCGCCGTCCAGAGCGTTCTCCCCACGCGGCTGGTTCCACAAACCAACCGCGTGCATTCCGTGCATGAACGCCGTGTACAGGGCGGCCCCGTCGACCATGGCAGCGTCAACCACCTGTCCCTTGCCGGACCGGTCGCGTTCGTAGAGCGCAGAGACGACGCCCAGTGCCAGCAGCATTCCACCACCGGCGAAGTCGCCGATGATGTTGCCAGGCGGTACGGGTCGTTCCCCCGAGCGTCCGATGAGTTCGAGCGCCCCGGACAAGGCGATGTAGTTGATGTCGTGACCAGCGGTACTGGCGAGCGGCCCCTGCTGACCCCAACCGGTCATTCGCCCGTACACCAAACGCGAATTGCGGTGCTCCAGGTCCGCCGGCCCGATACCGAGCCGCTCGGCGACCCCGGGCCGGAACCCCTCGACGAACACATCTGCCTGCTCCACCAGTGCGTACAACGTATGCAGGTCGTCGGGGTTCTTCAGATCCAGTTTGATGGTGCGTTTTCCACGGTCAAGAGGACCATCCGGCGGCGCGAGACCGTCGCCGGGCGCCCCGGCGCGTTCCACTCGCAGCACGTCGGCGCCCAGATCGGCCAGGACCATACACCCGAACGGAGCCGGTGCAAGGCTGGCGATTTCGACGATCTTGACCCCGCAAAGTGGTCCCATCACAGTGCCTTGGCGATGATTGTCTTCATGATCTCGTTGGTGCCGCCATATACCTTCTGAATGCGGGCATCGGCGTAGAGCCGTGAGATCGGATACTCCTGCATGTAGCCGTAGCCGCCGAAGAGCTGTAGGCATTCGTCGGCCACCTTGCATTGCTGCTCGGTGAGCCACCACTTGGCCTTGGCGGCCGTGGGCACATCGAGTTCTCCGGCCAGGTGTTTGGTCACGCAGTCATCGAGGAAACTCCACGCGACGGACTTGATCGTGTCGCCCTCAGCGAGGACGAACTGGGTGTTCTGGAATGTGAAGATCGGCCGCCCAAATGCCTCACGTTCCTTGGTGTATGCGACGGTGAGATTAACGGTCTTCTCGATCGCGGCCGTTGCGGCGACAGCGAGGACCAATCGCTCCTGAGGCAGCTGCTGCATCAGTTGAATGAACCCGAGGCCCTCGACCGTGCCGACCAAATTGCATTGCGGCACCCGGACATCGTCGAAGAACAGCTCACAGGTGTCCTGACCGTGCTGGCCGATCTTCTCCAGGTTGCGTCCGCGCCGGAAGCCCTCGCGGTCGGTCTCTACCAGGATCAGTGAAACACTGTCTGCTCCAAGGCCTTCTGGGTCGGTCTTGACGACGACGACCACGAGATCGGCGAGCTGGCCGTTCGAAATGAACGTCTTGGCGCCGCTGATGAGGTAGTCGTCGCCGTCTTTGACCGCCTTGGTCTTGATGGACTGCAGATCCGAACCGGTGCCGGGTTCGGTCATCGCAATCGCGCTGACTACATCACCCGATGCCATCTTGGGCAACCAGGTCTTCTTCTGTTCCTCGGTGCCATAGGCATTGATGTAGTGCGCGATGATCGCGCTGTGCAGCAGCCCGCCGAAACTTGGTGCCAGCGCGCGGACCTGTTCGATCGCGACGACCGCTTCGTGCGCAAAGTTCCCCCCGCCACCGCCGTACTCCTCCGGAATGCTCAAGCACAGCAGCCCTAGTTCCCCAGCACGCTTCCAGACGTCGCGGTCGACGGATTGCTGCCGGCCCCAGCGCTGCTCATTCGGCGTGCACTCCTTTTCGAAGAACCGGCGTGCTAGCTCGGCAAGCGCGTCAAGGTCCTTGTCCATCCAGCTTGAGCGATGCAACGCCACAGCAGAACTCCTTCGTCCATGTTCGGTTTTCACCGACGCTATGGCGAACTGTTCACGCGACCAATGACCGAGACGGCCACAAGTTTGACCCGACCGCTCACGCATCCGACATCTCAACGGCCGTCGGCAGGAGCTCCTCTAGAGATTGATGCCGCGATTGCCTGCGAGGCATGGCGATGCCCGATGACCTCGAACCCGGCCACGGTGACAAGGGGCGCGCCGGTGAGAATGACCAGGCACACCGCCATCGGCACTCCTCCTGCGGCCAGCCACACGGCCGCGCCTAGCACCATGGCGGTCAGCACAACCAGGAGTATGTGGAATGGATCCCACAGCCGCACGAGTATCGCGCCTAGTAAGTACACAATGCCGATGTAGGCAGCAACAGGGATCGCGACCGTCAATACGGTTGCAAGCGATCCTAATTCGGTGTGATGTTCGATGTAGTAGGCGGCGATGTGTAGACCCGCGCCAGTGGCGATAATCGACGCGAAGATTCCGATGTGCACGAGCGCGAAAGGGATGGCCCGTGAACGGTGCGCGTGCAGCAAGTCTCCAAAGGGAAGCACGAAGTAGATCCACCACATGCCGAAGGTCAGCCCGACGCCCGCGATTATCACGAGCACCGCATCCGTCGACCAGCCTTGGGCGCCGACTACTGCGGACAGCGACGCGACTGTGCCGGCTATGCCTTCCCCGAGAGCGATGATCGCCAGCAATCCGTAGCGCTCGGCGATATGGTGCGGGTGCCACGGCGTGCCGCCCTGCAGGGTTTCGGCGATCAGGGGACCGATCATCTCAACGGCCGTAACAAGCAGAACCAGCACGAACGTCACAGGCACCGATGTGTGGATGATGATTACACCGACCCATAACAACTGGGCCACACCGATAGTCAATGCGTAGGTAAGGCAAGCGGACCGGCGTTCGGGATTCTGCTGTGCTGCCCGTAACCACTGCACGATCATGGCGGCACGTATCACGACGTAGCCCGCCACCATGACTTGGTTGTCCACATGTTCGCCCTTGGCGATCGATGCGTACATCTGCGGGATTCCGAGCGCCAAGATGATGACACCGGCCATCTGACCCATTGTCAGGACTCGGTAGGCCCAGTCGTCGGTGTCATAGGCCGATGCGAACCAGCTGAAATTGACCCAGGCCCAACAGATCGCGAACGTCGCGAATCCGAATCCCGCTAGCCCGGCGCCAATGTGGCCAGACGACAGCGAATGAGCGAGTTCGTTCGCCGCGACGCTGAAGGCCACAACAAAGGTCAGGTCGTACAGAAGTTCAAGCGGTGTCGCGACCCGGTGAGATTCATGCGGGTCACGCCCAGCCATCGCACGAAGCCTGTGCGCCGGCGCCTTTGCGTGGATAGTCACTCTGGCCTCCTCACACGAATCTAGACGGCGAGATAGCTGTGAACTCGCACCGCCAATCATCACATCGATCGGTCATCTTGGCTCGAAGGTGGCCCGACCGCCCCGGCCACAGGAATCGCTAGTTGCCTCGCCCGGTGAGCAGGGTGCGGAGCATTGCGGCTTGTTGGTCGACGGCTTGGGGGCCGTTGCCGGTGAGGATGCGGACGCTGGGTTCCCAGATGAGCTTGGGCGCACCGGCATTGGGGAAAACGCCCTCGAACTTGAATCCAGCTTCTTCGAGGGCCTCGTCCACGTAGTAGGTGGGGCGGGTCTTGTGGCCGGGCAGTTTGAGGAATGCGGTTTGGCAGGCAAGGATTTCAGCGTATTTCGGCACGGTGGTCACCGTGATGCCCTTGAACGGGTTGGCCGTGTTGGGCACGGGGTTGCCGTCCTTATCGACCCGGTACTTTGCGGCCGAGACCATGGCGACGGGGGCATGGCAGATCAACGAGACCAGCACGCCCTTCTCATGCAGGACGTTGATCAACTCGCCGAGCCACGGATTGTCGACGTAGTCGACCATCGGTGCGTGCCCACCGGGGATATGAGCGAAGTCGTATTCGCCGAGATCGAAAGCGTCCTCGGGGTCGCGGTCACGTTCCACCAGTTGTTGCGCCGAGAAATAGGTTTTGGAGGGCAACGAGGCGAAGCGGGCGGCGATCTCATCGCGAAGCGGCGCGACTTCCTTATCTGTTCTGGGCAAGACTTCAGAAACCGGCACGTTGCCCAGGTAGCGGTATGCCAGGTCGAGCTCGGAGTCGCGGCGGGCGATCAGTTCGGGGCGACGTGCACGGAACTTGTCCGCGTCGAATCCGAGAGCCTCCTCCGCGGTGGTCGCGAGCATCGCGGTCGTAAGCTTCTCGACCGCTTGCCATTGCAGCGCAAGGCCGTTGATGTCGACCTGCGGCAGCTGGCCGTCGGTCGTAGCGAAGGTGAAGTCGTAATCCGGGCCGAACTCTTGCAGGATCTGGCCCAGTTCGATAAAGAAGACCCCTGTGGAAACCCCAGGATGTCCTGCCGGTTCCGCGAGCGGCAGCACCTTATTCGACGACATCAGCACCAGCGCCTTGGGCCGCTGCCCGGCACCTGGCGTCACCGATTTGCTGGTTGCTTGTTCAGACATACCTGATACTCACATTCGATAGTGATGACTTGATGTAAAAGAACTGTCCTGTGCTGGCCTTCTGGCGGCACCGCACCGGGCACCCGCGAACATCGACCTACGCGGCGGCATCGATGTACCCGCGGGTACATCGATGCCTCTGGCCGTACGCAGGTGCCTGTGCTGAGCACCTGCGTACGGCCAGTCCGTTTACCGGATAGCGCCGCTAGTCAGTAGGTGATGACGGCGCGGAACCGTACGTCGCCCGCGATGACCTTTGCCACGGCAGTACTGACTTCCTCTTTGGGGAAGGTCTCGATCATGGGGACCACCTTCCCGGCCGCGGCGAACTCCAGAGCCTCGGTGAGGTAGCGCAGCCCATTGTGCGTTGATCCAATAACCTTCTGCCGCTGGGCGAAGAAGGGCCGCTGCCGATCGGTCGGAATGACGATATCGGCCAAGGGGTCGAGTCCCATTGATATCGCGCGGCCGTCGTGGCGCAGGCCCTTCAACGCGTCGGCGCCCTGGTCGTAGGAGTTGCTGCAGAGCAACAGCACATCGGCGCCCCCGGCGGCCGGCCGCCGCGAACTGCAGTGCCAGGTGCCCCAGGCCACCGATACCGACAATGGCGACGCGCTCATGCGGTGCTGGCTCAGCGGCGCGCAGACCGCTCCAGGTGGTGTAGCCGGCGCAAAAGATCGGTGCGGCAAGCTCGAAGGACAGGCCATCCGGAATTAGTACCGTGCCGGTCGCGGTGACAGCGACGTATTCGGCATGCCCGCCCTGGGCATTGAAGCCGGTCAGGCGGGGCGCTGCGCAGTTGACGGCCGCCTGCCCCGACAGTGGCAGGTTCTCTTTGCAGTAGTCGCAGCGGCCACAAGTGGACTGCACCCAGGTGGTGCCGATGCGATCGCCCACCTTGCGCGTGTCGACACCGGTGCCCACCTCGACAACCTCGCCCACGACTTCGTGGCCGGTGATCAGTGGGAAAAGGTCACCCGCGGCGCCGCGCGTGGTCCACACGTCGGTGAAGCAAATCCCGCACGCGTGCACTTTGATCAGCACCTCGCCGGGTCCTGCGGTCGGTGTCGGGACCTCGCGCAGTTCCCATGTGGCATTGATCTCCGGGATAACGGCGGCCTTCATCTATTAGCTCTCCTTGTTGAGTTTCTTGGGCGTTCTTGGCGCCTACGCTAAGTGGAGCGGACTGCCGTGTCACTAGCAGATCGCGCCATATTAGGTGGCGTGCATAACCCGTAGACTATTAACGATGGCTACGGACTCAGGAACCTTTACACTTTCGCCAGCGATCAAACCTCTGCTCGATAACCTGGGGATTCAGGCCGATGTGGTGTTACGGCAGGCAGGCCTGCCACCAAATCTGTTAACCCGCGGAACGACTGACCTCTCGAGTGAAGGCTACTTTGCGTTCTGGCGGGCGCTCGAGCAGGCGAGCGGGCATGACACCCTGCCGGTGGCCATAGCTCGCACGCTCACGGCCGAGGTTTTCGATGCGCCTATATTTGCTGCGCTGTGCAGCCCAAACCTCAGCGTCGCGGCCCACCGAATCGCCAAATTCAAACATCTGATTGCGCCCATCGACGTCAGGGTTGAGGAGGACAGCGAACGCGTTCTGTTGACCTACACCTGGTTGACCGAAACGCAGCCACCGGCCGTGTTGACCACCAGCGAACTGCTCTTCTGGACGGCGTTGGCGCGTCTCGGAACCCACCGGCACATCGCTCCGCTGCGGGTTTGCGCCACCGAGCCCCCGCCCCGGTCTGCCATCATTCGTGAATATTTGGGCACTGATATTGAATCGGGCCCCGTTGACGCAATTGTCTTTTCGGCCGAGGACTGCGCACTCCCCTTCCTGACCGAAGACCTCCAGATGTGGAACTACTTCGCCCCTCAACTGCGCAGCCGCTCATCCGAGCTGACGCAGTCCTCGCCGATGACGGAGCAAGTGCGCACCGTCCTGCTGGAAGCGCTGCCGGCCGGCCAGAGCGACATCGCGACGGTCGCCCGAAAATTGGCCACGAGCACACGGACACTGCAGAGGCAGCTTCAGCTCGAACGCAGCAGCTTTCAAGCGGTGCTCAACAAGACACGAGAAAACTTGGCCCGCCACTACCTGTCGCGGGGCGACACCAGTATCAGTCAGATCGCGCTGCTACTTGCCTACGACGACACCAACTCGTTCTACCGCGCCTTCCGCGGCTGGACTGGCCAAACCCCCGAACAAACGCGGCAACCACTGTCGTGACCGTCCAGCGCTGCGAGCGGGTTTCCGATGACGGCGCCGATAGTCCGGCGCCGGTCATCTGAAAATTAAGCACAGCCAAAGAGTTACGGCCGCCTTGTGTGAGTCGCCGATCCGAGTAGGCTGACGGGAAGACGGTATCTTGCACCCGCTCACTCATGGGCGCGGCGTCGTCGAAAGATTCAGCACCGGACACGGGCGCTGAAGCTAGGAGCGTCTGATGACGCATCAAATATTCTCGCCAATATCATGACTGACGTTGCCACGTTGGTGGTACCGGCGACATTCGAAAGTGACGACTCCATTCGTCTTCGGTTAAAGCCCGATGGTGATGGGAGCGGGTACGTCGACGGAGCATGGTGGCCGCACTCACGAGACCTAACGCAAGACCTGCCAACGCTTTTGGATGCCGCAGGTCCCCGATTGGGGGCCGTTAAACGGGTGATCTACCGCATCCAGGAATGGGACGCGGCCCCAAAACAGCTACGCTACGGCGATCGTATGGTGTCGCTGGACGGGTACCGCACTCAGCGGGCGGACACCATCTACATCAGTGATCTGGATCGTCGTCAGCTAGTGCTGCTAGTCGTCCCTCCGATGACTGACCCGCACCTTGCGCACGATGTGATGACTAACGCAGCCGTCCCGGGTAGCACTGCGGCCCCGGCAGTGCTGCTGGCGGCGACGCGTCGAGCTGGTTGAACGAGCCAGCAGGTTGATCTCGCCGCTGTCCGCCTCTTACCGGCAGCAGGTGGGATCCAGAACTGTGCAGAGCGCGGTGAGCGCATCCGGAACCGGCCGGTGATAAACATTCATTCCGCGACGGTCGGATTCCACCAGTCCCGCTTTACGCAATTGGTTCATATGGTGGCTGACGGTTGATTCGGTGAGTCCGAGGATGCCAGCGAGGTCACCGCTGATGATCTCCCCCTGGGGTGCGCCGAACAGCTGGGACATGATCTTGACCCGCACAGGATCGGCAAGCGCCTTGAGACGCAGCGCGACTTCCAGGGCTTGCTCGTCGCTCATCGGGCCTGCGGCCACGGGCGCGCAACAGACGGGGCCGGTGGTGTCTATCACGGGAAGGGCCTTGGGCATGGTTCCAGCATCCCGAAGTCTTTGACATATGTCAAAGACATGGCAGACTGAGCACATCAAAGAGTTCGATGAATATCTTATTCTTCCCGGAGGTGGACCGGTGTCCCGTGTGCAGCTGGCTCTCAATGTCGACGACCTCGACGCGTCAATCGAGTTCTACTCCAGGCTCTTTGGTGTGAATCCCGCCAAACGCAAACCGGGTTACGCGAACTTCGCCATCGATTCCCCACCACTGAAGCTGGTGCTGTTGGAGAACCCGGGTCGCGGCGGCACGATCAACCATCTGGGGGTGCAGGTCGAATCCAGCGAGCAGGTACACGCCGAGATTGCGCGCTTGACCGATGCCGGCATGTTCACCGAGGAAGAGACTGGCACCACCTGCTGCTTCGCGACGCAAGACAAGGTGTGGGTGACCGCGCCAGATCGTGAAAAGTGGGAAATATACACAGTTTTGGCCGATTCGGAGACCTTTGGCATCAGTCCTGAGCCGCTCGCCCACGACGCGGCATGCGCGTGTGAGCACCCGGAGTGAGCACACCTGGCGCGGCGGGACGATTGTCCACGCTGAATCGGTTCTTGCCGGTATGGATCGGCCTCGCGATGGCCGCCGGGCTGCTGCTGGGCCGTTGGATCCCCGGACTGGATCGTGTGCTGGAAACGATTCAGGTCGACGGGATCTCGCTGCCCATCGCGATCGGGCTGCTCGTCATGATGTACCCGGTCCTGGCGAAGGTGCGCTACGACCGCCTCGGGGACGTCACCGCAGACCGTAAGCTGCTGATCGGCTCACTGGTCTTGAACTGGTTGCTCGGCCCGGCGTTGATGTTCGCGCTGGCATGGCTGCTGTTGCCGGACCTTCCCGAATACCGAACCGGCTTGATCGTCGTCGGCCTGGCTCGGTGCATCGCCATGGTAATCATCTGGAACGACCTCGCCTGCGGTGACCGAGAAGCCGCGGCTCTCCTCGTCGCATTGAATTCGGTCTTTCAGGTGTTCATGTTCGCGGCGCTGGGCTGGTTCTACCTAGCTGTACTGCCCGGTTGGCTGCACTTGCCGCAAGCCGCCATCGATACCTCCCCGTGGCAGATCGCCAAATCCGTGCTCCTCTTTCTGGGAATCCCACTGGCGGCTGGATACGTATCCCGCCGTCTCGGAGAACGGATCAAGGGGCGCGCGTGGTACGAAACGCGATTCCTGCCGACTGTCGGCCCGTGGGCCCTCTGGGGGCTGCTGTTCACCATCGTGATCTTGTTCGCCCTCCAGGGCACTCAGATCTCTGCTCGCCCATGGGATGTCGCGCGGATTGCGATGCCGTTGCTGGCCTACTTCGCCATCATGTGGGGCGGCGGATACCTGCTTGGCGCTGTCTTGGGATTGGGCTACGCGCGCACGGCAACGCTGGCGTTCACCGCTGCCGGGAACAATTTCGAGTTGGCCATCGCCGTCGCGATCGCCACCTGGGGCGCCACTTCCGGCCAGGCGCTGGCTGGCGTTGTCGGCCCCCTGATCGAAGTGCCGGTCCTGGTTGCGCTCGTCTACGTGTCTCTGGCGCTGCGCAGCCGATTTACCGTTGCGCGACAACAGAATATGCCCGAATCCGTAGACAAGGAGGCGGTTCAATGACCGAAGGTAGGCCCAGCGTATTGTTTCTGTGCACCCACAACGCGGGCCGCTCCCAGATGGCTCTCGGATTCTTCACCCATACAGCTGGTCATCGAGCCGTTGCATGGTCGGGCGGTTCGGAACCCGCAAAGCACATCAACCCCGCCGCTGTCGAAGTCATGGCTGAGCGGGGCATCGACATCACCAGTGAATACCCCAAACCCTGGACCGACGCGATCGTGCAAGGCGCCGATGTCGTGGTCACCATGGGCTGCGGTGACACCTGCCCGCACTACCCCGGGAAGCAGTACGAGAACTGGGACCTACCCGACCCGGCCGGGCAGCCGATCGAGGCCGTGCGTCCTATCCGAGACGAGATAGAACGGCGGGTTCGCAACCTACTGGATCGGCTCAACATCACGGGCTAAGCGGCCATGATGATTCGGAGGGCCGCGGAGACTTCGTCCTCCTTGGGAGAATCAAGCAGGGGCATTTGCGCGGCTAAGCGCATGATCACCCTGGCGAGAATCCGGTTGGTGCGTGCCGGCACCATGAGGATCCGCACCGTCCGATGCTCGCCCTGGAGTGTGACTACCCAATGGAACGCACGGTTGGCGAGCGTCGGAGGCATGGCCGCCGATCTCATACTCGACCGGGGCGACCCGGCCTTCCAGTTCAGGGACACCTGGTTGACCGGACCAATGTGCTCGGACAGCTCTTCAATCAGCGGTGACAGTTCCCTCGCGATGAATCCGTCGTCTTGCGGCCACCACGCACCGTTCATCCTGCCGGTCTTGCGCGGGCCTAACGTAAAGCGGATCGGCGGACCAGGATATTCGGCCTGTGTCATACGTACTTCCTTGTTGCTCAGTGGGACTCAGACAAGGGAATCCGTATGAGCCAAAACAGTTGGTGCTAGGTACGTGCCACCGCCATCGTTACTTGACTAATATTACCCCCCTTTCGGGGGCTCCGTTGGCGCGGATTTGTAAATGGTTGACACTCAACAATTTTGAATATGTCAAAAGTCCGCGATTGGCTCACGCCGCCGACGATCCGAGGACTATGCCGGCCGAACTCGGGGATGGTTACGGAATGCTTTCATTTGGGTGAGTGCTCCCAGTAGTCGCCCATTCGCGGCCTGAACATGCTAGCTTTCTGTAACTGCTGGATACGTGTACTGCTAGTTGCGGTATCCGTCTGGCTCCCCAATCTGAGGAACGTGTCCATGCAGAAGTCCTTT
>NZ_MAEY01000032.1:0-28391 GCF_002013745.1 Mycobacterium sp. D16Q16
GCTCTGAACGTTGACTTCACGGTAGAACACGTTCCAGTCTGTAAGCAATGAGAACGTGTTCTCCCCCCATGCACCACGTTTTGTCTGCGCTGATCGTGTGCTTCAATGGGGCTAGAGAGTGTCGTATCTCACTCGGCTCTCACTAGATGCTCTAACAAGATCGTCCCAGAATGACGCCCTGAAAGGCCATAGGAGTTCAACGTGGTGCACCCCAGCCTTCCCGCCGGATTCGACTTCACCGACCCGGAGATCTACGCAGAACGGCTCCCGATCGAGGAGCTCAAGGAGCTACGGAAGACGGCTCCCATTTGGTGGCAGGAGCAGCCCGACGGCATCGGCGGCTTCAACGACGGCGGGTATTGGGTCGTCTCCAAGCACAAGGATGTCAAGGAGGTGTCCCTGCGCAGCGATGTCTTCTCCAGCTGGGAGAACACCGCCATCCCGCGGTTCCAGGACGACATCACTCGCGAGGCCATCGAGCTGCAGCGCTATGTCATGCTCAACATGGACGCACCGCACCACACGCGGCTGCGCAAGATCATCTCCCGGGGCTTCACTCCGCGCGCGATTGGTCGGCTGCGCGACGAGCTGAACGAGCGCGCTCAACAGATCGCGAAGAACGCGGCGGCGAGTGGCACCGGTGACTTCGTGGAGCAGGTGTCCTGCGAGTTGCCACTGCAGGCCATCGCCGGTCTTCTCGGGGTGCCCATCGAAGACCGGGGCAAGCTTTTCAACTGGTCCAACGAGATGACTTCGTACGATGACCCCGAGTTCTCGCACATCGATCCGGCGGCGTCGTCGATGGAGATCCTGGCCTACTCGATGGAGATGGCGAAGCAGAAGTCCGAGAATCCCGGCGAGGACATCGTGACCACGCTCATCAACGCCGAGGTTGAGGGCGAGGGCAAGCTCTCCGATGACGAGTTCGGCTTCTTCGTGATCATGCTGGCGGTGGCCGGTAACGAGACCTCACGCAACTCGATCACCCAGGGCATGATGGCCTTCACCCAGTTCCCGGAGCAGTGGGAGCTGTACAAGAAGGAGCGCCCGGAGACGGCGGCCGACGAGATCGTCCGCTGGGCCACCCCCGTCACGTCGTTCCAGCGGACTGCCCTGGAAGACACCGAGCTCAGTGGCGTGCAGATCAAGAAGGGCCAGCGCGTCGTCATGATGTACCGTTCGGCCAACTTCGACGAAGATGTCTTCGAGGATCCGTTCAGCTTCAATGTCATGCGCAACCCCAACCCGCACATGGGGTTCGGTGGTAGCGGAGCGCATTTCTGCATCGGCGCCAACCTGGCCCGGTTGACCATCAACCTGATGTTCAACGCCATCGCCGATCACATGCCGAACCTGGCTCCGGCCGGCGATCCGAAGCGGTTGCAATCCGGTTGGCTCAACGGCATCAAGCACTGGCAGGTTGACTTCAACGGCGCCAGCGGCTGCCCGGTTCTGCAGTAGTTACTCAAAAGGACACGCACGCTATGGATTTTGCTTTCGCAGAGGAGCAGCAGGCTGTCTCCGATGTGGTTGAAGCGGTGCTCGCCGATCGTGAGTTCATCGGTGTAGTGCCCGCGGTCGGATACGACGACGGGTTGTGGCAGTCTCTGGCCACTAACGGTGTCCTGAGCCTCGCCCTGCCCGAACGGCTGGGTGGCGACGGACTGGGCCTGTCCGAGGTATCGGTGGCGCTGCGGGTACTCGGGAAGCACGGCGCTTTGACACCGGCCCTGGCGACGCTCGGATTCGGCGTGGTTCCCTTGGTGGAGCTGGCCTCTGAGGAGCAACAGGGCAGGTTCCTCGAGGGCGTCGGCTCCGGCGGAATCCTCACCGCGGCGCTGGACGAGCCCGGGTGCGCGTTACCCTCGTCGCCGTCGGTTTCCGCCGTGCGCGAGGGGTCCTCGCTGGTGTTGAACGGCCGCAAGATCGGCGTTCTGCATGCGGCCGAGGCAAATTGGATACTTGTCACCACCGACAATGGCGTCGTTGTGGTGGCACCCAACACTCCGGGTGTGACGATCGCCCGGACACCGACCGCCAGTAAGGCCGCCGAATACGCGGTGACATTCGCCGACGCGTCGGTGCCCGATTCGGATGTGTTAGCCGGATCTGTTGAGCGCGTGAACCAGCTTGCCCTCGCGGCGATAGGGTCCTACGCGGACGGATTGGTCTCCGGCGCCTTGCGTCTGACGGCCGATCATGTGTCGAACCGGGTGCAGTTCGGCAAGCCGTTGGCCACCTTCCAGGCGGTCTCGCAGCAACTGGCGGACGTGTACGTGGTTTCGCGGACATTGAACCTCGGTGTCACCTCTGCGGTGTGGCGTCTCTCGGCGGGTCGTGACGCGACTGAGGATTTGGACATCGTCGCGTTTTGGATGGCCTCGGAGGCTCAGCGAGTCATGCAGATCTGCCACCACCTCCATGGCGGTCTCGGCGTCGATATCACGTACCCGATGAACCGTTATTACTCGACGATCAAGGACCTGAGCCGCCTGGTCGGTGGGTCCTCCGAGCGCCTGGATGTTCTCGCCGCGGCGCAGGTTTAGGAGCCAGTGATGCTGATTGACCTCACGCCGGAACAGGCGAAGTTGCAAAGCGATCTGCGACAGTACTTCTCGAACCTCGTCACGGCCGATGAAACCCGCGGCATGATGGTCGACCGACACAGCTCGTCCTATGAGGCTGTGGTGCGCCGGATGGGCAAGGACGGCTGGCTCGGCGTCGGATGGCCGAAGGAGTACGGCGGACACGGATTCGGTCCGTTGGAACAGCAGATCTTCATGAACGAGGTCATACGCGCCGACGTGCCGATGCCGCTGGTGACGCTGCAGACCGTCGGTCCGACCCTGCAGAAGTACGGCACCGACGTGCAGAAGAAGAAGTTTCTGCCCGGAATCCTGGCAGGTGAAATCCATTTCGCCATCGGGTACACCGAACCGGAAGCCGGGACTGACTTGGCGTCCTTGCGTACCACCGCGGTACGAGACGGCGACCACTACATCGTCAACGGGCAGAAGATCTTCACCACCGGTGCGCATCAGGCCCAATACATCTGGCTGGCTTGCCGCACCGATCCAAGTGCCGCTAAGCACAAGGGCATCTCGATTCTGATCGTCGACACCAAGGATCCCGGCTACTCCTGGACGCCGATCATCACCAATGACGGTGCGCACCACACCAACGCCACCTACTACTCCGACGTACGGGTACCGGTGGACATGCTAGTGGGCGAGGAGAACTTGGGCTGGAAGCTCATCACCACCCAGCTGAACCACGAGCGAGTGTCGCTTGGCCCATCCGGTCGGATCGCAGGCATGTACGACCGCGTCTACGAGTGGGCCTCCAAACCGGGGCCCGATGGTGTGGCGCCGCTGTCACATGAGGACGTGCGTCGAGTCCTGGGCGAGATGAAGGCCGTATGGCGGCTCAACGAGCTGCTCAACTGGCAGGTGGCCTCATCGGGCGACGACATCAGCATGGCTGACGCCGCTGCGACGAAAATTCTTGCCACCGAGTGGATTCAGAAGCTCGGCCGACTCGGCGAGGGTGCCGTGGGGCGCTATGGCGATCCCGCCGACGCGAACACCGCAGAGACGCTGGAATGGCTTGATGCACAGACCAAGCGCCACCTGGTGATCACGTTCGGTGGCGGCGTGAACGAGGTGATGCGCGAGATGGTGTCGACGGCAGGACTGGGCACGCCCAGGGTTCCGCGGTGATGAGCGACTTGCGCGAAGAACAGGTAGATATGAGCGTGGTGGATATCCAGGAAGGCTTCTCCAGGATCAAGGCCGCCGGCCCCAGCGCCCCGCGATTGGCGCGGGATCCGGTGAACCAGGCCATGATCAACAACTGGGTCGAAGCGATGGGCGATCGCAACCCCATCTATGTCGACGAGGAAGCTGCCCGCGGGGCCGGTCATCCCGGCATTGTCGCGCCGCCAGCCATGGCGCAGGTGTGGACTATGGCCGGGTTATATGGCGAGCGCTCCGGAGACGACCCGTTGGGCCGGGTCATGGAGCTCCTGGATTCGGCGGGCTACGAGTCGGTGGTCGCCACCAACTATGAGCAGATCTACCACCGTTATCTGCAGCTGGGCGAGCAGGTCACCACCACCAACGAGGTGACCGAAGTCTTCGGGCCGAAGCAGACGGCGCTCGGCGAGAGCTGGTTCATCAACATCCACGCCGAGTGGCATGTGGGCGATGAGCTGGTCAATGAAATGAACTGGCGCATCATGAAGTTCCGCCCGGGCGCTAAGAAGTCGGCCAACGTACCGGAGGATCTCGATCCGTCGAAACTGATGCGTCCGTCGTGGTCACGAGACAGCGCATACTTCTGGGAGGGCATCGCGGCGCACGAGCTGCGGCTACAGGAGCGTCCAGACGGTTCGTTGCAGCATCCGCCGGTGCCCGCGGTGTGGCAGGACAAGGACGCTGAGATCGTGTATCAGGTGGCCAGCGGTCGCGGCACGGTGTACAGCTACGTGGTGCATCACGCTCCTCAGGTGCCCGGTCGCACACTGCCTTTCGTTATCGCGCTGGTGGAGCTCGATGAGGGTGTTCGGATGCTGGGCGAGCTTCGAGGGGTGTCGCCCGACGATGTTCAGATCGGGTTGCCGGTTCAGGTGACGTATCTGGACTTTCCGGCCGAGGGCGAGAGCCCGGCGTGGACTCTGTACGCATGGGAGGCAGCGTGAGTATCGACGAGCAGCTCGCGCGGGGGGCGCAAGCAGAAGTCGGCGAGAAGCTGCCCGAACTGAAACTCGAAGGCACTCCGACGTTCATCGTGTCGACAGCGCTGGCGACGCGTGACTTCCAGGACGTGCATCACGATCGGGATCTGGCGCAGGCAAAGGGATCCAAGGACATCTTCATCAACATCCTGTCCGACACAGGTCTGGTCGAGCGGTTTGTCACCGACTGGGCCGGGCCTTCTGCGCGCGTGAAGTCGATTTCGTTGCGGCTGGGTGTGCCGTGGTACGCCTACGACACCACTGTGTTCACTGGTGAGGTAACCGCCGTCGAGGACGGCGTGGTGGAAGTGGATGTGGTGGGCAACAACAGCCTTGGTGCGCACGTCACTGCCAAGGTCAAGCTGACGATCGGAGCAAGCGCGTGAGCTTGTCGGGTAAGGCCCATATCGCCGGTATCGGCGCCACCGACTTCTCGAAGAAGTCGGGCCGATCCGAGCTGAGGCTGGCGGCCGAGGCGGTGCTCGATGCGCTCGACGATGCTGGTCTGGCACCGTCGGAAGTCGACGGTTTGGTGACCTTCACGATGGACTCCAATCTCGAGACTGCCGTTGCTCGTTCGACCGGTATCGGTGAGCTCAAGTTCTTCAGCCAGATCGGTTATGGCGGCGGGGCCGCTGCGGCGACGGTGCAGCAGGCCGCGTTGGCGGTTGCTGCCGGTGTCGCGGAAGTCGTTGTCGCATATCGCGCATTCAACGAGCGTTCCGAGTTCCGGTTCGGTCAGGTGATGACCGGGCTGAGCTCGACCGCCGACTCGCGAGGCGTGGAGTACAGCTGGTCGTACCCGCACGGGCTGAGCACGCCTGCGGCCTCGGTGGCGATGATCGCTCGCCGGTACATGCACGAATACGGCGCCACGAGTGCCGATTTCGGAGCGGTATCGGTGGCGGATCGTAAGCATGCGGCCACCAACCCAAAGGCCTTCTTCTACGGCAAGCCGATCACCATCGAGGACCACCAGAACTCGCGGATGATCGCAGATCCGGTGCGGCTGCTGGATTGCTGTCAGGAGAGCGATGGCGGGGTGGCGATCGTGGTGACCACGCCCGAGCGAGCGAAGGATCTCAAGAACCGGCCGGTGGTCATCGAGGCCGCGGCCCAGGGGTCCGGTGATGATCAGTTCACCATGTACTCGTACTACCGCGACGAGCTCGGACTGCCCGAGATGGGGCTGGTCGGTCGGCAGCTGTGGGGTCAATCAGGCCTGACTCCCAACGATATTCAGACCGCGATCCTGTATGACCACTTCACCCCGTACACGCTGCTGCAGCTCGAAGAGTTGGGCTTCTGCGGTAAGGGCGAAGCCAAGGATTTCATCGCCAATGGCGCCATCGAGCTGGGGGGCAAGCTGCCCATCAACACACATGGTGGTCAGCTCGGCGAGGCCTATATTCACGGTATGAACGGCATCGCCGAGGGTGTGCGTCAGCTACGCGGCACGTCGGTCAACCAGGTATCCAACGTTGAGCATGTCCTGGTCACCGCCGGCACGGGTGTGCCGACGTCCGGCCTCATCCTGGGGTAATCGACTCAGCTCAGGAATCTGGCTATGCCCTGGGCGATGGCGGCGGCCAGCCGGGCTTGGCCATCCGCGCTGGACAGCATCGCGGCGTCGTCGCTGTTTTTCATGTTTCCGCACTCGATGAGGATTGCCGGGTACTGCGCCAGGTTGAGCCCGGCAAGGTCGGAACGCCCATAGAGACCATCGTTTCCACGATAGGTCGACGGCTGGAATCCGGAGGCCTTTAACTGATCGCGCATGGTGCTGGCCAAGCGCAGCGACGGGCCGCCCTGCGCTTCGTTGATGGGCGGATTCGAGTAGTTGACGTGAAATCCCCGACCGTCCCGGGGGCCGCCATCGGCATGAATGCTGACAATCGCATCGGGTTTCAAGGAGTTGCCGGTCGCGGCCCGCTGGTCGATGCACGGTCCGAGTGCGTTGTCATTGCCGCGCGAGAGCGCGGTGCGCACACCGGCACCGGTAAGGGCCTGGCGGATGTGCAGCACCACGTTCCAGTTGAAGGTGTGTTCGGGAAAGCCCGCGTCGGTTGCGGTGCCGCTGGTCTGGCACTCCTTGGTACGCCCCCGGCCGTCACTGACCTGCCGGGTGATCGAGCCATCATTGGCGCCGTTGTGGCCGGGATCGAGGAAGACGATCTTGCCCGCGATGGGAGATTGGGCATGAGCCAGGGCGGCGGTGGAGAGCATGGCAGGCATGCTCAACAGGACGGGCACGCTCGAGGCGTACTTGAGGACATCGCGTCGCGAGAGGCAGCAGGACCGCTTGGCGGGACCGCACGGGGAGGTCTGCACGCGGGAAAGCTATGCCCTGAACCTGGGGGACGGGACACGGACATGTGGCTTGGTTGAACTGTGACCGAGCCGAGACCGTATCGCAGTCACAGCTTTCTGACAGAAACCCCGGCGATGCTTGGCCGATGATCTATGGGGAGGCCTCCACCACGGCGGGCGTGCTGACCCGTCTGCGCGCGGACCTCGCCGAGACCTTTCGTCCGCCACGGCGATGGCTCGAGGGATTGGGCCTGAACCTCGCGCTGGCGATCGCGTACCTGATCATCTGGCAGCCAATCGCCGAACACGGACGCAAGCGCGACTGGGCGCTGCTTGTCGGCACCTACTTCGCCATGTTCATCTTTGCCGATGTGTCCGTGACCAACATGCTCGGTCTGGATGCCGATCGAGTCAGGCACGCACTGCGAGGTCATCGGTCGCTGCTCCATGTCTTGCTGGTCAAGAACATCGCACTGTTTCTCGTCGCTGGGCTACCGACACTCGTGCTGACGGCCTTTCTGACCATCCACCGGCAGCAGGCAACCCAAACCGCGATCACCGTGCCCGATGTCGCCGTGCACATCGTCAGCTGGCTGGGCCTGGGCAATGTGGTGTCGGTGCTGCTGCCCATGGTCGCCCGGCCGCTGCGGGAACGGTGGCGGCAACGGGGCGACCTGTTGGTCACCGCGCGATGGCTCCTTTATCTGGCCCTGCCGTACGGCGTCTACTACCTCGTAGCGCCCGTGGGAGGTATTCCACGGGCCATATTCGGGCGCAACGTATTCCACGCTATGCCGCTTACCGAGCGGTCCCTCATGGAGCTCGGATTGGGTATCGCGGTCTGGAGCATTGGCACCGCGCTTGCACTGGGTGTGAACCGCTACCGCGGGATACGGTGGTACTAGCCGGTCGGGCTACTTGTAGGTGAGCTCCACGTCGGCGAGTGCCGGGGCGTCCTCACGCTCGGCGACGACGGCAGAGATCAGCAGCCTGCCGTCTTCCTTCCAGATGCGGGTCTTGAGCGTCTCGCCGGGGAACACCACACCCGCGAACTTCGCGGCGTACGAGGTCACCCGCGAGGCATCCCCGTCGAGAGCGGCGTCCACCGCTGCCTTGCACACCACGCCGTAGCTGCACAGTCCGTGCAGGATCGGACGGGGGAATCCTGCCGCCGCGGCGAACGCGGGGTCGGAGTGCAGCGGATTGCGGTCTCCGCAGAGCCGGTACAGCAGCGCCTGCTGCGGCAGGATGTGCGTCGAGACTTCGAGATCGGCGGGACGGGACGGAGCCTCTCCCGCCGAGGACGGTCCACGCTCGCCGCCGAAGCCGCCCTCGCCGCGTGCGAAGATCGAGCGGCGGATCGTCCAGAGAGGCCCCTGATCATCGGAAGTGGTTGTCTCCGTGACGATGACAGCAGCCTTGCCCTTGTCCCAGATCTCCACGATCTTGCCCTCGGAACGGGCAGAGCCCGACGGCGGCAACGGCCGGTGCGCGGTCACCTGCTCGGTACCGTGCAGGATCTTGGCCAGGTCGATTTCGATACCCGGGAACGACACCTTGGGCGGCTCGACCGCGTGGAAACCGGAGGCCACGGTCGCGAACGTCGGCAACACCTGCGGGGTCTTGTCCTGCAGGTAGCGCAGTTCGGTCTCGCTTACTGGATCGGAACCAGCTCCGATCGCCAGGTGATACAGCTGCACATCGGAGGCGGTCCACGAGAATTCGGCGGGCTCGACGGCAGCACCCAGGGCGATATCAACGTTGATAGGCATGACCCCGACCCTACTTTCCGGCGATATCGAGCGCCGCGAGGTAACCCCACGTCATGGCGGGGCCAATGGTGGCGCCGGGGCCGGCGTAGGTGTGACCCATTACCGGGGTGCTGACATTGCCTGCGGCGTAAAGACCCTCGATGATGCTGTTGTCGTCGCGCAGCACCCGGCCCTGCACGTCGGTGCGTACGCCACCCTTGGTGCCCAGGTCGCCAGGCACCATCTTCGCCGCGTAGAAGGGGCCCTTCTTGAGCTCGCCCAGATTTGGGTTCGGCTTGTTGGTGGGGTCGCCGTAGTAGCGGTCGTAGGCACTCTTACCGCGGCCGAAGTCCTCGTCGGTGCCACTGCGGGCAAAGCCGTTGAACCGTTCGACAGTCTGGACCAACGCGTCCACGGGCAGATTTGTCAGTTCCGCCAACCCCTCGATGGTGTCAGCCTTGACGATGACGCCCGACTCGATCCATTTACTCGGAATCTTTTGTCCCGGCTGCAATCCGGCGAAGATGTACCGATTGCGGTATTCCTGGTCGAAGAGCAGCCATGCGGGCAGGTTTTCGCCCGGGCCCGGGCCCTGACCGTATTCGCCGCCGTACATGCGATGGGTGGCCTCCACGTAGGGCAGTGACTCGTTCATGAATCGCTTACCGGACGCGTTGACGATGATCGACCCGGGGGAGTTGCGCTCGGACAGCGCGAACCACGGCCGGCCCACCAGTGGAACAGTTGGGCCCCACCATGAGTCCTCCATGAACTCCAGTGCAGCGCCCAATTTTTCGGCTGCCAGGATGCCGTCGCCGGTATTGGCCTTGGCGCCGACGGTCCAGTCGGCGGTGATGGGGGCACGCTGGTACTTCACGCGCATCTGCTCGTTGTGCTCGAATCCACCGGAGGCCAGGATGACGCCCCTACGCGCCTTGATGACCGTCGGCTCGGAAGCCTCCGCGGCGCCCGTCTCACGTACGTAGACGCCCTTGACGCTGCCGTTCTCGATGTACAGATCGGTCAGCGCGGTGTTGAGCTTCACCGGAACCCCGGCGTCGCGCAGGCCGATACGCAGCGCCGCCGACAGCGCCCGTCCCATGCCGACCAGCTTCTTGCCGGTGCCCTGCGCCCAGAAGGTGCGCACGCCCACACGCAGGCTGCGCAGCACACCCCGCGGGTGGCGCTTGAGCTGGTTCAGCCGTACGTAATCTTGTTGGCGGACGACGACATTCAGTGGAACCTTGCCGTACGGTGGCTCCAGGTTGGGCAGCTCGTCGCCCAGCTTCTTGGCGTCGAACGGCTTGGGCTCCACCGAGCGGCCGGCCGAGCGTCCGCCCGGAGCCTCGGGGTAATAGTCGGAGTAGTTGGGCACCCAGTCGAGCTTCAGTGGAGAGTTCGCCAGCACGAACGAGAGCATTTCCGGACCGCGATCCAGGTAGGTGTCGATCTTCTCGCGGGGGACGACGTCGCCGATGATGTTGTAGAGGTACTCGCGGGCCGCCTCCGGGGTGTCGGTCTGGCGGGCCTTCTTGAGCACTTCGTTGTTGGGGATCCAGACGCCGCCGCCGGAACGGGCGGTCGATCCGCCGAAGTGGGGGGCCTTCTCGATCAGCACGGTGCTCAGGCCGTTGTGTGCCGCGGTGAGCGCCGCGACCATGCCGGCGCCACCACTTCCGACGACGACGACGTCGTACTCCTGCTCAGTCATGTAGAACACGTTATAGAATTGAGGCGGCCCGGCGCTACCGGCGCTGGCCTGTGGTTTCACCGCCCGGACACTTTGATGTTGCGGTGAAAACAGAAACTTGTTGCTGTTTTGGCTATATGACGGTGAGGGAGGCCCAGTGCCGGGTGATGTCGAGGTGCCTTCCCCGGATGTCATCATCGTCGGCTACGGGGTGGCGGGAGCGTCGGCGGCGCTGGCCGCGCTGGAGCGCGGGGCATCCGTGGCGATCCTGGAGCGATTCGACGGTGGTGGAGCTTCGGCCATTTCAGGGGGCATTTACTATGCCGGCGGTGGCACCAACATCCAGCGCGACGCGGGCGTCGAGGACACCCCGGAGCTGATGCTGGAGTATCTGCGGCTTGAGGTCGGGGACGCGGTGAAACCGGAGACGCTGCAGAAATTTGTGGACGGCAGCGTCGCCACCCTGGATTGGCTGCAAGGTTACGGAGTTCCGTTCGAAGGTTCGCTGGCTCCGTTCAAGACTTCGTACCCCACTAACGACTACTACCTCTACTTTTCCGGCAGCGAATCCTCTGGCATGGCGCGGGCTGCCACCGCACCCCGTCAGCGGGGGCATCGAGCGTTCGGTCGGGGCGTATCCGGTAAGGCGTTGTTCGCTCCGTTGGCGGCCTCCGCGGAGCGTTTGGGCGCCGACGTGTGGCGGCAGACCCGGGTCACCGGGCTGATCGTCGAGGACGGTCGTGTCGTTGGGGTGCGCGGGGTGACACTGAAGGGCGCGCCGACGTGGGTGCGGCGCGCGTACTCGCGGCTCACGCACTATGCGACCAAGCCGGGTATTTACTACCCGCCGATGCGAAAAGCGTTGGAGGGGCCCGCCTATGCGTTGGAGCGCCGGTTCGCCAAGCCGTATGAGATCCGCGCCAACGACGGAGTGGTGTTGTCTTCCGGTGGATTCATCGCCAATCGCGAGCTGGTCGAGCGGTATGCCCCGGCCTACCGGGACGGGTTGCAGCTGGGCACTGCCGGTGACGACGGCACCGCGTTGAAGCTCGCGGAACCGTTGGATGCGGCCACGGGGCACCTCGATGAGATCTCGGCGTGGCGTTTTATCGTGCCGCCGGCCGCGTTCCTCGGCTCGTTGTTGGTGGATGCCAAGGGCCAGAGGATGGTTGACGAATCGCGATATGGTGCCGCGCTCGGTAAGGCGATTGTGCAGAAGGCCGGCGGGGTTGGATATCTGGTAGCGGACAAGGCGTTGGTGAAGCGGGCCCGTCAGCAGCTGGGTTCGCAGACGCTGTGGTTCCAGCGAATACAAGCAGAAGCGTTTCTCAATGTAGGGCGCAAGAAGGCCGGATCCATCGAAGCGTTGGCGGCCAAGGCGGGTATCGATCCAGAGCTGTTGGCGCGCACCGTGTCCGAACACAATCGCGCCATCGCGGACGGCACCCCCGACCCGTTCGGGAAGCCGGACGACATCCGAGTCCCCATTGAGCAGGGCCCGTTCTATCTGTTCAACGTGTCGATCAAGACCAACATGCTGAATCCGTGTCCGATGCTCACTCTTGGCGGGCTGGTCGTCGACGAGGAGACTGGTGCCGTGCAGACCACATCGGGCGCGGCGATTCCGGGGCTTTATGCCGCCGGACGAGCGGCGGTGGGTATCTGCTCCAATTCGTATGTGAGCGGATTGTCCCTGGCCGACTGCGTCTTCTCCGGACGCCGGGCCGGGACCGAGACTGGGAGACACATAGATGCTTAGTTCCGACGTTCGCGAGGCCATCGCCGCAGATCTGGCAGAGGCTGAGCGCACCCGGGTGGCCATCGCGCCGCCCACCGACACCTACCCGGATTTCGGTGTGGTCGACGCCTACGAGATCCAGCTGATGAATATTCGCTCCCGCCTAGCGGACGGAGCCAAGGTCGTGGGGCACAAGGTGGGCCTATCGTCCGAGGCGATGCAGAAGATGATGGGTGTCCACGAGCCGGATTATGGGCACCTGTTGGCCGATATGGAGCTGTTCGAGGATGTCGCGGCCTCCGCGTCCAAGTTCCTGTTCCCGCGGGTGGAGGTGGAGGTCGGATTCATCCTGGCCGCCGACCTGCCGGGTGAGGACTGCACCGAGGATGATGTGCTGGCGGCCACGGCGGCATACGTGCCATCGATCGAAGTGGTGGATAGCCGGATCACCAACTGGCAGATCAAGATCTGCGACACCATCGCCGATAACGCGTCCTCGGCCGGGTTTGTCATTGGCAAGCAACGTGTTTCGCCGAAGGACATCGACATCAAGTCGATCGACGCGGTGCTGACCTGCAACGGCGAGAAGTTGGCCGAGGGCAGAAGCGATGCGGTGCTGGGTAATCCGGTGACCTCGGTGGCATGGCTGGCACGCAAGGTGGCCTCGTTCGGGGTTCGCCTGCGGGCCGGCGATGTGGTGCTGCCGGGTTCGTGCACACGAGCGTTTGACGCGCATCCGGGGGATGAGTTTTTGGCCGAGTTCGCCGGACTTGGTTCGGTCCGACTGGCTTTCGAGTAGAGGAGAATTGTGAGCAAGGCATCTGTAGCGATCGTCGGTTCGGGAAACATCAGTACCGATCTGCTGTATAAGTTGCAGCGATCCGAGTGGCTGGAGCCACGATGGATGATCGGCATCGACCCCGAGTCCGAAGGTCTCAAGCGCGCCCGCGGCTTCGGTCTGGAAACCTCGCATGAGGGGGTGGACTGGCTGCTGGCGCAGGACGAGAAGCCCGATCTGGTGTTTGAGGCGACGTCGGCGTACGTGCACAAGGCCGCCGCTCCGCGGTACGCAGAGGCCGGGATCCGGGCGATCGATCTGACGCCTGCCGCCGTGGGTCCGGCCGTGGTGCCGCCCGCGAATCTGCGTGCGCACCTCGATGCTCCGAACGTCAACATGATCACCTGCGGCGGCCAGGCGACGATTCCGATCGTTTACGCGGTGTCCCGCGTCGTGGAGGTTCCTTACGCGGAAATTGTCGCCTCCGTGGCCTCTGTCTCGGCGGGGCCGGGCACACGCGCCAACATCGATGAGTTCACCAAGACGACCTCCCGGGGTGTGGAGGTGATCGGCGGAGCCAAGCGCGGTAAGGCCATCATCATCCTGAACCCGGCCGACCCGCCGATGATCATGCGCGACACCATCTTCTGTGCGATTCCGGAGGACGCGGACCGGGATGCGATCGCCGCGTCGATCCACGATGTGGTGAGCCAGGTGCAACAGTACGTGCCCGGATATCGGCTACTCAACGAGCCGCAGTTCGACGAGCCGTCCGTGGTCAATGGTGGCAACCACGTCGTCACCACTTTCGTCGAGGTGGAGGGTGCCGGTGACTTCCTGCCGCCGTACGCCGGGAACCTGGACATCATGACCGCTGCCGCGACCAAGGTCGGCGAGGAAATCGCCAAAGAACTTCTATCAGCGAAGGTTTCGTAACATGGCTTCGGACACTGGAACTCAGCTTTTGGGCACCGACGGCATCTTTTTCGACGCCGCATGGGATGTGCGGATCACCGACACGTCATTGCGGGACGGCTCGCACCACAAGCGGCACCAGTTCACCGCCGACGAGGTGCGGGCGATCGTCGCGGCCCTTGACGGTGCCGGTGTGCCGGTCATTGAGGTGACGCATGGCGATGGTCTTGGTGGATCGTCGTTCAACTACGGCTTCTCTAAAACCCCTGAGCAGGAATTGATCAAGCTCGCCGCCGAGACCGCGACGAACGCCAAGATCGCGTTCCTGATGCTGCCGGGTGTGGGCACCAAGGAAGACATCATCGAGGCGCAGGGCAACGGTGGATCCATCTGCCGTATCGCCACCCACTGCACCGAGGCCGACGTGTCTCTTCAGCACTTCGGGCTGGCGCGCGAGCGAGGGCTGGAAACCGTTGGCTTCCTGATGATGTCGCACACCATCTCGCCGGAGAAGCTGGCCAAGCAGGCCCGGATCATGGCCGACGCCGGATGTCAGTGCGTCTACGTGGTCGACTCCGCGGGTGCGCTGGTTCTCGATGGTGTGGCGGACCGTGTTGCCGCTGTCGTGGCCGAATTGGGGTCGGATGCTCAAGTCGGTTTTCATGGCCACGAGAACTTGGGGCTCGGTGTCGCCAACTCGATCGAGGCGGTGCGCGCTGGTGCCAAGCAGATCGACGGCAGCACGAGGCGCTTCGGTGCCGGTGCGGGCAATGCTCCGGTGGAGGCGTTGATCGGCGTGTTCGACAAGATCGGTGTGAAGACGGGTATTGATTTCTTCGATATCGCGGACGCCGCCGAAGAGGTTGTGGCGCCCGCGATGCCGGCCGAGTGCCTGCTGGACCGCAATGCGCTGATCATGGGCTACAGCGGTGTGTACTCCAGCTTCCTCAAGCACGCCATCCGGCAGGGGGAGCGATACGGCGTGCCCGCGCACCAGCTGCTGCACCGCGCCGGTCAGCGCAAGCTCATTGGTGGGCAGGAGGATCAGCTCATCGATATCGCGCTGGAGATCCAGCGGGAGAACGCCGAAAAGACGTCGTAGTCGCAGCGCCTGCCAGGGGGCGCTCGTGCCTCTCGGGACGGGGCTGACGGGCCCCTCTGCAAGCGCATCGATCGTGTACATGGCGTGTCCCGGCGGGGCCGTCCGCCCGCCGGATTCTGGGTGGCCGACGGTTACGCGGGTTCTCGCGGCGTCGCGCAACGTGCCGATTCCCAGCAGACAACTGTGGCGGTGTGAAAATCGCCTCGGCAAGCGCTGCGGTGGCTTAGCCAGTTCGCGCTGATTGATCCTGAGACCGACTCGCACGCCGTGCTCGGTGGTTACCGCCGAGATCGAGCCGGTAGGGGATCACCTCGAACGCTGCGAGGACGTTGCCGTCTCCCTTAAGCTGCTGGTTGAGTGCGGGGGTCTATTCGGTTGGGTAACCAGCTTTGGTACCTGTGCGCTAGCAACTGAGTACGATCGAGCTTTACGACGGTTTGGCGATCGAGGAAGGGGAGGGGGACGTTGCCCAAGCAGGATCGTGGTGCACCGCCCCGTCCTCCGTGGCTGCCCGAAGAAGACGAACAACGAGGGTTTCTCCGTTCGTTGGGGCGCAAGAAGCGCAACGTAGACGAGGTCGAGTCCAACGATGACTCGTTAACTCACGAGACAGAACGCGTCTCCGCTCTCCAAGCTCCTGCACAGAAACCGATCGCCGAATCAGTCGCACCTTCAGTTGGGGAGCGCTCTGCCGTCGCGCCCCGTCACGAAACGGCCAGAGGCGGCATACCGCTGACCAACGTCTCGAAGTACTACACCCCGCCGCGCGTGCCCGAACCACCCGATCAACAGCCGCTGACTGTCGAGTCGAAGGCGATTGCCCAGACGCCCGTTTCTGAGGCACCTCGGATCGTCACGAGCCCTATTCCTGAGATAAGGCCCGAGCCGCGGCCGCTATCGCAGGTAGCGCAGCCGCCGGCGCCTCCGCCTAGCGGGCCCCCAGCAACCCCCGTGCCAGAGCCCGCCGCCGACGAGCAGTCGCCTACCCCGCCTGCGGACCAAGCGCCCTCGGAGATCGTGCCTTCAGACGAATCGGTACAGGTGGCCCCACGGTCGGAGGAGGCGAGCCCACCGGTACCCACCGCCGATCACCGTGGTGCGGCGTCCGGCGGCACAGACCCGTTCTCGCGTTTCAGCCTGCTCGAAGCGCAGCTGCGCCAGATGAGCCTCGATGAGAGCATCACCGACGCCGAACTCGAACGTCATCGGCGCCACGCGGTACTCGAATCTGAGGCCCCGCCTGCTTCCGGGGCTCTCCGCTTCACGCTGCCAGAGGAGTTCGATGATGCCCCCGAACCGATCGAGGGGGCTGTTTCCGATACGGCCGAATCCGAGCCTATCCACGCAGCAGCGCCGGATGACGAGCCCGCACCGGTTCCCGCAGAACCGGAGCCACCCGCAGCGCTGACCGTAGATTTCGTGCCCCCAGTACCGGAGCCGAACGCCGATATCGTTGGCGATTTGGTCTCACCGACTGCGGTTGTGGAGGAGTCAACTCAGGTATCCGAAGAATCCTCTCAGGGCATCGAAGAGCCGACGGAACCAGAAGTACCGGAGCCTCCAGCAGCTGCCCCCGAGGTCAATGACATCGACGCCCGAGCGGCCGCACTGCTGAAGCGCATCGAAGTCAAACGCGCCGAGCTCAATGAGGAACTGGCTGCACACGATGCGGCCGACGTGGAAGCGCCTGCCGCCGAGCCTGAACCCGCGCCGTTTGTGCCGATGATTGCGCCGTGGGCCGCCGTGCCGGAACCTGTGGTCGATATATCCGGATCCCCCGAGTCCGAGGGTGCGGAATTCGGTGTCGGTGCGGAAGAAGTCACTGAGAAGGAAATAACGGCCACGGCAGCGCCCGACCTTGAGGGGTTTGCGCCCCTCGTCGACGAGGACATTGTCATCGACCTGCAGGCCGTGGTGTTCGAGCAGATGTCCGCTGCCCCCGAGCTTGCGGATGTGGAGGCGCCGGCAGACGAACGTCAGGACGAGTCGCACGTTTCGGCGGCATTCGTCGAGCCCGGGCAGTGCGCGCCCGAGCCCATGTCGGACGATGCCGCAGCGGAAGGCGAGCCAGGTCACCCCGACGTTCCTCAGTCGCAGGAGATTCCCCCGCCGATACCGCCGACTCCTGCGGTGGAACCGGTGCAACCCGCCTATCACGTGCCGCCGCCTGCCCCGCAACAGCCTGTTCCGCCGAGGCCTGGACTCGACCAGCAGCATGCTGCTCAGGCTCCGCCGGGATGGAACCCGCGCCAGCCTTATCCGGGGCAGTGGTCGCAGGGCGCTCCCCAAGCGCCGCAACCCTATGGTGAACAGCAGCTTCCGCAGCAGCCACCTCCGCAGCGCCCGAGTGTTGAGGGGCAATGGCGGTGGGTGCCACAACAGCAACAGCGGCAGCCACAGGCACCTCAATCACCCGGGCCGCAAGACCTGCCTCCGGGCTACGTGCCGCCACCGCAAGCCGCGACGCCTCCTGTCAACTACCGTGCGCCGCAGGCTTACCGGATGCCGCCCTCGCTCGACGAGGCGGAGGTCATCAATCGTGGTCGTTATGCGCCGCGATCCGGCTGGCGCAAGGCTGTGCACAGGTCCACCGGCGGCCGTGTCAATCCAGGCGACTCTCGGAAGGATCGTGAACAGGAACAGCTGCTGGCCAGCATTCGGCAGCCAATCCTCGGCGATTACCACATCGCGGTGCTCTCCATCAAGGGTGGCGTCGGAAAGACAACCACCACACTGGGATTGGGTTCGGCATTCGCGACGATCCGTACCGATCGGATCATCGCTGTGGACGCTAACCCCGACCGGGGTACCTTGGCTGAGCGGGTGCGCGACCATTCGACACAGTCCACCATTCGGGATCTTCTCAACGATCGGAACATCAGAAGTTACGCCGACGTGCGCAACCACACGCGGATGGCGACCAGTCGTTTGGAAGTACTTGCCAGTGAACAGGATCCGGCAGTGTCGGAGGCTTTCGGCGAGGTCGACTATCGCAGTACGATCGACATCCTGCAGCGGTACTACAACGTCATCCTGACCGACTGCGGCACGGGAATCATGCATTCGGCGATGGCGGGTGTGCTCGATCTTGCGCACACCATCGTGTTGGTGAGCTCACCGGCCATGGACTCTGCTCGAAGTGCCTCGGCTACTCTCGATTGGCTTATGCAACATGGACATTCGACGCTGGTGCGCGAGGCCCACGTCGTCTTGAGCGCCTCGCGTCCAGGATCTGCCGGGATCAAGCTGGACAAGGTTTATGAGCATTTCGAGGCACGTTGCCGCTCTATTCACATGATCCCGTTCGATCCGCATCTCGCCGAAGGCGCCGATGTCGACTTCAGTCTGCTCAATGCGGATACCAATGCCGCGTACCTGAAGCTGGCCGGTGCGATCTCGGAGAGTTTTCCGCGACTTCGCATGCGCGGCGACGAGCAGCGATAAGACGAAAGAGGTAGGACAGCGGGATGGTTGACGCTAGGGACGCCCAGCGGGTTCTTGACGCCGGTGTGCTCTCGCTGGGTGGTCCAATTGACGGTCTGGAAGCGGATCGTGATGTCGACTGCGCCAAGCTCACGCCATTCGAAACAGGGCTGTATGCCGACAGGGAGGAACATGGGGCAGCAGTGAAAGAGCTCGGTGCGGACTCGCTGCGCCGTATCGAAGCCCCGGAGATGTGGGCGGCTCTCGATAACGTGCTCGGAATGATGGCGAAGTGATCTGACATGGCTGATTCAAACGACAACGCGCCCGATTCGCCGCCACCGAGCGGCCCATGGCGTGAGCCCATTGCCGATGGACTGGGGGGTGGAGAGACCAAGGGCAATCCGTTCCGCCGATCCAAGAGCCCGAACCAGGAATTCGTGCCGCCGAGCGCCGACTATTTCCCGCAACCGACGCTCAAGCCGCCGCCCGCGCTGCCGAAGGCCCCCAAGCTCTCACGGCGCCAGCGGAATCATCAGCGTTCGATGAATCCGATCTGGGAACCAGACCCGCTGAGCGCCTACGGCATGCCGCAGTACCAGAATCCGGCGCCCCAGGCTCCACCGCAGGGGTACGGTACGCCGGCTCAACAGCCGCCACAGAACTACTACGGGCCGCCACCGCAGAACTACTATGCCCCGCCGGCGACCCCTGCCCAGCCACAGGGGCCCGCGGCTCCGGCGGAACCCTACGCGCCTGCCGCACCCCCTCCCGCGCCCGGTCGGGCAAGCCAGCTACCGGCATGGCCCGCCTCCGCGGTGGTGCCCGAGCCGCACACCGCGCCACCTCCGGCCGAACAGCCTCCGGCCCGGGAGGAGGAAGAGGCGATCAGGGACGAGGAGCCGAGGGTGGAGGCGCCCGCTGCACAGCCGGAGGCGCCCCCGCCCGCACCCGTAGCCCCGGCGCCGGAGCCGCAGACCCGGCCTGACGACGCGTCCTCGATGATTCCGGACGGCATGACCCCGTGGGGTGGACAGGCGCCCCAAACACCGCCCGCACCAATGCCGCCCGCGGCATCGTGGGCAGCGCAGCCGCTTGCACCCCCGCCCGCGGCGGCACCCCGAGCAGAATGGGGCGTGCCGGCCTTACCACCACGGGCGCCCTTTGTTCCATCTCAGACTCTGTTCACCGCTGCGCGTCCTGAAGCACCCGTGTATCGGCCGGCGCCGCAGCCGCCGCAGCCATCACGACCGCAGGGGCCCAGCCACGACCAGCTTGGTCTGATCAGGTCGGTCAAGCCGCTGCCGAGGAGCGGGTGGCGCAAGGCCGTTCACCGGCTCTCGGGTGGCGCGATCAACCCCGGAGAGTCCTCGGATGAATCGCATCGCAGCGAGTTGATCGACCGAATCAACCTTCCTGTCCGAGGTGACTACCGGATCGCCGTGCTGTCCTTGAAAGGTGGCGTGGGTAAGACCACCACTACGTTCTCGTTGGGTGCCACCTTCGCCTCAATGCGCGGCGATCGTGTGATCGCCGTCGACGCGAACCCGGACTTCGGGACGCTTGCTCAACGCGGTCCGGATGAGACGCGTTCTACTGCGCGAGATCTGTTGCGTGATCCGGATATTCACCGATACTCCGATGTGCGCAGGCACACCTCGCAGAGTGCGAGCCGGTTAGAGGTGCTGGCCTCCGAACGTGATCCGGCGGCATCCGAGTTGTTCTCCGAAGCCGACTACCTCGCGGTGATGCGGATTCTGCAGCGGTTCTACAACATCATCCTGACCGACTGCGGCACCGGACTTATGCACTCGGCGATGGCGGGTGTGCTGGGCGAGGCCAACGCCATCGTCCTGGTGACGTCGCCCGCCATCGACGGCGCCCGTAGCGCCCTCGCCACCCTGGATTGGCTTGATCACCACGGATACTCGCACCTGGTGCGGCAATCTGTGGTGGCTATCAGCTCGTCGCGGCCGGGTGCTTCCTCGATCGACCTCGAACAGCTGAGCCGACATTTCCTGACGCGGGCCAGGGCGGTGCACATCGTCCCGTTCGACAATCATCTGTCGGAGGGGTCGGAGATCTCGTTGGATCTGATGGGTAAGAAGACTCGGCTGGCGTTCATGGAGCTGGCGGCCTCGGTGGCCGACGGCTTCTATGAGGGTGGAAACACCCGGCAGACGAGTTGGAGCTAACGCTCCAGTTCGTCGGTCGTCATCAGATCGTCCCGGACGCTGCGCTCGTGATACGCGAGCCGTGCCACCCGGTGTGCCACTACCGGGGCGGTGATGATGGTGAACAGCCCGGCGAGCACGATCATGCTGACGTCGGCGTGCCCGCGAAGCCGCAGCGCGGCACCGGCCAGGACCAGGAGCAGACCCAGCACCTGTGGCTTGGACGCGGCATGCATGCGGGCCAACGTGTCGGGAAATCGCACCACGCCGATCGCCGCGGTGAGGGCCAGTACCGAACCGCACAACACCAGCGCACCGGAGATTCCGTCGAGAAAAGTGTTCATCGCGGTTATCTCCTCTCGTCACGGGGGTCGATCGCGGTGTCGGGCACCCGGAATCGCGTCACGCTCACCGAACCGAGGAAGCTGATCAAGGACAGCGCGACCATTCCGTACAGCACAGTGGAATCCAAGCTGTACGCGGCCCATGCGGCCAGTGCGCACATCGTGACGGCCACCAAGGTGTCGACCGCGACGAGTCGATCCAAGGTGTTGGGTCCGGCGAGCAGCCGGTACATCGTGACGGTGGCCGCGGCGATGAGCAGCACCGCGGCGATATGCCATACCAGGCTCATAACCCCTCCCTCGTCTCGGACTCGTCGACGGCGCCGTCCTCGGGATGCCAATCAGCATCGCGTTCGAAGGCCGCGATGAAAAGTCTTTCCAGTTGCCGTAATTGGGAGTAAAAGCTCGCCACGGCCTTCGGTGAACCCACATCCAGCACGTGTACATACGCCAGTCGGCGTTCTTGATCTATCTCCAGGACCACCGATCCGGGGATGATCGTCAGCGTGTTGAGCAGCAGTGCCATCACCAGATCTGATTTCACCGAAAGCTGGGCTCGCAGTACGGCACTCAATGGCGGCGGACCCGGCCTGATCGCCAGCCACGCGACCTGAAGACTCGACAGCACCATGTAGTACGCGACGGTGAACGCAAGCCGGATCATCGACACCACATGCAGACGGCCCTCGACCGGCAGTCGGGGCATCGGTAGCAGAACCGTGATGACCAGAGCCACCAGCAATCCGGTAATGGTGTTGGCGACAGAGAAATTGCCCCACAGCATTGTCCAGACCAGCACCAGCCATACCAAAATCCAAGCCCGCAGGATGATTTCGCGAGGGCCGTACATCGCCAGGGTTTTCATCGCGGGCCATCCCCGAGGACGGCGCTGATGTACACCGTGCGGTCGCGGACCTCGGCGGCGGCGCGCTCGCTGATCCCAATGATGGGGCCGGCGAAGATCGTCAGTGCCACCCCGACCGCGATCAATCCCAGTGTGGGCGCCAGCATGCCGGCCGGCATCCGGCCCACGTCGGCGCGGTCCACAAAGGCAATCTCTTCACTGTCGTCAAGAAGCGCGGACGGTGACGCGGCGGCAAGGTCGCCCTCCGGCGCATCGGCGCGCGGTCGCCAGAACGCCTTGGTCCAGACGCGGGCCACCGCGTACAGGGTCAGCAGACTCGTGATCGTGCCCCCGGCCACGAGGGTCCACGCCAGCACCGAGCCCTGCAGCGACCCTGCCTCCAGGAGTGCGACCTTGCCGATGAAACCCGAGAACGGTGGGATGCCGGCCAGGTTCAACGCGGGGACGACGAATGCGAAGGCCAGCACTGGGCTCGCGGCAGCGAGCCCACCCAGACGGTTCAGCGATGATGCCCCGGCCTGACGTTCGATGAGTCCCACCACGAGGAACAACGTCGTCTGCACGATGATGTGGTGTGCCACATAGAAAATGGCGCCGGACATACCGAGCTCGTTGGATAGCGCGATACCGAAGATCATGTACCCGATATGGCTGACCAGTGTGAAGGACAGCAGTCGCTTGATATCGCTCTGCGCGATGGCGCCCAGGATGCCGACGATCATGGTGAGGAGAGCGGCCACCAGCAGCACGGTGTTCAGCACACCGCCGGGGAACAACAGGGAATGTGCGCGAATGATGGCGTACACGCCCACCTTGGTGAGCAAGCCCGCGAAGACTGCCGTCACGGGTGCGGGCGCGGTGGGGTAGGAGTCGGGTAGCCAGGTCGAGAGCGGAAAGACGGCCGCCTTGATGGCGAAGCCCACCAGCAGCACCGCGAAGATCGCCATCCGGGTACCCGATGGGATGCCGTCTGCGCGGACGGCGATTTCGGCCATGTTCAAGGTGCCGGTCGCCGCGTACACGAAGGCGATGCCCAACAGGAAGACCACCGAGGACATCATCGAGACCATCACGTACGAGATGCCCGCACGCACCCGGTCGGCGCTGGCCCCGATGGTCAAGAGCACGAAGCTGGCGGCCAACAGCACCTCAAAACCGACGTACAGGTTGAACAAGTCGCCGGCCAGGAAGGCGTTGCACACACCGGCCGACAGCGCCAGGTACGTGGGCATGAAGATGGACACCGGCTGGCGCTCATCGCCGTCACGGATACCTTGGGCCGCCGCGTACAGTACGACAGCCAGCAGCACGATGGCCGAGACCACCAGCATGAGGCCCGAGAGCCGATCTACCACAAGGGTTATTCCGAGAGGTCCCAGTTTCTCCTCGGTCGGTCCCCAGCCGCCGACGGCCAACGCGAAGGTGCCGTCGCGATCGGCTAGGTAGAGCAGCGCCGCGCAGACCCCGAGCACCGTGGTCAATGCGGTGACGGTGATCAACAGCTGCAATCGCGGGCGACGGCCCGCGATCAGAGTCAACGCGGCCGCCGCCGTCGGGATGAGGACCGGGAGTGGTGTGAGAACGGCCATGGCACTCATGACTTCTCACCCACCGGCAGTGCATCGAGCTCGGCAGGGGAGTCCTCATCCGCAGGGCCCGGAGTCTCCCTGTGTTCGTCCCGGTCGTCGGTGACGGGCTCCGGCGGTTCCTGCGCGACGCGCGCGTCCTCGGCGTCGTCGTCCACAACGTCATCAGCTTCCAGGGTGAACATGCGATAGATCAGGGCGAGGGTGAAAGCGGCGACACCCATGGTGATGACGATCGCTGTCAGGATCACGCCCTGGGCCAACGGATCTGCCACGGTGGTTCGGCCGGCGGACTGCCGTCCGATGATCGGCGGATTGCCGGATGGGCCACCCACCGTGAGGATCAGCAGGTTCACGGCGTTGCCGACAAGGAGCAGACCCAACACCATGCGAGTGAGGTTGCGTTCCAACATCAGGTACACGCCGCACGCGGTGAGGGCGCCGATAATGATCAGCAGTCCGAGATTGGTCATGATGCACGCACCCCACCCCGGGCGCGCGGAGACTCCTCGAGCTCGACATCCAGGCGCGCACCTAGACTGCGCAGCACATCGAGCACCAAGCCGACCACCACCAGGTAGACGCCAATATCGAAGAACAGTGCGGTCACGATCTTAACGTGCCCAAACCCGAGCATGTCGAATTGGATTGTGGCCGAGGACAACACCGGTGCCCCCAGCAGGATCGAAGCGAGGGCGGTCCCTCCGGAGAAGGCCAGCCCGAGCCCGAGGATCTTGCCGGCATCGAAGGGCAGAGTCTCGCCCAGCTCGTAGCGGCCGCCGGCGAGATAACGCAGCACGAGTGCCAAACCGGCGGTCAGCCCGCCGGCGAATCCGCCGCCCGGAACGTTGTGCCCGGCGAAGAAGAAATAGAAGGACAGCACCATGACGAGCGGGAAGATCAGCCGTGTCGCCACTTCGAGGACCAAGGACCGGTGCTTGGGATCGCGTAGTTCGCTGCCACGTAACCAGATTCCTGATGCCACCACGACATCCGGTTGACCTGCCGCGTCCCCTACCCGGGGAGCTCTGCCAAAACGCCGGTGCCGGAACATCAACGAGGCGACGCCCGTCGCGGCCACCAGCAGCACCGAGATCTCGCCCAGGGTGTCCCAGGCGCGGATGTCCACCAGCAGGACGTTCACCGTGTTGGCACCGTGCCCGCGCTGATACGCCGCCTCGGGGAGCAGGTCGGCGATCGGGCGATCACGTCGTGCTGCCATCGCGTACACGCCGAGAGCGGTGACCGTGCATCCGACCGCGATGGCGAGTAGGGCACGGGGCAGCCGGAATCTGTTGGCCTGCTCCACATCCGATTCTGCAGGAAGGGCCCGCAGTACCAACACGAAGATCACGAGGGTCAGCGTCTCGACGAGGAACTGCGTCAGCGCCAGATCTGGCGCACCGTGCAGCGCGAAGATGACGCCCGTCCCATAGCCGGTGATGCCCACCAGGAGCACCGCTGCCAGGCGGTTACGCATGACGGTCGCACCGATGGCGGCCGCAAGCATCAGTAGCCCGACCACCCCCTGCAGCGGGGAATCCCACAGTTTCAGGTGTGGTTGATCGCGCGCCCCGAGGGCCAGCACGATCGTCGGCAGCATGACCAGGGTCACCAGAATGGTGGCTTGGGTGAACGGGATCGAGCCGCGCTGAGTCAGTGCGGTCAGTCGCTGAGACAGCACATCGGCGCCGCGCAGTACCGCGTCGTAGCCGCGGTCGGCATTGCCCAGCGGATTGACCGCGAGCCGTGCCCTGCGTAGGCGGCCCCGCTCGAAGAACGCGAAAATGCCGACGGCGAAGGCGAGTGCGGTGAGCAGTAGCGGTACTCCGAAGCCCTCCCAGATCGCGATATGCGCGTCAACAGGGTTGGCGTAGCTGCCCAGTGCCCAGTTGAGCCAGTCGGGCAGTATGCCGGCAGCGATACTTGCCACGGACAGCAGCGCGGGCGCCACCAGGAAGGCGGGAACCGGTGCGTGCATGCCCTGCACACGAGCGCTGGGTTCGGGTAAACCCTTGCGCGCGAAAGCTCCCCACATGAACCGCATGCTGTAGGTGATGGTGAACATCGAACCGATGACAATCCCCGCCAGCACCCAGGGCGCGGCCGAACCGAGCACCTGGCTGTGCAGCACCGTCGCGAAGGCCAGCTCCTTGCCGACAAATCCGAGGGTCAGCGGCACCCCCGCCATGCTCGCCGCAGCGAGCATGGCGATCACGAAGAGCGACGGTTGGCGCTGTCCGAGCCAGGCCAGTTTGCGGATATCGCGAGTGCCGACGGTGTGGTCGATGATTCCCACCACCATGAACAGTGCGGCCTTGAACAGCGCGTGCGCGCACAGCATGACCAGCCCGGCCAGGAGGATGTCGGGATCGCCGGTTCCGGTGAGCACCACCAGGAATCCGAGTTGGCTCACCGTGCCGAAGGCCAGGATCAGCTTGAGGTCGTACTCACGCAGGGCTCGCCAGCCTGCCAGGATCATCGTGGCTATGCCCAGCACCAGCACGATGGGCCGCCACGGTGGCGCCTCGGCGAACCCCGGCGACATGCGGGCCAACAGATAGATGCCGGCCTTCACCATGGCGGCGGCGTGCAGGTAGGCACTGACCGGGGTCGGCGCAGCCATGGCGCCGGGAAGCCAAAAATGCAGGGGCACAATGGCGGACTTGCTTAGCGCGCCGATCAGTACCAGCACGAGACCGACACTGGCGGCCATACCCGACGGTGGGTGCGCGATGAGGTCGGACAGCAGGAAGCTTCCCCCGACATGACCGAGCACGATGACCCCGACCAGCATGGCGAGTCCCCCCGCGGTGGTCACCAGCAGTGCCTGCACCGCCGCGCGGCGACTGGCAAGCCGTTCCGCGTAGTGGCCGACCAAGAGGAACGACAGCACGGTCGTGAGTTCCCAGAAGATGTAGAGCAGCAGCAGATTGTCACTGGCCACCAGACCGAACATGGCGCCGGAGAATGCCACCAGCTCGGCAGCGAAGCTTGGCAGCCGCGGTTCGGTGTGACCGTCGCGGTGCCGGAAGTAGCTCGCGCAATAGAACAGCACCATCGACCCGATGCCGAGCACCAGCACACTCATGATCGCGGCCAGCGAGTCAAAGCGCAGTGTGATGTCCATCGCTAGCTCGGGCACCCACGGAATGTCCACGCGGACGTCCGTACCTTCGCCCGGCCATCTTGCTAATACCCAGATCAGCGAACCTAAGGGGACCAGGGCAAGGGGATAGAACGCCAGTCGGCCAGCGCGCGCCACAAGTAGCGGCGCCATCGCGGCCGCAAGTGCGTGGGCAAGCAGAATGGCAAGCAAAGGCACTCCCGTCTATCGGTTGTTGGGCGGGGTGTCGTGGTGTCTAGTTTACGGGGCAGTCGACGATTGGCGCGACGCAACCCTTTTCAGCGGTTGTCAGCAAACGCGCGCAGGGATGCCACCTGCACGGGGTCCAGCGACGGGCGCACCGTGGCCCGCGCGGTCTCGACATCGGCGACGGTGACATCGGCGGCATCGATGGATCGCCGCATCGCCGCCATCGCGGCCTCGCGCAACAACGCCGCACAGTCGGCGGCCGAGAAGCCGTCGAGCTCGGCGGCGAGAGCATCCAGATCCACATCGGCGTCCAGCGGGACCGCCCGTGCCGCCGTCTTGAGGATGTCTTTGCGGGCCTGAGCATCCGGAGGTTCGACGAACACCAGGCGTTCCATCCGGCCCGGACGCAGCAGCGCGGGATCGATGAGCTCGGGCCGGTTGGTCGCGCCGAGCACGACCACATCACGCAGTGGTTCCACCCCGTCCAGCTCGGTAAGCAGGGCCGCCACCACGCGGTCGGTGACACCCGAGTCGAAACTCTGCCCGCGTCGCGGCGCCAACGCATCGACCTCGTCGAGGAACACCAGGGAAGGAGCGGAATCGCGCGCCCGCCGAAACAGCTCGCGCACCGCCTGCTCGGAGGCTCCGACCCATTTGTCCATCAGCTCGGCGCCCTTGACCGCGTGCACCGACAACCGCCCGGAGCTGGCCAGCGCGCGCACCACAAAGGTCTTTCCGCAGCCGGGCGGTCCGTACAGCAGCACCCCGCGGGGTGGGTCCACGCCTAGACGTTCGAAGGTGTCCGGATGCTGCAATGGCCACAGGACTGCTTCTGTCAGAGCCTGTTTGGTGGTCACCATGTCGCCGACGTCTTCGAGAGTTATCGACCCGACGGCCACCTCCTCGGTACTGGACCGAGAGAGTGGACGGATCACAGACAGCGCGCCGACCAGGTCTTCCTGATCCAGTGCCGGTGTGCTGGCCTTCTCGCTGGCCCGTGCCGCTGCGCGCAATGCGGCCTCGCGGACCAGCGCGGCCAGATCGGCCACCACAAAACCCGGTGTCCGTGCCGCGATCTCATCGAGCTGCAGGTCCTGCGACGGCACCTTCGCCAAGAGGACTTCGAGTAATGATTTGCGGGTGGCCGCGTCCGGCAGGCTCAAACCCAGCTCGCGGTCACACAGTTCGGGAGCGCGCAGCCGAACGTCGATAGCGTCGGGATGTGCGGTCGTCGCGATGAATGCGACCCCGGAAGTGGCTACTGCAGAACGTAATTCGGCGAGGATGAGTGTGGCCACGGGCTCGGCGGTGGCGGGCAGCAGTGCGTCGATATCCGTGATCAACAGGACTCCGCCGGATTGCCGGATGCGGCTCACTGCCCCGCGTATCGCGTTAAGGCGTTCGTCGGCTGTCGTGGCACCTACTTCCGGTCCGTCCAGCTCGATGAGCGTGCGCGGTGCGCAGACCGCGCGAGCCAACGTTGCCTTACCGACACCGCCGGGCCCAGATATCAACACGCCCAGATTGGGCTGTGCACCAAGCGTTTTCAGCAATCCTGGTTCATCGAGGGCGAGCTTGAGCCACTCGGTGAGCCGCGCGGCCTGCGCCTGCGAGCCCTTGAGGTCCTCTACGGAAATCGCCGCGGGGGGCTCGGGGGTGGGAGG
>NZ_MAEY01000033.1:0-24941 GCF_002013745.1 Mycobacterium sp. D16Q16
GGGGTGGGAGGGGCTGCATCGATCGCGGATTCCGTGGCCCGCACCGGCGCCGGTTGCGCGGCGGGCCCCAGTGGGTTCGAGCCCTGCCAGCTGACAAGAGAATTGGGTTGCACGCTGACCGGGCCGGCCGGATCCACGGCCGTCACCGTGAGCAGTTCGGAGGTCCAGGTGATGCCCACGGACCGCGCCAGCGCCGTCGTCGCCTCCGATGTGGACGTGCCGGGCCCCAGATCGCGTGGCAGCAGTGAGACGGTGTCCCCGACGGTCATGACCTTGCCCAGTAGCGCCAGCCGAAGCGTCGCGGACGAAACGGATTGGGTGGTAAGAGAGGAACCGCTCACGCTGATCGACCGCGCCCCGTAGACCGTCACCGGGGAAATGATGACCGACGCATCCTCGCGCAGTCCCGCGTTGGACAGCGTGACGTCGTCGAGCAGGGCGGTGCCGGCCGGAACTGAGCGTGGCGCGACGCCGACGACCGCCGCCGTTGTTCGCGACCCAGTGAGAGACACGGCATCCCATTCTCGGATACCGAGGGCGGCAATAGCTTCTGGATGCAAACGGACCACACCGCGCCGCGAATCGACAGCCGATGTGTTGAGGCGAGCGGTGAGAGTCAGCGATGGGCTACTTGGGCGAAGAGCATCGGTGTGTTCGCTCATGCGTTCCTAGCGTGGCCTGCCGGGGCGGCGCAGACCCAGACGTTCCGCGGTGCGCCGCTTGGGGAGCGCGGCCTGCCGGAAGGCGCGTCGCTGGTCTCGGCGCTGATCGCGGCGCAGGTCGCGACGTTCCTTGGGCTTGGCGTCCCAGGACTCGGGCCGCGCCGCCACCCAGCGCTGACTGCGCCAGGCAAATGGGATGTGCGCCAGGTAGACGACGATCAGGATCAGCAGCAGCACATAGGGGTATTGCAATAGTCCGGCAGCGGCAACCGTCACCAGTGCAAGCAGTAAGACCACCATGCGGGGCGGTACCGAGACGGATTTCATGGCCGCGGTGGGTATCTGGCTGACGATGAGCATGGAGACGAACACCATCCATGCGCATATCGCCCATACCGACGACCACCATCCGGCGCCGAACTGCAGGAACGCCGCCAGCGGGGCGAGCACCATCAGCGCTCCGGCGGGCGAGGGCACCCCGACGAAGTACTCCTTGGTGAATGCCGGCTGGGAATCGTCGTCGAGCAGCGTATTGAAACGAGCCAGCCGCAGCACGATGCACACCGCGTAGAGAAGTGAAAACACCCATGCCGTAGGGGTATCCGCCAGCATCGAGATGTACAGCACCACCGCAGGGGCAACACCGAAATTCACCGCGTCGGCGAGCGAGTCGATCTCCGCACCCATCCGCGACGTCGCGTCCAGCAGCCGGGCGATCCTGCCGTCGAGACCGTCGAGGATGGCCGCGGCGGCGATCAACGTTAACGAGATGTAAGGCTTTCCATCGAACGCGAACTTGATCGACGACAGGCCGCCGCAGATCGCCAGCACCGTCATGACACTCGGCAGGATCCGGATGTGCACGGGGCGCTTCGAGAAGGCGGCTTGAGTCATGGCTGAGTCGCTTACGCGTTAGCTGTCGAGGAGGGCAGCTCGGCCAGCACGGTCTCGGCACCGACGGCTCGCTGTCCCGGCTGGACAAGGATTTTCGAACCCTCAGGCAGGTAGGTGTCTACCCGGGAACCGAATCGGATCAATCCGTAGGTGTCGCCGATGGACAGCTGGTCGCCGACCTTGGCGTGACAGATGATCCGGCGCGCGATGAGCCCGGCGATCTGCACCACCACCACATCGTGTCCGGTGCGGGTGCGGATCTGCACGCTATTGCGTTCGTTGGCCACGCTCGCCTCGGCGCGATCGGCAGAGAGGAACTGCCCGCTGCGGTGAATCACAGCAGTCGCCTCACCGGCGACGGGAACCCGCTGAACGTGAACGTCGAACACCGACAGAAAGATGCTGATGCGGGGGAGTGGTTCGGCAGGCAGCCCGAGTTCCGGCGGCGGTACCGCACGGTCGACCAGACAGATCTGGCCGTCGGCGGCGGCCACCACCGCATCGGCGCGGTTGGGGGGGATGCGTGGCGGATGCCGGAAGAATCCGGCGCACGCGCCGGCGAGCGCCAGCCCGGTACCGCGCATCCAACGATTCTTGAACCCAAGGCCTGCCAGCCCCAATCCGCCGGCGATGAACGGAAGGCCTGCCGGATGGATGGGTGGGATGGTCGAGCGGAAGAGTTCGACGATATGCGGGATGCCGGAATCCGGCTCTGAACCTACGGGGCGGGGGCGTCTTGCCACCGGACCATCCTAGTGATGTGGGCGATGCGCTGGGGACAGCACGACGGACACTGTGACCGGACGTGCTGAACAGCGGCTTGCTCGCTCGGCCTGCACTCACCGTCGCGGCGGCTGTGATCAGCTCAGATTCCACACGCTGACTGTGGTTCCCGCCGCTAGGTCGGTGACGTCTTCCGGGATATCGAGCAGGCAATTCGATGCCGCCAGCCACCGCAAATGGTGTGATGCGGGAGGTCCGACCGCCGTCACCGTGCCGTTGCGGGCATCCCAGCAACCACGACGGAACTGTCGCTTACCCGCCGGTGCGGAGATCGGGTCGGTCAGGACCGCCTGGTGACGTGCCCGCGCTGGCTCCAACCCCATGGCTGCGCGTAACGGCTCGCGAATGAACACCTCGAACGACACCAATGCGCTGACGGGATTGCCGGGCAGTGTGAGCAGCGGAACGCCGTTGACGTGTCCGGCTCCCTGCGGCTTACCGGGCTGCATAGCCACCGAGACGAATTGGACCCCAGCGTCGGTGAGTGCGTCCTTGACCACCTCATAGGCTCCTGCGCTGACCCCGCCAGTGGTAATCAACAGGTCGGCCTTCGCGCCGAATTTGTCGAGCACGGACAGGAATTGCTCGACGTCGTCGGCGACGGTCGGTGCCACCACGGCGTCGGCTCCGGCCTCCTGGACGGCGGCGGCGAGCATGACGGCGTTGGACTCGTAGATCTGCCCGGGCTTGAGATCGGTGCCCGGGGGAACCAACTCGCTGCCGGTGGAGGCGATGACCACCCGCAGCCGAGGGCGCACGGTGAGCTCTTCGAGCCCGAGCGCCGCTGCCAGGCCCAACGCCGGTGCCATGAGGCGAGAACCCGCGTGCAGGACGGTGTCGCCGGCTCGCACATCCTCACCGGCAGATCGGATGTGTTGCCCGGCACGGGGTTCTTCGGTGATGGTCACGGTCTCGGTGCCGCCATCGGTGACCTCGACGGGCACCACGGCGGTGGCACCGGCGGGAAGCGGTGCACCCGTCATGATGCGGTGCGCGGTGCCGGGTTTGAGTGTCAGCTCGTCGGTGCGTCCGGCGGGAATGTCCTCGGTGACGGGCAGTGTGACGGGGTTGGTGGGCGAGGCTCCTGCGAGGTCGTCGCGGTGGACCGCATATCCATCCATCGCCGAGTTGTCGAACACCGGCAGGTGAACCGGAGCGATGACATCCGCGGCGAGGACCAGACGATCGGCCGCGGAGACCGGTACCCGAACGGGCGCTGGTGCCTGGATTAATCCGGCGACGACTTGCTGGTGTTCGGCGACGGAACGCATCGGCTCATTATTGCCCGATCATCGGGCGCATACCGCACGCAGGGGTTTTTGCCGCGTATGTGCGCCCGGTATGCCCTCGGCGTGCGGTGCCCGCGGCATGGCAGGAAACTAGCTCTATGACCGTTGGCGGAGTGCTCTTCGATATCGACGGGGTCCTGGTGACCTCGTGGGAGCCGATCGATGGCGCTGCTCAGGCACTCAAGGCGCTCGAGAGCGACGATGTCCGTCGTTGCTTCCTGACCAACACCACCTCGCGGACCCGGGTGCAGATCGCGGAGCTGCTCACCGCCGCCGGGCTGACGGTGCCCGCCGATGAAGTGATTACCGCCGCGATGCTGACCGCCGACCACGTGATCGCCCAGCATCCCGGCGCGCGGTGTTACCTACTGAATGACGGCGACATCACCGCCGACATGCCTGGAGTCGAGTTCGTCGAATCTCTGTCCGATGATCCCGATGTGATCATTCTTGGGGGGGCCGGTCCGCAATTCGATCACGTCGCGCTGAGTCGGGTCTATGACCTGATGGCTCAGGGGATTCCGGTGGTCGCGATGCATCGCAACGCGGTGTGGAGCACCCGCGAGGGATTGCGCGTCGATACCGGCGTGTACCTGGCGGGCATGGAGCAGGTGTCGGGACGCAAGGCCGTCGCGGTGGGCAAGCCGGCCCCGGCTGGGTTTCAGCTGGCCGCTGAGCGCATGGGGTGCGAGCCGGATCAAGTCGTGATGGTGGGTGACGACCTGCATGTCGATGTGCTCGCCGCGCAGGTCGTCGGCATGACGGGCGTGCTGGTACGCACCGGCAAGTTCCGTCAGGACACGCTCGACAGGTGGGCCGCCGATCAATACGCGATGCAGCCGGCATACGTCGTTGATTCGATCGCCGACTTGCCGCCCCTGTTGTCGAGCCTGTCGTAGCACTGAGATTGTCCTGCGTACGCCGCTGTGCCACAGGGCAATTGACTCACATCGTGGGTCGATGGTGCATCGTGGTACTTACCGGCAGTGCGAAGGGATCCGCCGGCCCGAGGTCGGTGATGATGTTGACCTGATGCTGAGATCCCGGTGCCACGTACGTGATGACCGAAGGGCTGACTCCCTTGGTATCCGTGGCGATGGCCTTGCTGAACACACCGACCGTCTCTTCCGGGCCCTGCGCCGAGGGTGCCTTGATTTCGATGACATCGCCACGGTCGAGCAACCGGGCGTTATCGGGCAGCCGGACACCGATGGCGGAGGACCAGACAGCTATCGATTGTGGGTGTGTTTACATGCGCACGATGGAAGTTTGCAGGTTTTCTGAAAGAAGTAGCCGACGCGATTGCGGCTATCTAATCGCGGTGTACAGCAAACTCAATGCTGACGCTAGTCCGTCGCGTTTTGCCGTCTCAGTCCCGGTTGTCGGATGCGTGGGCAAGAATCTGCCCATGATCGATCACTTCGGTATCAACTGCGCGGACCTGCCGGCTGCGGCCGCGTTCTACGACAAGGTGCTCGGCGTCCTCGGGTTCACTCGTCAGATGGATTTCGGTGTCGCCATCGGGTACGGGCCGGCGGGAAAACCCGACTTTTGGATCGGTGGTGGCGACGTCGCGAGCGGTCCCAATCGTGAGATCCACGTTGCCTTCTCGGCCACGAGCACCGAGCAAGTCGACGAGTTCTTCGCGACGGCGACGGGTGAAGGCGCCGAGGCGCTCCATGCGCCGCGACTGTGGCCCGAGTACCACCCCGGCTACTACGGTGCGTTCGTGCGCGACCCCGACGGGAACAATGTCGAGGCCGTGTTCCACGGCGCGGTGCCTGCCTAAGCGCCGGGGGTAACAATCGGCGTCGGTACGGTCGTCGTCCCCCCGGTTGACGGTGTGGGCGTGACGGGTAATGCCCCCTTGGGGGCCACGATCGGGGCGGACGCGGTGTTGCGCTGACTCCACTGCTCGGAGTCGACCTCCGAATCCGCGTCGGGCGGCCAATCCACGCTTGTCGGGGGCCAACTTTCGGCCTTGTCACCGCCGGTCGTGGCCGCAGGGGGAGCGCAGCCCGCCGCCGCGCCGAAGTCACCGGGGCTGCAGTTGTCGGCGTGCGTGATGGGTGCTTGTGACATGCCCAGGCACGCCCACACGACGACGGTGAGTACACGACGTTTCAGGTGAGCGTTCATAGCGAGAGGATGTCTCCGTAAACGTTCACGCTGTCGTCGGACTTGTCGGTGTCGATCATCGCCGTCGTAAAGAACCGGATAGAGACGGGTCCACCGCACGCGTCCACTTTCACGTGGGCGTCGTGGACCACGATTTCACCGGTGCGTCCCTTGAGGGCCTTCTTTCCCAACACGATGTTCTTGATCGTTCCCGGCAGGAGATTGATAGAGATACTGCCGTTCACCTCCGCATACGGGCCGACCATGGCAAGCAGATTGCTGCCGCCGGAGAAGCCCGGGCTCACGCCGGCGTCGGCGCCGACGTCAACGCTGCCGCCCTCACTGAGGTCGATCTGGCAGCCCAGCTGCAGCCCCATGACGAGCACGCCGGAGTTCACCGGAATCGCACCGTTGCCGTCGATGCTCGCGGCGGCCTTACCGGTGACGAAGCCCTCACGGGTGAAAGCCGTCGCGGCCATATTCGGCACCGAGTTGATCGTCATCCGCGACAGCGTGGCACTCAGGTGCCAGCCGTCGTCGGTATCCGCCGACTGGCTGACGTCAGCAACCGGCAGCGGGTCTGCCGTGGCCAGTCCTGTGCCCGCGCACACAAGTGAAATTACAAGGCTGACAACAGAAGCAAATTTGCGCACGAACCTGCCTTACATGCAGTAGGTGGCCAAGCTCAGTGATCCGGCGACGAGCGTATTGACTCCGGCTGTGTGATCGCTGGTATCGAACACCGGGTGAACTGTGAATGCCGTGGGGTGGGCAGCGCGGTGGTTCTGCGGCAGGATGCGTTTGTGACCGCGCACTGGACCACCGCTGATATTCCTGATCAAACCGGACGCATTGCCGTCATCACCGGTGCCAATACCGGCCTGGGCCTGGAGACGGCCCGCGCACTGGCGGCCGCGGGAGCACAGGTGGTTCTCGCCGTCCGCGATCTCGACAAGGGCGCTGCTGCCATCGGCGAGATCAAGAACACGGCGCCCGCGGGCAAACTGGCGCTGCAGCGGCTCGATCTGTCTTCCCTCTCGGACATCACATCCGCCGCCGGGCAGCTGAGCGCCGACTATCCGCGGATCGATCTGCTCATCAACAACGCCGGAGTGATGTACCCGCCGAAGGGCGTCACCGCGGACGGCTTCGAGCTGCAATTCGGCACCAACCACCTGGGCCATTTCGCACTCACGGGGCTGCTGTTGGAAAACCTCACCGCTGTGCGTGGTTCGCGCATCGTCACCGTGAGCAGTAACGGTCACAAGTTCAGGGCCGCAATACATTTCGATGACCTTCAGTGGGACCGTGGTTACAGCCGGGTGGGGGCGTACGCGCAGTCCAAACTCGCGAACCTTTTGTTCACCTATGAACTGCAGCGGCGTCTCGCCGCCGCGGGGGCCGAGACGGTGGCATTGGCGGCCCACCCCGGTGCGTCGGGCACCGAGCTGATGCGTCACATCACCTTTGGCCCCGAGGCGCTCAGTGCGGCGGTGTTGAAACTCGCGCAGAGTCCGGCGATGGGTGCACTGCCCAGCCTGCGTGCTGCCACGGACCTGGCCGCATCGGGCGGCCAGTACTACGGACCCGCCGGTTTCGGGGAGCTCCGTGGGTATCCGAAGGCCGTCAAGTCCACCAGGCAATCACACGATGAGTCTCTGCAACAACGGCTTTGGTCAGTTTCCGAGGAGCTGACCGGAGTGCGGTTCCCGGTCTAGACGAAGAAGTTGTCGTGGTCGATGAACCACTGGGTGCGCTGCTCGTCGGTCATATCGGCTAGCTCTCCGAAACCTTCGAAATAGCGCTGCCGGGGTGCGCCAGGCGCGAACAGCATCAGCATGGAAGCTGCTTCGCCCGAATCATTGTGGAATGCGTGAAGGCCGCCCGGCGGTACGAACAGGAAGTCGCCCGCGGTGGCGTCGACCCATGCTTCGCCGTTGTACAACCGCCAAGTTCCGGAGAGTACGAAGAACGCCTCCGACATCGCCTTGTGGAAATGCGTTGCGGCACCGAAACCTTTCACCGGGCCGGCATCGATTCGGTATAGCCCGTAATCACCGGCCGTGGACTGCTGGGTCGCCAGGTAGTGGTATTGGACGACGCTGCCGTTGTCGGGGGCGTAGTCGGCTGGGACGGTGGCCGGTCTGAACGTCGCGCTGATCTCGCCGGTGTCGCCGTGATACCGGGGATCGGGGTATCCAGAAACGATCAGTGACATGCGATCCACGCTACGCGCGTCACAGCTCCCGATGAAGGGTTCGGACGGCGACGATGCGCTCCTTGAGCTGGTCGCGGGTGGCCGCCGCGATCGGGGGGCCGCCACACCGGCGCCGCAGCTCGTTGTGAATCCAGCCGTGCGGTTTACCCGACTTGAAATGCGTGGCCGACACCAACGCGTTGAGCTCACGGCGCAGCTCGCGCAGCTGACCGTGTGTGGAGGTGATCTCCGGGGGCACCTCGCCCGAAGCGGTGCGCTTGGTCAGCTGCTCTTCTTGTCTGCGCCGCAAGAGATCTCGCATCTGATTCGGATCGAGCAGCCCCGGGATGCCGAGGTACTCCGCCTCTTCCTCGCTGCCCGCGGGCGTCGCGGTGCCGAAGGACGCCCCGTCGAAGATCACCTGGTCCAGTTCGGCACTGGCACTGAGTGATTCGAAACCCTTCTCTTCCTCACCCGGCTCGGTGCGTTTGCGTTCTACCGGCTCCTCATCGCCCATCGGCTCGCGATGTGGCTTGCCGAGCACGTGGTTGCGCTGCTCCTCCAGCAGACTGGCGAGCTCCAGCAGCGTCGGCACCGAGGGCAGGAAGATGCTGGCCGTCTCACCCGGTGTCCGCGAGCGCACGTACCGCCCGATGGCCTGGGCGAAGAACAGCGGAGTGGAGGCACTCGTCGCGTAGACGCCGACGGCCAGACGTGGCACGTCCACACCCTCGGACACCATGCGCACGGCCACCAGCCACTCACTGCCGTCGGCGGCGAACTGCGCGATGCGGTCGGAGGATTTCGGATCGTCGGAGAGCACCACAGTGGGTTCGGTGCCGGTAATCGTGGTCAGCAGCTTCGCGTAGGCCCGGGCGGCCTTCTGATCGGAGGCGATGATCATGGCCCCGGCATCGGTCATGCCGCCGTTGCGTTTCTGCTGCAGCCGCGCGTGGGCGGCGCGCAGCACTGCGGGTATCCAGTCGCCGTTGGGATCCAGGGTGGTGCGCCAGGCGCGCGCGGTCTGCTCGGCGGACAGTGGCTCACCGAGGCGGGCGGCGTGCTCCTCGCCGGCGCTGTCACGCCACCGGGCCTCACCCGAGTACGCCATGAAGACCACGGGACGCACCACGCCGTCGGCCAGGGCCTCCGAGTAGCCGTAGGTGTGGTCGGCTTGCGAGCGCTGAAAGCCGGCGCCATCGGGCTCGTAGTTGATGAACGGGATCGGGCTGTCGTCGCTACGGAACGGGGTTCCGGTCAGCGAGAGGCGCCGGGTCGCGTCGTCGAACGCTTCGCGGACGGCCTCACCCCAGCTCTTGGCGTCGCCCGCGTGGTGGATCTCGTCGAAGATCACCAGGGTGCGGTGGTTCTCGGTGCGGACCCGGTGCCGGGTGGGATGGCTGGCCACCTGTGCATAGGTGACGACGACTCCGTGGTACTCGGAGGAGGTCTGTGCATCGGAGTTGCTGAATCTCGGGTCCAGGGACAGTCCGAAGGCGGTCGCGGACTGTGCCCACTGAACCTTGAGGTGTTCTGTGGGCACCACGACCGTGATCTTGTCGACGGTGCCGTCAGCCAGCAGCTCGGTAGCAATGCGCAGGGCAAACCTGGTTTTCCCTGATCCGGGGGTGGCGACCGCCAGGAAATCGCGGGGTTTGGCGGCCAAATACCGCACTAATGCCCTACGTTGCCAGCCCCGCAATGTGTGGGTGCTGGGCGCTTCTACAGCCCGCACCCTATGGACTCCTTACTGATCGAACAGGAGCCTAACGCAAGGGATTACGGGGCTGCATCCTGGCGGGCGTGGCGGGCACCGCGTGTCGTGTCACCAGGGTGACGGTAGGTGACAATCGGCACAGTGCCCGCCTTCTTCGCGCTCTTCTACTTGACCGGGAAGGTCACGTCGGTGAGTTCCTCAGATACCGACCACAGGCGGCGCTGCAAATCGAGGTCATAGGACTGTTCGCTCGATGCGACCACCTTCGGGTTACCGCGTTGTTCCATAAATCCATCCGGTCCGTAGTACTGGCCGCCCAGAGCGGCCGGGTCGGTGGCGGCACGCAGTGTGGGCAGTGCTCCCATATCCGCACCCTGGGTCAGCAGTGGCGCCACAACGTTGAAAACGGCCCGGACCCACAGCGGAGAGTTGCGTGCGAGCTCGGTGTTGGAGCCACCGGGATGGGCGGCCAGGGCGACGGTGTTGGTGCCCACCAGGCGCCGCTGCAGTTCGTAGGTGAAGAGCAGGTTGGCCAGCTTCGATTGCCCGTAGGCCGCTACCCGGTCGTAATCGCGCTCCCACTGCAGGTCATCGAAGTGGATGGCCGCACGTAGGCGGTGCCCGATGCTGGAGACCGTCACCACACGTGACCCTTCGACGGGCAGTAGATGGTCCAAAAGCAGACCGGTAAACGCGTAGTGGCCCAGGTGATTGGTGCCGAACTGAAGCTCGAAGCCGTCGGCGGTGGTGGACTTCTCCGTCCACATGACACCGGCGTTGTTGATGAGCAGGTCGATCTTTTCGTAGCGCGTCTTGAGCTCGTCGCTGGCTCGGCGGACGGACTCCAGCGAGGACAGGTCCAACGACTGCAGGGTGATATCGGCATGGGCATGCGCCGCGGTGATCTCGGCGGCGGCGGCTTTGCCTTTCTCTGTGTTGCGCACAGCCAGTACGACGTGGGCGCCATGCGCAGCGAGCGCCTTGGCGGTCTCCAGTCCGAGTCCGGTATTGGCGCCGGTGACGATCGCGACGCGGCCGGTCTGATCGGGGATGTCGGTGGTACTCCATGTAGTCATGGGGGCTCCTGGGTAATATTGTCAGTAACCGGGGCGGTTACTCCGCTTACGAATATACGGAACGTGCGCCCCGTTTTGTCAAGGCGTATCGGAACCTCGAGGAGTGTGAGATGGATCAACCCGCCCGGCCTTTGCGTGCCGACGCCGCCCGCAACCGTGCGCGGGTCCTGGAGGTCGCCTATCAAACATTCGCCGAGGAGGGCCTTGGTGTCCCGATCGACGAGATCGCGCGGCGCGCGGGAGTGGGTGCGGGGACCGTCTACCGGCATTTTCCCGCCAAAGAGGACCTGTATCGCGCCGTTGCGGAAGACCGGATGCGCACGGTGATCGGCAAGGGGCGCGAGCTGCTGGAGTCGGCCGAACCGGGGGACGCGCTTTTTGGTTTCCTCCGTGTAATGGTCCAGTGGGGCGGCACCGATCAAGGTTTGGTGGACGCCCTGGCCGGTGCCGGTGTCAGTGTCGAAGCTCTCATCCCGCAGATCGAGGAGTCCTTCTATGCGGTCCTCGGCGATTTGGTGCAGGCCGCGCAGCGGGCGGGCACGGTGCGCTCCGACGTTGGCGTGCACGAGGTAAAGGCACTCCTGGTCGGGTGCCAGGCCATGCAGAGCTACAACAAAGAGGTCTCAGAGCAGGTCACCGACGTCGTGTTCGACGGGCTGCGGCCGCGTCGTTAGCCGGGAGCGGTTAGCTTCGTTACCTTGACTAAGTCGGAGGTAGCAAATGTCTATTCGTCCTTGGCTGGTCACGCTGGCAGTGCTGGTGCCGGTCGCTGGGTGCTCGTACTTCGGGGCGCGGCACGCTGACGATTGGCGCAGTCGGACCGACGCGGATCCGGCCGAGCTGGCGGTCGACGCCGTGCTGCGGACTATCGATCCGTGCGGATTCGTGGACGCCGAATCAATCAAAGGCAAGATCCCCCGCGCGATCTCGTATGGATACACCGAAGGATTTGACCGGTGCACTCTGCGGCTGGGCGCATATGACGGTGATTTCGTGAGTGACGTCTCGGCGACCATCGGTTTCGATCTGGCCCCCGCACCCGCGCAACTGTCGGAATCACCTGTCGATTCGACGGAGGTCAACGGGATCGCGATCAGTCACGTGCTGGGGCCGACGAGTAATCGAGGGTGGTGCCGGTACGTGTTCAACCTCGATGCGAGTGACGCTCCTGATATGTCATCTCACGGTGGCGCCGCCGATCTGATGAAGCGCGTTCGCCTGGTCGTGGTGGCCAGCCTCGCCAGGGATCCAGGTCCGGGCCGTCCTGTCTATCCCTGCAGGGAGGCAATCGCGATCGCCACCGGGGCCGCGCAGATTCGGTCACGGCATCTACCCGCGAGATCCGATTTCGTCGCGCACCCGGCCGAACAGGACCCGTGCTCGCTACTGCCCGACCTGCGCGGATTCGCCGGTTACCGCCCGGGCAATAGTGGTGGGCTGGAGAAGGATCTGTACACCTGCTGGTTCAGCGCGGGGCCGCCCGACGATCGGAAGGCGCAAGGAGTTGGGCTGACACTGCGTCCGGTGGATCCACGCGAACCCGGCGCCTCCGAGTACGGCAGGGAACGGCACTCGGTGGTGGAGCGGGACGACGGAGTGGAGCTGCACGTCAGTACCGTCACCAGTACATACGACAAGCCGTTGTGCGAGGTTTATGTATTCCTTGGACAGAACTATTCGCCGACTCACCTCATTACAGAAGATGCCCGTCCGGAGGATGTCCGAGTGCCTGCCGCCGTGCTGCGCGGTACGTCGTCCTGTGACGACGTCAAGGCCGTGGCCGTGGCGGCCGGCAAGAAGTTCGCTCAGTCGTAGGCAGGTAATGCGAAAGACCGGCCGACCTTGAGTGCCTGGCGGGCGACCAGCTGACGAACGCCCGGTAGCCGCAGGGACCACAGGCCGAGCATGCGCAGCCGCGTCGCCCAGGGCGACTGGGCGCCGTCGACCTTCAGAGTGTTGAGGGCAAGCTGCTGGCACCGTGCGACGTATGGAGCCATCAACGCGTGGAATCGGGTGAACGCGATCTCGAAATCGCCTTCTGTGGAACGTAATTCGTGGGCGAGCACGTATGCGCCGACGATCGCCAGGCTCGTGCTCATGCCCGACCGAGGTGAGGCACACCAGGCCGCGTCTCCGATAAGACACACCCGGCCACGGGAGTAATCGTCCAGATGTACCTGGCACAACGCGTCAAAGTACGGCTCGTCGGTAGTGGAAAGGGCGCGGAGAACGGCCGGGGTCTCCCAGCCGAAGCCCGTGAACCGTTCGAGAAACAACCGCTTGTTGGCCTCGGTGTTCCGGTAGTCGAATTCCAGGTCGCTGTCGGAGAACGCGAGTGAACCTCGTGCGGGGGCATCGGGTGCGGTGGCTTGGATGCCGACGCCTCGCGTGCCTTCGCGGAAAGCCACCGTCTGGTGGTCGAGCCCGAGGTGGTTATCCATCGCGAAAAACGTGAAGTACTGGCCCAGCTGAGTGACGAATTCTGTCTCCGGCCCAAAGGCGAGCGCACGAAGCCCAGAATGCACCCCGTCGGCGCCAATCACGAGATCGAAATTCTGCGGGGAGGACTTCGCGAACGAGACGGCGGCCTTCGTGCCGTCATCCCGCACGCCGGTGATCCAGTCGCCGAAGAGAAGAGTGGCATCGTCACGCACTGCCTGGTGCAGGATGCGGGCGAGATCTCCCCACAGGATCTCTAACTCGCCGCTAATGACCTCCGGGGGAAGGCGGGCGATCTCCTTGCCCTTGGCATCGACCATCACCATGGACCCCATGTGGGTGGCCTGCGCTCGTACCGCGTCGAGCACGCCCATCTTGTCCAGTACCTCGATCGACGGACCACGGAAGTCGACAGCCTGCCCACCACCCCGCACGGTGGCGGCGCGTTCGACGATCGTGACGGTATGCCCTTCTTGCACAAGCCAGTACGCGAGCGCCGGACCTGCGATACCAGCACCACTGATCAGGATATCGAGCGACATATCAGCACCCTAGATCGTGTACCTGTATGCCTGTGGGCCCCCGCCACAGCCCGGCTGTTCCAAGCAACGCGACGAGCTCAGTCGGCACCCAGACCCGCCCGCGCGCGTACCGGATCGCGGGCGGTAGCGAGTTCGGTCCTTGAAACAGGGCGAGCTGTGCGGCGTCCAGATCGTTGAGTATCGGACCCATATCGCTGCCGACAATCTTGACGGCGGCCTGCCGACGTCGCATTTATTGATGTGGGGAGTCTGCGATCGCCCTTGCACTCGCCATGTCCGAGTGCTAAAAATGGCATTGGCACTCACGACCGGTGAGTGCTAGGCCGGGACGGTGAGGCCGCAGCCCACACAGCTGCGTCCGTCCGTCGCGGGCACTGCGCCCGGCCCAGAACGTGCAACCCCCTATACGGAGGAATCACTTCGCAATGGCCAAGACAATTGCGTATGACGAAGAGGCCCGCCGCGGCCTGGAGCGGGGCCTTAACGCCCTCGCTGACGCGGTCAAGGTGACACTGGGCCCCAAGGGTCGCAATGTCGTCTTGGAGAAGAAGTGGGGCGCCCCCACGATCACCAACGATGGTGTGTCCATCGCCAAGGAGATCGAGCTGGAGGACCCGTACGAGAAGATCGGCGCAGAGCTGGTCAAGGAAGTTGCCAAGAAGACCGATGACGTCGCAGGTGACGGCACTACTACCGCCACCGTGCTCGCTCAGGCTCTGGTCAAGGAAGGTCTGCGTAACGTCGCCGCCGGCGCCAACCCGCTCGGCCTGAAGCGCGGTATCGAGAAGGCCGTGGAGGCCGTCACCAGCGCCTTGCTGGCCTCTGCCAAGGAGATCGACACCAAGGAGCAGATCGCGGCCACCGCGGGCATCTCCGCTGGTGACCAGTCCATCGGCGATCTGATCGCCGAGGCCATGGACAAGGTTGGCAACGAGGGTGTCATCACCGTCGAGGAGTCCAACACCTTCGGCCTGCAGCTGGAGCTCACCGAAGGTATGCGCTTCGACAAGGGCTACATCTCGGGCTACTTCGTGACCGACGCCGAGCGTCAGGAAGCCGTCCTGGAGGATCCCTACATCCTGCTGGTCAGCTCCAAGGTGTCGACTGTCAAGGACCTGCTTCCCCTGCTGGAGAAGGTCATTCAGGGCGGCAAGCCGCTGCTGATCATCGCCGAGGACGTCGAGGGCGAGGCTCTCTCGACCCTGGTCGTCAACAAGATCCGCGGCACCTTCAAGTCCGTCGCCGTCAAGGCCCCGGGCTTCGGTGACCGTCGCAAGGCGATGCTGCAGGACATGGCGATCCTCACCGGTGGCCAGGTCGTCAGCGAAGAGGTTGGCCTCTCCCTGGAGACCGCCGACATCACGCTGCTCGGGCAGGCCCGCAAGGTCGTCGTCACCAAGGACGAGACCACCATCGTCGAGGGCGCGGGCGATTCCGACGCCATCGCCGGTCGCGTGGCGCAGATCCGCAGCGAGATCGAGAACAGCGACTCCGACTACGACCGCGAGAAGCTGCAGGAGCGCTTGGCCAAGCTGGCCGGCGGTGTTGCGGTGATCAAGGCCGGAGCTGCCACCGAGGTGGAGCTCAAGGAGCGCAAGCACCGCATCGAGGACGCCGTTCGCAACGCGAAGGCCGCCGTCGAAGAGGGCATCGTAGCCGGTGGTGGCGTCGCCCTGCTGCAGGCTGCCCCCGCGCTGGACTCGCTCTCCCTTGAGGGTGACGAGGCCACGGGTGCCAACATCGTGCGTGTGGCGCTGTCGGCTCCGCTGAAGCAGATCGCCTTCAACGGCGGTCTGGAGCCGGGTGTCGTCGCGGAGAAGGTTGCAAACCTTCCTGCGGGCCACGGCCTGAATGCGGCGACCAACGTGTACGAGGACCTGCTCGCGGCCGGCGTTGCCGACCCCGTGAAGGTGACTCGCTCGGCGCTGCAGAACGCGGCGTCCATCGCGGCGTTGTTCCTCACCACCGAGGCCGTTGTTGCCGACAAGCCGGAGAAGGCCGCCGCACCTGCGGGCGACCCGACCGGTGGCATGGGCGGTATGGACTTCTAAGTCCTGTAACGAAAAAAGGCCCGGTCTGCCTGGAGAAATCCAGTGCAGGCCGGGCCTTTTCGTTGTTCACTCCGTGTGCCGAGTGGGAATCTGGCGTGGGAAATGGGCTCGATTCTCTCGTGAGACTCCCACTCGGCTTGCGGCGCCGAGGTTTACACCGGCGCTGGTGCGATGACTCCTCCGGTGAGGCGCCGGTAGGTGTACACATGGATCAGACCGGACAAGGCCGCAATCGTGGGGTAGGCGATGATGCCGCCCAAGCCACAGGTGATGAATGTCGCCGCGACACCGGCGAAAGCAACAGCCAAGGTGATCAGGAACACGAGCAAGGCCTGTGCCAGGTTGTCTTTGACGATCTGAAAGCTGGCCTTGATCGCATCGACGGGGCCCAGACCACGGTCGATGGCGAAGAACACGGCGTACTGGGCGAAGAACCCGAAGATGATTCCGCCGATGATCAAGAAGCTTCCGATCAGCACTCCGAGCGCGACTAAGAGTGCGGTCCCCGCGTAGGCGCCGAAACTGCGGGCGCGGAAGAAGGTTCCGAAACTCACGGGCTTACCGTCGGCGACATCGAGATTGGCGCTGACGATGCAGGCGCCCACGTAGAGGCTGACCGCGAACACCACTGCGTAGAGCAGGATGATGATGGCGATAGCTCCGCCGGAGAACTCGGGTCCCTCATACGAGTACGAGTACGAGGAGCTGGAATCACCGCCGTAGCCGCTGGTGCTGGTCTGCGGCAGGCTGGCCATCAGAATCGCGTAGACGATCCCGAACGGCACACCTATCGCAAGGAACCAGACCAGATACGGCGGAATGAAGGTTCCGAAGCGCTTGGTGACCTGGGCCCACGACCAGCTCCACGACTCACCGGCATTGAACGGTCCTTGGGGTGGCCATGGGGCCTGCGGCGGGTAGCCGTAGCCAACAGGCGGATACCCCTGGGGAGGGGGCGGGAATTGTCCACCCGGGTACTGGGAGGCTCCCGGCGGAGGACCCGGCTGGTACCCGGGTTGATATCCGGGCGGCGGGGGCGGCTGATAACCCGCGGGTGGCTGAGTCGGGTAACCCGGGGGTGGCTGATGCGGGTCGTGCGCTGACGGATCGCCCGATGCGGGCGGCTCCTGAGGTGGGTAAGTCACCGACTCAGGCTAGCAACGAACTTATTTGCTGAGCGCGATATGCGGAGGATGTCCGAAGGCGTGTTCTGGTAGCGGGTTTCAACCGAGTCGGGCTGGCTCTGCCGGCTGGCATCGTGTGGTAGCCGGTCATCGGAGACGCGACAAGCGTGATGTCGGCCACTAATTCCGTTGTTTTCCAACGATTTACCCATCGGTTGGAAATGACACCGCAAGGCTCGGGAACTTTTCGTGTGCCCGGTTCGACTGCTCCATTAGTCGCGCATCAGGTGGACAGATCAGCGAGAAGAGTAGGGAGTCGATGACGCTCAACGTGAAGGGCGAGGGCCTGGGGACACAGGTCACGGGGATTGACCCTGGAAACCTGGACGGAATCACCACGCAGGAGATCCGCGAACTCGTCTACCGGAACAAGCTCGTCATCCTCAAGGATGTGCACCCCTCACCGGAGGAGTTCATCCGGCTTGGGAGGTTGATCGGGGAGATAGTTCCCTACTACGAGCCCGTGTATCACCACGAGGACCACCCGGAGATCTTTGTCTCGTCTACCGAAGAGGGACAAGGGGTTCCACGTACCGGTGCGTTCTGGCACGTCGACTACATGTTCATGCCGAAACCTTTTGCGTTCTCCATGGTGGTGCCGCTGGCAGTTCCCGGGCGTGATCGCGGCACCTATTTCATCGATCTCAACAAGGTATGGGAATCGCTATCTAGCACGATAAGGGATTCTGTGCGTGGGACATTCAGCACGCATACGCCGCGGCGCTACATCAAGATCCGGCCGAGTGATGTCTACCGGCCCATTGGGGAGATCCTGGCCGAGATCGAGAGGGTCACGCCCCCACAGAAATGGCCCACGGTGATCAAACACCCAAAGACCGGCGAAGAGATCCTGTACATCTGTGAGGCGGGTACCGAGACGATCGAGGACGAGGATGGAACGCTCCTCGACGCTGCGCTGCTTCAGCAGCTACTCGAAGAGTCGGGGCAGCTCGACCCCGACTACGCCTCGCCATTTATCCACGCCCAGCACTACGAGGTGGGGGATATCGTGTTGTGGGACAATCGTTCTCTGGTCCATCGTGCGAAACATGGAACGGCGTCGGGCACACTGACAACACACCGCCTGACCATGTTGGACGGTCTCGAGACGCCCGGATTTGCGGCGTGAGCGCGGTCGCCGCAACTCTGTCGGTTCAGACCGGGCTGCCTTCCGCCGGAATGGCCCCGATCGCCGAGGGTCTGCTCGGCAGAGTGCTGGAACCATATTCATACAAGGGCTGCCGCTATCTGGCCGATGCCGAGTATGGAATCACCTCCGACGCGGTGCACGCGCAGGGCAACTTCGCGATCAACGAGTCCGCCTATATCCGGAGCACGGGGCACTTCAACGCAGTGGAATTGGTGCTGTGCTTTAACCAGCTCGCGTACTGCGCCTTCGCTCAAGGTGTTGTCAACGAAGACATCTGGGCATTTCGGGGCTGGTCGATCGACGACTACTGCCAGAACCAACTTGCCGGGATGCTGATCAAGAGCACCTCGTCGCGGTTCCGGCGGCTGGTCAACGCGCAGCAGTTCTCCGCTCGCCTGCAGGCCCGTGATTTCCATATCGTCGACCGGTCATGGCGCTACCTCCAGTTCCACAGCACCATCGAATTCTGGGATCAGGATGGAGGATCCGCGGCCGGTGAGTTCGAGATCGCGGTCCTGAACATCCCGTAGCCCACGACAGGAAGCGCATCCTCACCGCCATGTCTCAGTCACCGCCCACTGTGTTGGAACGGATCCTCGAACAGGCCCGCCTGCGGCCCGGGCTCATCGCATTGCGCCGCAGCGACGGTACTGGTGCCATGACGTACGGCGAACTCGCCGCCGAAGTCGGCAAGCTGGCCGCGACCCTCCGTGCCGCGTCGGTCACCCGAGGGTCCCGTGTTGTAGTTCTTTCGGACAACGGGCCTCAGACGTACCTTTCGGTGCTCGCGTGTGCGCGGCTCGGGGCTATCGCCGTCATGGTGGACAACGCCCTGCCCCCGGCAGCCATCGCGCGGTTCTGCGAGATAGCGGACCCCGCCGCGATCCTTCCGAATATGGCCGACGAGGACGACGTGGATCATCCATCGAGCCTCGAAACAGATTGGCTGGCAGCACAAACTGAAGGCCATGCGAACGAACCGTTCGCCATGATCTTCACCAGCGGCACCACGGGAGAGCCGAAGGCCGTGCTGCTGCCCAACCGCACGTTTTTCGCAGTCCCTGACATCCTGCTCGCCGAGGAACTGAGCTGGATCGACTGGGTGGCAGGGGAGACGACCTACTCACCGCTGCCCGCAACTCATATCGGTGGGCTCTGGTGGATTCTCAACGGGCTGATGCACGGCGCGTCGTGTGTCACCGGCGGCGAGGGCGGGGCATCGCTGAGGGAGTTGCTCGCCGGGAACGAGGTGGCCACCGCGTGCCTGGTACCCACCCTCATGACCAGATTGGTGTCCGAGCTCCAGCTCACCGGAGCCGCCGTTCCCTCGTTGCGATTCATCGCGTACGGCGGTTCACGTGCGATCCCGGCTGATGTGCAGTTCATCGAGGCGGCGGGGGTGCGGACGGCGCAGGTATATGGACTGAGTGAAACAGGCTGTACCGCACTGTGTCTTCCGACCGATGACGAGTCGATCGCCAAGATCGAGGAGGGTGCCGTCGGGCGTCCATACCCAGGGGTGCAGACCTTCTTGTCGGATGGTGAGACCGGCGGGCCGACGCACGGGGGCGTGTCCGCGTCGTACGGCACGCTGTGGATCAAGTCGCCGGCCAACATGCTGGGGTATTGGGGAAATCCGGATCGCACCCGCGAGGTACTGGCCGACGGATGGGTGAACACCGGAGACCTGGTGGAGCGTCGTGACGATGGCTTCTTCTACATCAGGGGCCGTTCCTCGGAGATGATTATCTCCGGAGGGGTCAATGTGGTGCCCGACGAGGTCGACCGGATTGCCGAAAACGTTGCGGGCGTTGGCGAAGCGGCGTGCTACGAGATACCGGACGAGGAGTTCGGCGCGCTTGTCGGGTTGGCGGTGGTACCCACCACACCGCTAGACGGGCAAGGGGCGGCCGAGCTCAAGCAGCGGATTGCGGCGACGTATCGGCACCAGTCGGAATCGATGGCCAGGCCGTCGGTCATCGCTGTTGTCGACGACATCCCCCGGACGAAGTCCGGCAAGGTCATGCGATCTTCCTTGGCCGCCGAGCTGACCGGGGCGCCGACGCGTGCCTGAAGCCACGAGGGACCGGATTCTGACGGCAGTCTGTGAGGTGCTGTACATCTCGGAGGTGGAGCTCTTCGACGGCGACGCCACTGATCTGCGAGAGCTGGGACTCGACTCGGTGCGTTTCGTGCTGCTGATGAAGCAGCTGGGTGTGACTCGCGGTTCGGAGCTGCAGAAGCGTTTGGTGGCAGACCTTTCCATCGCCGGCTGGGCGCGGGCACTGGAGCAGGCACAGCCGGAAGGCGTCACATGACGGTGGCGGTCGAAGCGCGCGTGGACCGGGTGCCGTTGAGCAGGTCGCAGCAGAACATGTACAACGGCGCGTTGCAGGCCGGTGATCCCGGGTTGTATCTCATTGGGAAGAGTTATCGGTTTCATCCGATTGACGCGCCGATGTTCCTGTCCGCGCTGGAGGGAGCCGTATCGGCCAACCCGCTGCAGCTGTGCGTCCTCGTACCGGTGCGAGAAGGTGCGCACTATCCAGAGCTGATGCGAGGATTGCAGTTCAGTGACATCGTGACGGTGGTCTCGGACGGGGCGGAGCCGGCAACGAGGGCCGCTGGCGAGCTTGTGGATATGTGGTCGACAGACCTCGCCGCCTCGCCACTCGTCCGGTATACCATCCGCACGGGTGCGGACGGACGGGTGGTGGGGCTCGAGATCCATGCGCACCACCTGCTGCTCGATGGCGGCGCTATCGGCGTGATAGAGACCGATCTGGGCCGTCGTCTGACCGGTCCTGACGAACCCGAAAATGCCTGTGCAAGTGCAGCACTGGCGAAGATTGCGGCGGCGCACGGTCTCGAGGCCGTCAAAGCCGAGGAATCGCTGCAACGTTTCGGTGTGGCAATCCAGCGCGAACTCACTGAGGCGTCCCGACATGGAGGGCACGGGCTCAGCCTCGGCGAAGGGACGGAGGGCGCGGCCAGAGGGGTACTGCAGGAATCGGTAACGCTATCCGGCAAGGCATTCGACGCAATCGAGGCGCTGTCCGAGGTCAAGCAGGTGCCGTTGAACATTCTGGTGGCGGCAGCTTCGATTGCGGTGGACGCGAGTCTGCGGCAGAGCACTTCGACGCTGCTGCTCCACGCCGTGGATAACAGGTTCGGGGAGCCCGACCTGAACGTCGCAACCTGTCTGGTCAACTCGATCGCACATCCGGTCCGTTTCCCCGCATTTGCCTCTGTGCGTGATGTCGTGCAGGCACTTGATCGCGACTATGTCAGAGCCTCACGGCGCCGGTGGCTTCGTGAGGAGCAATACCGCCGAATGTATCTGGCAATCAACAGGACATCGCATGTCGAGGCGCTGACCTTCAACTTCATCCGCGAAACCTGCGCACCTGCCCTGCGCCCTTTTCTCTCGGCCACACCCCATGCGACCGATATCGGTCCCGTGGAGGGAATGACCGTGTCGTGCGTCATGGACGAGGATCGGCGCACCCTCATGCTGTCCATCTGGGGCCGCGCGGACCAGGGCGACGCGGGCACGCCTCGGTGGATCGCGGAGCGGATCGCGGCGGCGCTCGGGTCGATGGAAGCCATGTGGGACTTGCCGATTGCCATGACCGTGAACGAGTGGTTCGGGATCGGTGCCGACGGTGCCCGCCGCCGGGGCGATGATAGTGCGCAAACCGAGCCGGCTGCGGTGGCCGCCTGGTTCATGGACACCGGCGGCGGTGTGCAGCGGTTCTTGCAGCGGCGACGATTTGTTGAGTCCTGGATCGCCTGGCTGGTCATCGCTGGCGTCGCACCGGGCGACATCGTGGTGTGCGTCGACGATGACACGGACAAGACCGTAGATCTGCTGATCGCCTGCCATCTCGCCGGCTGCGGATACACCGTGTGCGATAGTGCGAAAGATACTTCCTTGCGGGCCGATTCGATTACCGGGTACGGCGACGCCGCGGTACATGTGGTCGATACCAAGGCTCCGATCCCGCGAGACGTAGCCGGCCCATTGCGTGCCCTCGTCGACGAGCGCATCGAGGAGGTATCGCGGGACACTGCCTTAGCCGTGAGGACGGCGTACATCATGGCGACCTCGGGGTCGACCGGTGAACCCAAACTCGTCCCCGTCACGCACGGTGCACTGGCGTCGTTCGCCCGCGCTGCTGGACATGCCTACGGCTGGGGTGCGCAGGACAGCATTCTCCAATGTGCGCCGTTGACCTCGGATATCAGCGTTGAAGAGATCTTCGGCGGGGCGGTCCGCGGCTCACGGCTGCTCCGTTCCCCGGCGATGAAATCCGGAGATCTCGTCACCCTGATACGGGACATCCGGGAACTGAGGCCCACCCTGATCGACCTGCCGACCGCCGTGTGGCATCTGCTGTGCGAGGACGCCGAGGCCCTGACGGTGATCGGTGCGTCCGATCTGCGCCAGGTGGTCGTCGGTGGTGAAGGCATTCGGTCCGGCGCAGTCGACAAGTGGCTGGCGTCCGCTGGGACACAGTCTGTCGCACTCATCTCCAGCTACGGGCCGACTGAAACCACGGTCGTCGTGACGTATCTGCCCATCGACAGAGAGCCGGACGGTGGTGGCTCCGAGCGGCTCCGCGTGGGTCTGCCGGTCATACCCAACACGGTCTATGTCGCGTTCGGTGAGATCATCATCGCCGGAGACACCGTTTCGGCGGGCTACCTTGGGACATCGGGGGAAAGCTTCGGTGTGGTCAATACCGCCGGTGGCGCGCCCAGGCGAGCATTCGCCACCGCCGACCGCGTGGTGTTCGACGAGGACGGATTTCCCACCTTCTCCGGACGCCGCGACGCCATCGTGAAGATCTCCGGCAAGCGGATCGACACTGCTTCGGTGATCCGGCGCGTATCCGAGGACCCCGCGATCGTCGATGTCGGTGTGGGGTTGCACCGTGGCGCATTGGTGGTCTGGTTTCAGGCCCGTAAAGATCTGGACGACAACAAAATAGCGGCGAGGATCAGACGCCTTCTGGTGAACCTCGGGGTCTCCTCGTTCTTGGTATTAGGTGTGCTGAGCATCCCCCGTAAGCCGAACGGCAAGGTTGACCTCGACGGCCTGCTGACCATGCCGCAGTTTGTGGACGCGCTGCCGGACGAGACACACACCGTGGAAACTGCCGCTGGTCTTGCGCGCGTCTGGAGTCGGTGTCTCGGGCGGGAGATCGGCGCGGAATCGTCGCTCCTTGCCGAGGGGATTGGCTCGCTCGATCTGATCAGAATGCTGCCGGACACTCGGCGGTATCTCGGCCGCCAACTCTCTGTGCTGGACCTGATCAGCGCCGACAGTGCCGCGTACCTTGCCGCTGCCGGCCCGGCGGCTGCCGACCTCGGTGCCGCAGATACCGCAGCCGACATTGGCGCGGACCTCGAGCGGCTGACGACTCCCCGCCGCGTCACGACGTTGCACGGCAACAACTCACAGGCCAGTGACGACGGGCCGATCATCGTGTTGGGTGCGTCGGGGATCGTCGGCACCGGATTCGCCCGTGCCACGCTCGATCTGAAGCGCCACGGTGCGCTGCGCCCTGATGTCGTGTTGGTGACGAGATCGGAGGTCCCTGATTCCGGTCCGTGGCCCGCTCTGCGGGCCGTTGACGGTGTCAGGATCCGACATGCCGGGCCAGGATTCAGCCCCGAAGCGCTGGACACAGTGCTGCGCGAGACCGGGGCCAGCACCCTGATCAATTGCATCGGGAACACCAACATGCTGGCTCCCTACCGAGATATCCGGCATGCCAACGTGGACTGGGTATCCGCGGCCGTGGACGGGTGCGCTGCACGTGGCATCCGGTTGATCCACATGTCGACGTTCGTCGTCAACGCCGAGCCGGCCGCCGCGCACGTCACCGATCCGCGCCACGCCCTCTACCCGTACGCGGCATCCAAGGCGCTGGCCGAACTGGTGGTCGCGGCATCACCGCTCGGGCTTGACTTCACGCTCGCGCGGCTGCCCCGGGTACTCGGAGAGGCCGATCAATTGGTCGGCGGCACCGACGTGCTGGTGTCGATCGTGGACGCATGTCTTGCACTGCAAGCGTTTCCCTCTGTCAGGCTGACCGAAGAGGTCACCACGGGGGCCGTCGCGGCGATGTCCATTCTTGGTATGGCGGCAGAAGCGCCGACGCTCGGCCGGGGAGTGAGCGTGGTGCGCGGCAGAGCCGTTTCCTATGCCGAGTTCCTCGGTGGGTATGGCTTGGACGAACTCGAGCTGTCTACATGGAAACGCCTGCTGGACGGCAGCGATTGGGCCAAGCGAAACCCGCGGAGATGGTCGGTGATCGACGCCTGGGCGGGACTCGGGATGCGCTTGGGCCCACAGACCTACGCGGATCATCTCGCCGGATATCCCACCATCTCCCTTGACGCCGCACCAGTAGCCGAGCTTCCGGCGGTACCGGAGTCGATCCGAGATCTGCTTACGCAGAGACGATCTCAATGACCGGAATACATCCAGAGGAGGAGTACTCGCCATGATCCTGAACGTCGTTCCCGAGGGAATGGCCGCAGCCAGCGCCGCGGTGGAGGCCTTGACCGCACGGCTCGCCGCCGTGCATACCGCTGCCGCACCGGTGATCGGCGCGGTGGTACCGCCGGCGGCCGACCCGGTGTCCATCCAGAGTGCGGCGGCATTCAGCGCCCACGGAATCGAGCGCAACGCTGCGGCGGCCGGCGCCGCCTATGAGCTGGGCCGGGCCGGTATGGGAGTCACCGAGGCCGCTACGAGTTACACCGTCGGCGATATGCAGGCCGCCGCAACGTATATGCCGGGAATCGCGTAGTTCCCGGAACAATCC
>NZ_MAEY01000034.1:0-9414 GCF_002013745.1 Mycobacterium sp. D16Q16
CGAATGGTCGAGGCGTAGCCTCAGGGAATGCGAGCTGGAATCCTGATCGGCGCGGCCGCGATGACGCTGGGTGTCATCACGGGCGCTGCCCCTGCATCGGCCGAGCCGTGTCCACCGGAGGTGTGCAGCATTCCTGGATTGCCGGGCGGCAGTTTGCCCTTCAATCCGCAGATGTCTGACCTGCCGCAAGACCCGATGTGGATGGGCCAGGCCTGGGATTGGTTGAGTAAGCGGGACAACACGGGCATGTTCAATAGCCCGGGGGCTGCGGAGTTCATTCGGTCGCAGCCACCCGACTCCGGGATCCCGGAGCAGGCCCCTCCACCTTTACCGGGGCCTGCTCTACCGGGCGACTAGTTCTGAGCCCACGTTCCGTAGGGCACATCCGGATCGGTGCCCAGCGGAGTGGAGGGATCGGCTCCACCGATATCGGTGGCATGGTCCGGGACATAGGGATCGGTTCCGTACGGGACGCCGGGGTCTGCACCGCCCACGGATTGGTCTTGCCGTAATACGTGATCGCGACCGCGATCTGTCGGTAGCTCCATGGAGCCCTGTTTCGGGGTCTGAATGCCGTGGTTGGGGACCGACGGCTGGTCGTTATCGGCGGCGGCGAGCGGGGCAAGCATGATGGCCGCTCCCGCCGCCAAACAACAGGCAGCTGTCGAGAAGGTGAACTTTCGGAAGGTCATACGACCAGCGTTCTCCCGCAGGCTGTGAATCACCTGTCTCTATCCTTGCGGTCGAGTGGGAATGTGCCGAGGTGTTTTGGTCGGTTTCCTCGTGAGATTCCCACTCGGATTTTGTCGGTGGGCGGTGAGATGCTCCCGCTGTGGGGGAGGTTCCGTGGCCATTCCGGTCAACCGAGGCAATCGCTGCCGGAGTTGTGACCGAGCACCTACTCCGAAGTCGGTACGAACAGATCTATCCGTCCGTGTACATACCCCGCGGATCGAGCGTGACGGCGATTCAGCAGGCACAGGCCGCGTGGCTGTGGTCGCAGCGGAGCGGGGTGGTCGCGGGGTTGTCCGCGTCAGCACTTCTCGGGTCGAAGTGGGTCGATCGTGCGGCCGACGCGGAGTTGATCTATCGCAACCACAAAGCCCCGACCGGGCTGAGGGTGCACCGGGAGTCATTGTTAAGCAATGAGGTTGATCGCATTGATGGCGTTGCAGCCACCTCGGCAGCGCGCACGGCATTTGACCTGGGACGTTGGTTGCGGCTCGATACCGCCGTTCAACGATTGGATGCACTGATTGCGGCTACCGGTGTCAGCCTTGCGGAGATTCAGAAGGTGGCGGCCGCGCATCCTGGAGCCAGGGGGTTGGTGACGCTTGGTAAGGCGCTGGAATTGGTTGACGGTGGAGCGGAGTCACCGCAAGAAACTCGCACCCGGCTGCTTCTCGTAAGGTCAGGATTTCCCAAGCCGCAGAGTCAGATCCGTGTGTATACGCGTTATGGAGAGTTTGTCGCAAGGGTCGATATGGGATGGGAGGACCTCAAGCTCGGAGTCGAGTTTGATGGCGCACAGCATTGGACAGACCCGCATCAGCGTTCTCGCGATGTCGATCGCTCGGCCGGACTCTCAGCGGAAGGCTGGACCATCATTCGAGTGACATCCGAGATGCTTCAGCATCGCGCAGGCACGATCGTGGCTCGGGTCGACGAAGCGTTTCGAACAGCTCTGTCGAGTGGGAATCTTGCGAGGGATTTAGGTCGATTCGCCTCGTGAGATTCCCACTCGGCGCCTAGATAATGGCGGCGTTCGCTGCCGTGAGGTGAGCGACGGCTTCGGAGACGATCGCGTCGATCAGCTCCTGGCAGCTCGGCAGGTCATCGAGGATGCCCGCGACCTGACCCGAGGCGAGAACCCCGGCGCCGGTGTTCCCTTCGACGAGTCCGGCTTTCAGCAGCATCGGGGTATTCGCCGCCATGAGCACCTGTGACCAGGTGAGCTCCTTGCCATGGCGCATCGCCATGCCGTCCTTGATCATGGATCGCCAGGTCATGCCCGTCATCTTCTTGAATTTGGCCGCGTTCAGAATCGCGGCACTGAAACCGCGTACCCGCGAACCGCTTTCGAGCTTCTCAACCAGCTCGGTACGCAATACCCGGTGCGGCATGCCATCGACGCGGGTCGACACCACGGTGCCGTCGAGAGCCGAGGCCAGGTAGCGCTCCTTGACCGCATCCGGCACCGTGCTGTCGGCGGTCAGCAGGAATCGGGTACCCATGGCCACGCCGGCCGCGCCGTAGGACAGCGCCGCCGCGAGGCCACGCCCGTCGAAGAAGCCGCCGGCGGCGATGACCGGCATTCCGGTGTCCTTGACCGCGTCGAGCACAGAGGGGAGTAGCAGGGTTGTCGCGACCGGACCGGTGTGTCCACCGCCCTCGCCACCCTGCACGATCACCGCGTCGGCGCCCCAGGCCGCGACCTTCTTGGCATGCTTGGCCGCCCCGATAGACGGAACCACCACCACGCCATTGTCTTTCAGCTTGGCGATCAGATCCTGCTTGGGCGCCAGCGCAAACGAGGCCACCTTGATCTTCTCGCGGATGAGCAGCTCGATGCGCTCAGTGGCATCACCGGCATCGGCGCGAATGTTCACACCGAACGGCTTGTCGGTCAGCGACTTCGTCTTCGCGACCGCCGCGACCAGTTCCTCCAGCGTCATGGTCGCCGAGGCGAGAATGCCCAGGCCGCCGGCGTTGGAGGTGGCGGCGACCAGGCGCGGTCCCGCCACCCAGCCCATGCCTGTCTGCACGACGGGATGATCGATGCCGACCAGCTCGGTCAGCGGCGTCTTGAGGACCGGCGCGCTCACGCCTTGACTTCCTTGTCCCGGAATGACTTCGGATCAATCACCTCGCGGATGATCCGCAACTCTTCCTCGGTGGGTACCCGGGTCTGGCCGGCGTCGGCCAGACCGTGCACCTCGAAGCTGGTGTTGGATGCGACGTCCTCGGCCGAGACCCCGGGGTGCAGAGTCAGCGCTTGCATCTCGTGGTTGGGTCCGTTGAAGTCGAACACACCCAGGTTCGTGATCACCCGGAACACGTTCAGGTACTTGAAGGCAGGGTTCGCGGGGTCGGCCTTGTCGTAGCCGACGCCGGACACGATGTCGACGGAGTTGCCGAAGACCCGCGCCGAGTGGTTACCCACCCAATACGAGGTGGCGTGGTTGATGGTGTTTCCCGGGGCACCGCGCACACCGAACATCTGCCGGGTGGGTTGTTGCAGCGGCCCGAACGCCGAGAGGTTCTGATTGCCGTAGCGGTCAATCTGGTTGGCACCCATGACAACATGGCGGCGGCCCGAGGCCACCACATCGAACACCTTGCGGAACGGCATCCATCCCTCGATGGGAGAGGTGCCGCCAATCGCCGGTGTCTCGGCCATCAGGACGGCCTCGCCATCGGAGAGCACCAGGTCGGGGGAGAAGGTCAGGCGGGCCAGCCGGGCACCGACGGTGGACATCGTCGACATCGCGGAGGCCATGATCTCACCTGCGTCCCTGAACAACTCGGCGCATGCGACGGCGCATACCTCGGCGCGGGTTGCCTCACTCATGCCTGCTGCTCCTTAAAGCGCTTGACGGCTGCCTGGTAGTCCTCTTCGGAACCGGATAGGTATGTGTCGACGAACTTCTGCCAGGTTTCTGGATCGCCCGCGGCCTCGGCGTAGTGCCTCTGGAACTTCTCGTCACGGCCGTAATCGGCTGCTCCGATGGTGAAGTGCGCGCCACCGGGTGCCTCGACCACCTTGTCGACCATCATGCGGTTCAGCAGAAGAGATTGCAGAGGAACGGTTTTCACCAGTTCCTCGGTGGAGACGATCTTCTCCACCGAAAGGTAGCGGCGCTCGGCGGCCAGGCAGTACAGGTCGTCGAAGTATGGGTCGACGCCGGTGTAGGCGGCGTTTCCGGTGGCGTCACCCAGATTCAGATGCACGAACGCGGCGTCAAGGTTCAGTGCGGGCATCGCGACCAGGGTTTCCGCGTTTCCCGACGAGTCCGCGTACGGCGACGTGACGGTCTTGAGTTCGTCGCCCCAGAAGTTCATGACGTCGGATCCCAGCCCGGCCCGGATGGGCAGGAACGGCAGCCGGGCGGCGGCAGCTTCCAGACCGCACTTGACCATGCCCTCATCCATCTCACGGGACTCGATCGCGCCGGTGGTGCGCGCCTTGGCGAACCACGGGTCATAGAACGGCGGTGAATCCAGGGAGACGAAGCCGTAGTAGGCCTTCTTCACCTTGCCCGCAGAACACAGCAGGCCCAAGTCCGGTCCGCCGTAGGTAACGACCGTCAAATCCTTGATGTCCGAACGCAGAATCGCGCGCACGAAGGCCATCGGCTTGCGGCGTGAACCCCAGCCCCCGAGGCCGATGGTCATGCCGCTGCGCAGCTCGGCGACGGCCTCGTCGAGTGAAGATCGTTTGTCGCTCATATTTTCTCCTCTTCGCGCAAGCGGCTCATCGGCTACTGTCCCTTCGGCTTTCCGGTCTCGACGAATGCGTCACGGTGCTCGTCGGCGACACCCGCCAGATTGAGCTCGAATGTAAAGCCCTGTTCCATGCGATAGCTCGACTCGACGTCCTGTGGGTCGATGAAGTTGATGGCTTCCTTGGCGGCCCGGATCACGCGGGTGTCCTTGGCAGCGATGTCACGTGCCACGCGTAGCGCGGCTTCGTCGAGCTCCTCGCGTGGCACCACCTCGTGGATGGATCCGTAGTGGTGCAAGGTCTTTGCGTCGATCTTGGCTGCCGTGTAGAACATCCGGCGCATGACATGCTGGGGGACCAGTCGCTGCAGATGAGTGGCGGTGCCGAGCGCGCCGCGATCTACCTCGGGCACGCTGAACACCGCATCGTCGGAGGCGACGATCACATCGGCGTTGCCCACCAGGCCGATCCCGCCGCCGAGGCAGAAGCCGTTGACGGCGGCGATGACGGGCACCTTGCAGCGGTACACCGCGCTGAAGGCCTCGAAACAGCCGCGATTGGTGTCGATCAGCGCGGTGTAGCCCTTGCCCTCCGCTTGGGTGGCTTGCATCTCCTTGATGTCGGCGCCCGCGTTGAACCCGCGGCCCTCGGCCCGCAGGATCACCACGTGGGTGGACGGGTCATTGCCCGCGGCCAAGATGGCGTCGGCCAGTTCAAACCATCCACGCGAGGGGATGGCGTTGACCTTCGGATAGTCGACGGTGACGGTGACGATGCCCGGTTCAACCGTCGCGGTGATGATGCCCATGAGACTCCTCAAGGTACCGAAACAAGCACTTGCTTGGTACGCTACCATGGCTCGAAAGCGCAGGACAAACAGTAGGAACATGGCAAGGAGTCACGTGCGAACCCCTTACGAACTCGGCCTTGAGGGCCGCGTCGTGCTGGTCACCGGAGGTGTCCGCGGCGTCGGCGCCGGTATCAGCCGGGTGTTCGACGAGCTCGGTGCGACGGTGATTACCTGCGCACGCCGCCCTGGTGAGACCCCCTACGAATTTCATCCCTGCGATGTCCGCGACGAACAGTCGGTGGACGCGCTCATCAGCGCCATCGTGTCCGGGCACGGGCGCCTGGATGCTGTCGTGAACAACGCCGGCGGTGCCCCCTTCGCGCTGGCCGCCGACGCGAGTCACAACTTTCACCGCAAGATCATCGAACTGAACTTGCTCTCCGCACTGCTCGTCTCGCAGCGCGCCAATGCCGTGATGCAGCGCCAGGACGACGGCGGCACCATCGTCAACATCACCAGCGTGAGCGCAAGCCGACCCTCGCCGGGCACTGCCGCGTACGGCGCGGCCAAGGCCGGACTGGAGAGTCTGACCCGGAGCCTGGCCGTGGAATGGGCGCCCAAGGTGCGGGTGAACGCACTGGCCGCCGGGATGATCCGCACCGAGCTCTCGGAAATGCATTACGGCGACGAAGACGGGATCGCCTCGGTCGGTGCGACGGTGCCGCTGGGTCGTCTTGCCAATCCCGACGAGATCGGCTGGACCGCAGCATTTCTTGCCTCACCCCTGTCTTCCTATGTGACCGGTGCGGTCCTCACGGTGCACGGTGGAGGGGAGCGCCCCGCGTTCCTCGACGCCGCCAATGTCAACAGCAATGAGAACGGCGAAAAGGAATAGAACATGCCAGGTTTGCTCGACGGTCGGGTCGTCATCATCACCGGTGCGGGCCGCGGTATCGGACGTGCGCACGCGCTGGCGTTCGCCGCCGAGGGTGCACGCGTGGTCGTCAACGACATCGGTGTGGGCCTGGACGGATCGGCAGGCACCAGCCCGGCCCAGGAAGTCGTCGAGGAGATCAAGGCCGCGGGTGGCGAGGCCGTGACCAATGGTGACGATGTCGCCGACTGGAACGGCGCCAAGAATCTGATTGACACCGCAGTCAATTCTTTTGGCCGCCTGGATGTCCTGGTCAACAACGCCGGTTTCCTGCGCGACCGGATGCTCGCCAACATGAGCGAGGAGGAGTGGGACGCGGTGATCCGCGTGCATCTCAAGGGACACTTCGCGCCTTTGCGCCACGCCGCCGCGTATTGGCGCGATGAGTTCAAGGCCGGAAACGCGGTGGACGCGCGCATCATCAACACCAGTTCCGCCGCCGGGCTGCAAGGCAGTGTCGGGCAAGGGAACTACGCCGCGGCCAAGGCCGGTATCGCCACCTTGACCCTGCAGGCCGCCGCCGAGATGGGCCGCTACGGCATCACCGTCAACGCCATTGCTCCGGCAGCGCGCACCCGGATGACCGAGGCGGTCTTCGCCGAGACCATGGCGAAGCCCGAGGACGGCGCGTTCGACGCGATGGCGCCGGAGAACGTCTCGCCGCTGGTGGTGTGGCTGGGCAGTCCGGAGGCTCGCGATGTCACGGGAAAGGTGTTCGAGGTCGAAGCGGGCGTCATTCGCGTCGCCGAAGGCTGGGCGCACGGCCCGCAGGTGGATAAGGGAGCTCGTTGGGACCCAAGTGAATTGGGACCAGTGGTCACCGAGCTACTCGGCAAGGCGCGCACCCCGGTCCCGGTATACGGCAGCCAGTCCTAAGCCGGCGCCCGCTCCAGGACGACGACGGGGATCTTGCGGGTCGTGTACGACTGGTACTTGTCGAAGTCCGCGTACAGCTCGACCAGCTTGGGCCAGTAGTGCGCGCGCTCCTCATCGGTGGCGGTGTGCGCCGTCATCGCTCGGATATCGCCCTTGATCTGAACGGTGACTTCAGAATTCGCCTTCAGGTTGAGGTACCACGCCGGGTTGGCATCACGTCCGCCCTGCGATGCGACCAGGACAACCTTGTCTCCATCGGGTAGATAGAGCAGCGCGCTCAGTCGCTTCTGCCCGGTCTTGCGGCCGGTGGTGGTCAGCAGCAGCACCGGTATGCCCCACGGGAAAGCCGCACCTACACGCCACTTTCCGCCGAGACGGCCGTCGGTCCTCTGGTACAGCCAGACGTTGACTGTGGTCATCCACTTGATGAGCTTGCCGGCGAACTCGGAGTTCAACTGGGCGGGTGCATTCGCGGATGAGCCGCTCGCGGGAAGACCGTCAGACATGGCCCTATGCTACGAGGGTGTCAACACCTGGAGCCTCAGACGAAGTGCGTATTGCCGCAGCGAATGCATACATCGAAGCCCTCGTCACACATCAGGCGGACGCGGTGCCGTTCGCTCCGGAATGTGTGCGGATCGAGCAGGGTGTCAAGACCGGATTCTCCGGAGATCACTTGCGGCGCAGCCTGAACAACGGTCCGCAGTTCCGCCTTATCGCGGCCGCCTCGAACCGGCAGTTCCGTGTCGAGGGGGAGAATGTCGTCGCGAGTTTCATCATCGAAACCAAGGCCAAGGTCGCCGGGTGGCGCGTCGTCGCGAAAGTGGACGAGACGTTCAAAATTCCGGCGGATGATCCCCGGATCCATCACATCAGGGCGATCTTCGTCCCTAAGCTGTCGCGCACCTAGAACACGTTATAGATCTGCGGTTTTTCCGCTGCGCCCCCTTGTCCCGGGGCCGATTTCTGTGCTTCACTGCCACTAGAGCCATTAGTGAAATGCGTCACAGGCCGGGAGGTACAGCGTGGTACAGGCCCAACATCCCCACTTGCCGGACGGCATCGACTTCACGGATCCTGATCTTTTTGTGCGGGGGATCCCGGAGGGTGAGCTCGCCGAACTGCGGCATACCGAACCGATCTGGTGGAATCACACGGAGCGCGGGGTTGCTGGGTTCGATGATGATGGCTTCTGGGTGGTGTCCAAACACAAAGATGTCAAGGAGATCTCGCTTCGGTGCGACGTGTTCTCCAGTGAGCAGAACACCGCGATACCGCGCTATCTGCCGACCACTCCACGCGAGCGGATCGATGCGACGCGTTTGATCATGCTCAACATGGATCCGCCCCGGCACAGTAGGTTGCGGCACATCATCAGCCGCGGGTTTACGCCGCGGGCGGTGAACCGGCTGCGCGACGATCTCAACACCCGGGCGCAGGGCATCGCGAAGGCGGCGGCGCAGATGCGGCATGGCGACTTCGTGGAGCAGGTGGCCTGTGAGCTTCCGCTACAGGCCATCGCGGGTTTGATGGGGACGCCCCTGGACGAACGTGAGCAGCTCTTTGACTGGTCCAATCGGCTCGTGGGATCCTCCGATGGTGAGGACGATAGCGCGATCGCCAGCGCGGAACTTCTGATGTACGCGATGGGCGTCGCGGCACGCAAGGCCGTGGAGCCTGGTCCTGATATCTGTACCGATCTGATCAACGCCGATATCGATGGTCAGAAACTATCCGATGACGAATTCGGTTTCTTTGTCATGCTTTTGGCGGTGGCCGGCAATGAGACCACTCGAAACTCGATCACTCACGGCATGCACGCCTTTACCCAGTTTCCGGATCAGTGGGAGCTGTACAAGAGGGAGCGGCCAGAGTCGGCCGCCGACGAGATCGTGCGCTGGGCGACGCCGGTAACCTCGTTTCAGCGGACCGCACTGGAGGACACCGAGCTTGGTGGCGTGCGGATCACGAAGGGGCAGCGCGTGGTCATGATGTACCGCAGCGCGAACTTCGACGAAGAGGTCTTCGAAGATCCGTTCTCTTTCAATATCATGCGAAACCCCAACCCGCACGTGGGATTCGGGGGCAATGGAGAGCACCACTGCGTCGGGGCCAACCTGGCACGCATGACCATCAACCTCATGTTCAACGCGATCGCCGACCACATGCCCGACCTCGCGTCGGCAGGTGAGCCCGACAGACTGCGGTCCGGGTGGCTTAACGGGGTAAAGCATTGGGAGGTCGACTTCTGTCCGGCCGGATTCACCCGCGAGCAGGCGGTACCGCCGGGACGGGCAAGCTAGCGGGCGCACAGCGAAAAGCCCCCGGCGCCGCGATGCCGGGGGCTCTTCGGTGGCCCGCTAGATCCGC
>NZ_MAEY01000035.1:0-3572 GCF_002013745.1 Mycobacterium sp. D16Q16
GGAGGGGGCGGCGGAACGACCGCGCGGGCGCTGGGGCCGGCCGGTGCGCTTCCGTCTGCGGGGACCTCCCAGGTGAGTGCGGCCACTGGGTCGACGGTTCCGGTTCCCACGAGATTTGACGGAGACCGGCCCGCGTCACGAGCGGTCCTTTGCAGTCGCGAAACAACCTGCTGCGCGGTCAGATCGGGGAATCGGCTGCGTACCAGCGCGGCGACGCCCGACACGTAAGCGGTCGCATAACTGGTTCCGAACAGGGGGTGCGGCTTGCCGTCCTGGCCGACCATTCCGTTGGCCAGCCCGCCTGCTTCGTCGTTGGACAGCGATATCACATTCTCGCCATTTGCCGCGATGCCTACCCACGGGCCGGACATCGTGAACTTCGAGGGACTGCCGTCGACGGACACCGATCCCACCGACAGCACGTACGGCTGCCACCATGAGGGAACCGAAACAGATTCCACCCCAGTCCAATTCCTTGGGTCGGCACCGGAACCGCTGAGCGGGTTCGGTTGGCAGTTGGCGCCACCGCCGCTGCTGTTACCGGCTGCCGCGATGACGACAGCGTCCTTTTCTTCGACGGCGTACCGCAGGGCCGCACCGAGCGCGGCCTGGTCGATGGGCTTTGCCGCTGGTACGCAGACAACCGACGAAATGTTGATCACGCGCGCCCCGAGGTTCGCGGCGTGCACGATGGATCGGGCCAGTGTGTTGACAAAGTGGGTGGCGCCGTTGGTGGTGGGATCACCACCGGTGATTCGCGGGGAGAACTTCGAGGACTCCTGGCGAATCGAGATCAGCTTGGATGCGGGTGCGATGCCGGAGAATCCGTCAGGGCCGGGCTGGCCACCGATGATCCCCGCGACCATGGTCCCGTGCCCGTCGCAGTCGGTGAGTCCGTTGGTGGACTGTACGTAGTCGCCCCCGCCTTCGACATGCAGCCGTGAGCTCGGTTGCACTCCGGTATCGATGATGGCGACGCTTTGCCCCTCACCGCGAGAGAAGCGCCATGCCGCCTCGAGCTCCTCGGACGGTTTTCCGCTTGTGCCGGTACCGGGCATCAACACAGTGGTGCTGCACGCAGCGGATTGCATGCCGGCGGTAGCACTGGGGGCTGAATCTCGAGGCAGCGCAGCGGGATCAGCCTCTGGGCGGGTCACCGCGTACGCGGCCGGAGCTGTCATAGGAGACAGCGCCAGCAGCATCGCGGCGACGGCGCCCACGGACATGAATCGGATCATCGGTTGAGGATCCAGGTGAACAGCCCGGTGAGGTATGCGATGACCGGCAACAGCGAGGCGTCGATGCCCGAGGCGAGGAATCCCAGGAGGCGCCGGCTGGGCAGCGAATAGCTTTCTGCCTCACCGATCTTCGGGTTGAACACCACGACAGTCAGCGCGGCGACCAGGAACGCCAGAACGGCGAGTGCCACCAGCGCGCCGGTGTAGCGCCCCGCGAAGGTAAAGATCACCAGCAGTGTGGACGTCACCACGAACGGCACCGCCAACAGCCAGGCCTTACATACCGCCGAATCCCACACACGGGCACGCAGCGCCGCTCCTGCGCTCACCGCGACCACCAGGTACCAGGCCCAGGGGCTTGCCGGTGCCGAGCCGCCGACGAGGGCCAGCGATCCCAGGATGGCCAGAAGTGAAGCACCCGCGATGAATCCGCTTTGGTGCGAGTCGCTGAGCTGGACGCGTCGCGGGAGGTCCTTGAGAACCGACATCGCCGGAGCGGAGGGCGTCGGGTCGCCGGGCGCGGGAATGGTCGGCAGCGGGAAGCGGGCGGCAAAGGCTGACAGCTGCGCGGCACGCACGGTGACCAGCAGTGCCACGACGATCAGTCCGCTACCCACGGCCAGCAGAGAGGGGTGCCACAGGATCTGGGCGCCTGCGGCACCGGCGATACCAAGGGACAGCACCGTGGTGGCGGTGAAGAACGCGGTCTGCTGACGCGCCACGATCAGGTAGATCAGCGACCACGCTGCCACCCCGGCGGCACCCAGGAGGGCGCGCGGGGCCAGTCCATCCCCGGGGATGGCGAGTGCGAGCGCGCCGGCAATCGGCGCCAGTGCGGTGATCGCCAACTCCGCACCCAGGCGCGGTGAGCGCACCTGTGCCACCAACGCTCCGATCGAGGCGACAACCGCCACCACGGCCAGGCCGGCAAGGCTCAGCGCCGAGCCGGTGCGAACGCTGTGCACGATGGCCAGAACCGTTGCCGCCACGATCAATGCGAGGACACCCAGGCGGGTGATGCGGGCGATGTGTTCGGCACCCCACGGGCGCTTGCGCGATTCGGAGAAGATGACGGCGGCATCCGCGATGTCTTCGACGATGCCGGGTGCGGCGGGTCCCACGGGGGTGGGACGCAACGTGAGCAGGTCTCCGTCGACGACGCCCACGGTGTCCAGGGTCGCATCGGCACTGAACGGTGCACCGTTGACCGGGGCCAGGCTCAGCCGCTGAGGTGTGGCCTCAGTGGCATCGGGGGCCACCATCCGGTGTACCGCGGGAATGATGTCGCGCATCGGCAGCTGAGTGGGCAAAGCGACCTCGGTCAGCTTTTCTTCACCGAGCACGGCTACCCGGACGATGGGCATCACGGCGTTGTCAGACATGGTGTTTCGTTTGACTCTCTCGATAGGGGGTGGAGCACAGTAGGGAACTAATAGAGCGACAGCATCAGTCGAAGTCTCGGGTCAGTCGGGCGTCGGGGAACCAGTGCCCGTTCGGGAGCGTGGCCATCAACTGCTCGACGGCCACCGCGATCGCGAATGGGGCTCCGGGGGCAAAGGTCGACAACCAGGTGCCGTCCCCTGCGCGGTGTGGGCTGACGAGGATGCGGCCAGCGCTGGTGTCCACCACGCTGATGCCCACCTCGGAGGTCTGTTGAGTTGCGTTGTTACGTTGCCCGGCAACCACTTCGACATAGTTGCGGTTGCCGATGAACGCCGATTCCACCACAGCCTGCGCGGCGGGAGGGACGCCCAGGTATCCCACGACGTCGGCCAATGAGGCGCCGGAACGCAGCTGCTCGTCGGCCTTTGCTCCCACATGGGTGGGCAGTGTGAATTCGGGGAACCGTGCGGGTGCGCGCCATCGCAGTCCGGCGACCACGCTGGGGACAAGCGCCGACGGGTCGTCGGCGTCGACCGCGGTGAAGGTGATCAGGTGGGCGTTACGCAGTGACACCACGGTCCGCGGGCGACCCTGCGATTGCGTGTGGGCGATGATGCCGCGCATCACGTCCGGATTCTCGGAACCCGCCGCGACATATCGCAGTTCGAGCCAACGGTCGGGGCGGCACACGGTACGGATCCATTCCGCCACAGCGGGATCCACCGCACCCTCGGCGCTCAGGACGCCGGCCCGGGTGAGTTCCTGAACGCGCTGGGCCGTGAATCCCGCGCGCTGTGCCTCATCCCGGAAGGGGACCGTGATCGCCAGCACCCAGGGAAAGGTGCCGGCGCTCAACGTGTCTGCGAGGAACCAGGCCTGGTCGACCGTCAGCTCGACGGCATCCGGCGACCGGGTGGCCTGGTTCTCCGCACGATCAGGTGCAGAAGCACC